>DASVNH010000011.1:0-3377 GCA_036383955.1 Planctomycetota bacterium | reverse complement strand
GCCGACGGCGGCCGCGATCGCCACCCGGCGGCGGCGGTCGAGCGCCCGGACCAGACTTCTCAGGATCACCTCTCTATGTATCGGCGGAGAGTTACGAAACAGACAGTCTGTTTCGTAACTTTTCGCATTTTGCGAATGATGCGGTAGAATGCGGCCGTGAGCCGCGCGCTATCCCTGCTGGTGGTGGACGACGACGCGTCGATCCGGCGGATCTTTCGCGACATCCTCGCGCCGCGCGAGGACGTCGAGATCCAGGAGGCGGCCGGGGCCGAGCAGGCCCTGGCGCTGCTGCGGTCGGGGACGTTCGACGCGGCGTTCGTCGACGTCCGCATGCCGGGCCTGGGCGGCATGGAGCTGCTGCAGCGGGTCAAGCGCGAGCGGCCGTCGATCGAGATCGTGATGGTGACGGCCCACGGCACGATCGAGTCGGCGGTGGAGGCGATGCGGCTGGGGGCGGCGGACTATCTGCCGAAGCCCTTCAAGCTGGACCAGGTCTCGCTCATCCTGGGGCGGCTGCGCCGGGTGCGCCGGCTGCAGTCGGAGAACGAGCAGCTGCGCCGGCAGCTCGAGGAGCGCTACTCGCCGCGCAACCTGGTAGGCCTGTCCTCCCCGATGCGCCGCTGCGCGGAGATCATCGACCGCGTCCGCCGCGAGGACTGCAACGTCCTGCTGCTCGGCGAGAGCGGCACCGGCAAGGAGCTCCTGGCGCGCTCGATCCACTACGACGGCACACGCCACGAGCGGCTCTTCGTCCCCATCGACTGCGGCGCGATCGCCCCGAGCCTGCTGGAAAGCGAGCTCTTCGGCCACGAGCGCGGCGCCTTCACCGGCGCGCACACCCGCAAGGCCGGCCTCTTCGAGATCGCCACCGGCGGCACCGTCTTCCTCGACGAGGTGGGCGAGATCCCCCTCGAGCTGCAGCCCGCGCTGCTTCGCGCCATCGAAACCAAGGAGATCCGCCCGGTCGGCGCGACGTCCTATCGCGCGGTGGACGTCCGCATCCTCGCCGCCACCAACCGCCCCCTCGAGCGCATGGTCGCGGAGGGCCGCTTCCGCCGGGACCTCTACTACCGGCTCAACACCGTCACCGTGCCGATCCCCCCGCTGCGCGACCGGCGCGACGACATCCCCCTGCTCGTCGACCACTTCCTCCGCGACTTCGCCGCGAAGGGCTCCCGCGCGGTGACGGGGCTGTCGCGCGACGCCCTCCGCGCCCTCGAGATCTACGACTGGCCCGGCAACGTCCGCGAGCTGCGGCACGCCATCGAGCGCGCCTGCGCCCTCGGCCGCGGCGAGGAGATCGGCGTCGACGACCTGCCTCCCGACGTCCTCCGCGATCCCGGCACGCAGGAGGACGGGCCGGTGCGCTCGATCGCCGACATGGAGCGGGAGGCCCTCGAGAAGCTGCTGCGGCAGTACGAGGGCGACACCGCCCGCGCGGCCCAGATCCTGGGCATCGACCGCAGCACGCTCTACCGCAAGGTGAAGCGCTGGGGCCTCAGGATCAAAAAATCCTGAGTTGCGAATCAGACGGTCTATTTCGCAACTAGGGCAGGGCGGCCAGTTCCGCCCGAGCAGGGTCGTCACTCAGCCATCGACGGAGCCTGGAGAGCTGGTTCCGCTGGTGTGAGGACATGGGGCCTCCTAGGACCCTGTGGATGGCTCCTCGATGAAAGCCGGCTTCCTTGGCCCAATACAGCGCCAGAGTCAGCGGGTTGAATACTTCCGTGATGGCCTTGCGGGTAGAAGCCTCCTCGAGCAGCCAGTCGAAGTGGTTGGCCTGCACGTCCTTCGCGCTCATTCCCGGCCGGTGGTCTCCGCGGAGGATCCTCGCGCGCTCACGGTCCATGAAGGTCAGGAGCCTCGCCTGGGAAAGTGAAGGGTCCGGATCAAACCGGTCCAGGAACAGATCGGCGTCTCCGGACAGGAGGCTCGGCGTTCCCCCGAAGAAGGCCCCATAGTTGGACCAGGAATACGCGTCCGGGGATTCGACGAGGCCCGCCGCGACCGGATTCATCAGCACGTAGGCGATGGTGCGAAGGAGCATCGGCAAGGTGCCTTGCGGATAGGCCTCATAGCGGCCTTCGAAGGCGGCTCCGCTCAAGCCATAGCGCTTGTTGTGGTAGAGGGAATACAGCCACTCGACGTAGTGCATGCACCGGCGGAGCTGGGCGCTGCTGCCGCGGATCGCCAGATGGAAGTGGTTGGTCATCAGCACGTAGGCCCAGAGGACGCATCCGGATACCTCAAGGCCCGTTTGGAGCAACGCGGCGAAGACGCGCGCGTCCTGGTCGTCCCTGAACAGGGCCATCCGGCGGGACCCGCGATTGAAGACATGCCAATCGATCGATTCCTCGAAGCGGACTCGACGCCTCATCGTTCGCCTCCGCCCCTAGTGGCGAAAAAGCCGAAAAAGTCGTCGAAAATAATTCCGAGTTACGAAACAGACCGTCTGGTTTGTACTTGGTTACGAAACAGACCGTCTGTTTCGTAACTAGAAAAGAGTCAGCTGCGGGCCTGGCGGGATCCGGAAGGAGGCCGTTGAGAGCTCGGGGCCGTCCTCGGCCAGGCCCGCCTTGCGCCGCGCGAGCTTGAAGAGCGCGCCGACCTGCTCCGCGTAGACGCCCTCGCCGGTCATGCGGGAGCCGAAGCGCGGATCGTTCAGGCGGCCGCCGCGAACCTCGAGGACGCGGTTGAGGACCTTCGACTTCCGCTCGGGCGCGTGCTCGTCCAGCCAGCGGGAGAAGATCTCCTTCACGCCCAGCGGCAGGCGCAGCAGCGTGTGGCCCGCGAACGACGCCCCCGCCTTCTTCGCCGCCTTCAGGATCGCGGGGATCTCGGCGTCCGTGAGCCCCGGGATGATCGGGGCCACGTTGACGCCCACCGGCACCCCCGCCTCCGCCAGCGCCGCGATGGCCTCGAGGCGGCGGGAGGGGGCCGACGTCCGGGGCTCCAGCGCCCGCGCCAGGGCGGTGTCGAGCGTGGTGATCGAGACCGTGACCGCGGCGGCCCGGAAGCCGGCGAGGCCGCGAAGGACGTCGACGTCCCGCGTCACCAGGTGGTTCTTGGTGACGATCCAGACGGGATTGCGGAAGTCGAGCAGGACCTCGAGGCAGCGGCGGGTGAGGCCGAGGCGGCGCTCGAGGGGCTGGTAGCAGTCGGTGACACCGCTCATGGCGAGGAGGGTGGGTTTCCAGGCCTTGGCGGAGAGCTCGCGGCGGAGGAGGTCGGGCGCCTCCTCCTTGACGAGGATCTTGGTTTCGAAGTCGAGGCCGGCGGAGAAGCCGAGGAACTCGTGGGTGGGGCGGGCATAGCAGTAGGCGCAGCCGTGCTCGCAGCCGCGGTAGGGGTTGAGGCTGGCCTCGAAGCCGACGTCC
>DASVNH010000010.1:0-24691 GCA_036383955.1 Planctomycetota bacterium | reverse complement strand
CCCTCCGCGTCCGCGTGCGCGACCTCCAGAACCGCCCCGTCAGCGCCGATCTCACCCCCTACCTCCGCGGCGCGACCCTCGACCTCTACGAAGGGGGCGAATGGAAGACCGGCGGCGAGCGCCGGAAGGTGCGGGACGCCGACGACGGCCGCGGCGACCAGTGGGTCGACCTGAAGACGCCCGTGCCCCCCGGCCGGCTCCTCGTCCGCCAGCAGGTCCACGCCACCGTCCTCGCCGGGACCGTGGCCCATCTGCTGCCCGACGTCCTTCGCGTCCAGCTCCCCGAGGTGCGCCACGACCCGGCCGCCGGCGCGGTCTGGATGCCCTCCCCGCCGAAGGACTACATCGAGTTCTTCGCCGAGAGCGCGCTGCTGCCGGCCTCGCCGCCCCGCCTGACGCGCCCGCCCGAGGCGCCCGCCGCCTGGCTCCAGGTCCCGAAGGGGCTGGAGCGGGTCCGCGCGGAGGCGAAGAAGCTCGTCAGCGGCCTCGGCGACACCCAGCTCGACGCCAAGGTCAACCGCTTCCAGCACTTCCTCATGCGCAACGGCTTCTCGTACAAGGCGGATCCGTTCGTGCCGGCGCCGGGCGTCGATCCCGTGGAGCACTTCCTCAACCAGCGGGCGGGCTTCTGCATCCACTACGCGTCGGCGCTGACCCTGCTCTGCCGCGCGGCCGGCGTGCCGGCGCGCCTGGCCACGGGCTTCCAGCTCCACGACGCGGAGGAGGACGGCTCGTTCCTCGTGCGGCTCTCCGACGCCCACGCCTGGGCGGAAGTCTGGTTCGGCCCCGAGCACGGCTGGAGGGCCTACGACGCCACCCCGTCCGAGGGCCGCACGCCCGCGCCCCCCGAAGGCCTGCCCGTGGCGTCGCTGGACCTCAAGAAAACCGACGACGGAGGCCCGCCCAAGCGCTGGGACCACCTGATCGTCGAGTTCGACCCGGACTCCCAGGGCGAGACCCTGCGCGGGACGATGAAGGCCGTCGCCGCCTTCCTCTTCCGCGTCCTCGCGGTCCTCTTCTCGCCCCTCTCGCTCGGCGTGTCCGCGGCGCTGGGCCTGCTCGCCTTCCTCGTCTACCTCTCCCTGCCGGGCGCCCAGAAGCGGCGCCTCCGCCAGCTCGCGGGCGGGTTCCGGGAGACGGCGTCGGTGGACTTCTATCGCGACTTCCTCTGGGCCCTCTCGAAGCGCGGCCTGCGCAAGGCGTCGGGGACGACGCCCCTCGAGTTCGCCCGCCAGGTGAAGGCCGTGCTCCCGGATGAGGGGGTGGACTTCGTCACGGCCAAGTTCTACGAAGCGCGCTACGGCGGGCGGACGCCGTCGACGGAAGACCGCCGCCTCATCGACGCCGCCATCGAGCGCCTCGTCAAACCTTCGACACCCTGATTTCGCCGACTTCCAGGCCCGCGTGGTTGCGGATCACCGGGTCGGCCGACTTCGCCAGGACGTCGAGCTCGGCCTTCGACAGCAGCCTTAGCTTCCGCAGCAGCGCCGCGAGGACGTGCAGGAGCGGCCGCGCGGCGCCGTCGACCGCCTTCAGCGCGATCCCGACGCCCGACGCGGGCAGGCCGATCAGGTAGACGCCTTCCGCGCCGGCCTTGGCGACGATCCGGCCGGGAGCGGCCGACATCACGTTCACGCAGGGCCGGCCGACCATGACGGGATGGGCCATCATGGCCTCCCGCACCCGCCGCTCCGGGCCGCTCCCCGAAGCGAACGCGCCCATGGCCCGGGCCATCGCCATCAACGGCACCGCGAAATTGGGCGCGCTGCAGCCGTCGGTCCCCAGCTTCACCGCCTTCACGCCGCAGAAGCGCGCCACCGCCGCCGCGTTCGCCTTCTGCAGCGGATGCTTCGGATCCAGGTACGTGTCGAGCGGCGCGCCCAGCCGCTTCGCCGCCGCCAGCATCCCCGCGTGCTTGCCCGAGCAGTTGTTGTGCAGCGCCGACGGCTCCGCGCCCGACCGGTACAGCTCCTTCAGCGCCCGGGGGGACGTCGGCGGATGCGCCCCGCAGCGCAGCGCGGCCGGCTCCAGGCGCGCCTTCTCCAGGATCGACGTCACCGCCGTCACGTGGACCTCGTCCGCGCCGTGCGAGCCGCACACGATCGCCAGCTCGTCCTCGGAGAGGCGGAAGGCGTCGACCGCCCCCGACTCCACCACCGCCAGCGCCTGGAACGGCTTGGCCGCGGAGCGCATGAAGACGTCCTCCGCCGTGTCGCCGGCGGCCAGGAGCTTCTTCTTCCCTTCGACGACGGCCACCCGCACGCGGTGGACCGACTCCGTCCGCCCGCCGCGCCGGTACACCACCTCGACGTCCTTCACCCCAGTCTCCTGAAAATCGCCATCAGCCCGAACGCCGGCAGCAGCAGCGCGGCCACGACGGCCGCCTCGGCCGTCCGCCCGAACGAGGCCAGCAGCGTCGCGTCCAGCAGGATGAAGCCCGCCACGCCGTCGCGCACCAGCAGCATCACGCCCTTCCGGTCCGGCTCGGCCAGCGCCCTCTTCACCAGCCAGCCCGCGAGCAGCAGCGCGGGGACCCAGGCCGTCGGGCGCCCCAGGATCGCCGGCGCCACCGCGGCGCCCGCCATCCCCGCCACCCCGAGCCAGCGGAGCCCCTTGCGCCCCTGCCCGTCCTCGAGCGTGGAGACGAACGTGAGCGAGGTCCCGTAGATCAGGGACGGCATCGCGAGGATCCAGGCGCCTTTGAGGCCGTCGAAGCCCCCGCCGCCGCGACGCCCATGAGCAGGTTGAAGAAGCGGATCGCGCCCATCACCGGGGGGATCTTGATCAGAAAGTCGTAGAGCATGACGCCGATGAAGGCGGCGGCGAACATGGCCTGGACGGGGCCCCCGAGCAGGCGCGCGGACGCCGCCCCGGCCGCCAGGACCAGCAGCGAGGCCGTCAGCGCGCCCTTCAGCGTGATCTTCCCCGACGGCAGGGGCCGCCCGGGCGCCAGCGTCTGGTCGCGCCGGCGGTCGGCGACGTCGTTCATCGCCATGCCGAACGCGTAGAGGGCGGCGGAGGCGAGGGCGAGGAGGCCGAGCGCGCGGGGATCGGGCGCGGCCCGCGAGGCGATGAGGTAGCCCGCGGCGCTGTCGGCGACCGCCGTGAACACGAACGGCAGCCGGAACAGCTTCAAATACGCCACGAAGGCATTAGGCATTGGGCAATGGGCAATAGCCGCGAATGCCTATTGCCTATTGCCTATTGCCTAGTACGTGATGACGTCGTCGAGCTTCGAGACGCTCACGATCACGCTCTTGCGGACGGAGACTTCCTTGCGGTTGGCGTGCACGCCGAAGCGCTTGCACTCCATGACGTACTGCTCCTTGGTGGAGGTGGACTCGTGGATGTCGTGGGCGTCCACGTCCTTGAGCACCACGAAGTGGTCCTCGACCCGGAGCAGCGTCCCCAGGTAGACGAACGACGACGACGTGTCCACCACGACGACCAGGCCCACCAGGGGCGTCCAGGCGTCGTTATCCACCCCAGAGCCTCGAAATGTCGTTGAAGGTCACCATCACGAAGAGGCAGAGGATGAACAGCAGGCCCGAGTACTGGAACGTCGCGACGAACTTCTCGCTCGGCGGCGGCTTGCCGAACCACTTGCGGATCACCTCGATGAGCAGCAGCACGTTGTGGCCGCCGTCGAGCACCGGGATGGGCAGCAGGTTGAAGATGCCCAGGTTCACCGTGATCAGGCAGAGCAGCCACAGGAAATTGCCGAACGAGCGCTCCACGCTGCGGAAGGTCACGTGGAAGATGCCGATCGGGCCCGACAGCCCCTTGCTCGACTCCTCCAGCGTGACCAGCTTGCGGAGGATCTCGAACGTCCAGACCGTGACGTCCACCGGCTCGCGCATCCCGGCGGCGAACGCCTCGCCGAACGTCCGCTCGCGCAGCAGCTGGGCGTCGCTCAGCGCGAAGCCCTCGGGCGTGCGCAGGCCCGTCGCCATCAGGTCGCCTTCGACCGCCTTGTCGTAGGGAAACTGGAGATGGACGTCTTTCCCGTCGCGGCGGACGGTGACGGACACCGGCGGAGGCGCCGCGCCGTCGGCCGGCTTGTCTTCGGCGAAGCCTTCCCGCGGAATCAGGAGCTCGCCGGACTTCAGGCCGATGGCCCAGAGGACGTCGCCCGTCTTGAGCCCGTGTTTGTCGTAGTACGAGCCGGGCTCGACGTGCGCGACCACGTTCGACTTCCCGTCCTGGATGCCCAGCACGCCCTTCCCCTGCGCGTTCATCCCCGGGCGAAGGCGGACGGAGACGGGCCCCGCCTTGGGCCGGTCCGCGCGGATCTCGATCTCCGCGCCGAAGGCCGGCTCGACGGCCTTCTTCATGTCCCTCCAGGAGCGGACCGGCTGGCCGTTCACCATCGTGATCCGGTCGCCCGGCAGCAGCTTGTCCCAGGCGGCCGTGCCGTTGACGACCTTCCCGACCAGCGGCTCGAAGAGGTGCTCGTCCGTCGGGATCCGCCAGAGATGGCGGGCCGGGACCTTGATCGGCGCGATCGTCACGTCCTCGGTCGTCCAGTCGGAGCGCCAGCGCTTGACGCGAAGCGTGACGTCCTTGTCCGGGCTCTCCCGGAGGATCTCCAGGACCCGGACGCCGTCGACGACCCGCTCGTCTCCGACGCCGACGATCATGTCGCTGTCCCGGAGGCCGGCCTTGTAGGCCGCGCTGTCCTCCTTGAGGCCGCGGATCATCGTCATGACGGTGTTGGTCTGATGGAAGGAGGAGGAACGGGCGACGACCTCGAGGGTCTTCTCGACCTCGACGCCGTTCTCGACGCGCTTCACGCGCACGGGGACGACGGTCCCGTTGGGACGTCGGATCATCTCCGGCAGCATCTTTTCCAGGCTGTCGATCTTCCGGTCGCCGACCTGCAGCACCTGGTCGCCGGGGCGGAGGCCGCCGAGCGACTCGGCGTAGCCCGGCGCGCCCACGATGTTGGTGGGCTCGACCTTCCCCACCGCGTAGGCGCCGATGGCGATCGGGAACGCGATGATCAGGTTCATGGTCGCGCCGGCGACGAAGATCTGGAAGCGCTGCCAGGGGGTCTTCGAGGTGAGCTCCCAGGGCTCGCCGCGACGGTCGTCGACGAGCGACTCCCCCGCCATCTTCACGTAGCCGCCCAGCGGGAAGGCCGAGAGGCGGTACTCGGTGTCGCCGTGGCGCCGCTTCCAGAGGACGGGGCCGAAGCCGAGCGAGAAGGCCTCCACGCGGACCTTGTTCTTCTTGGCGAGGAGGAAATGCCCCAGCTCGTGCAGGAACACGATCAGGCCGAGCCCGAGGACGACGAGGAGGATGTTCCATCCCCCGCGGAGATAGGGTTCTAGGAGCTGCATCGCGCCTCCTGTCGGGCCCACGCGTCGGCCCGGAGCACTTCGTCGAGCGTCGGCTCCGCGACGACGGCGTGCCGGTCCATGACGCGCGCGACGATGTCGAAAACGGCGGGAAACGGGATCCGCCTCGCCATGAAGAGCTCGACGGCCACCTCGTTGGCGGCGTTGAGCACGGCCCCCATCGTGCCTCCCGCGTCGGCCGCTCTGTAGCCGAGCTGGAGCGAGGGGAACTTCTCGAGGTCCGGGGCGTCGAACGTCAGCGTCTTGATCTGGGCCAGGTCCAGCCGCTTCACGTTCCCCTCCGCCCGCTCGGGCCAGGTGAACGCGTACTGGATCGGGGTGCGCATGTCCGGCAGCCCCAGCTGGGCCACCACCGAGCCGTCGACGAACTCCACCATCGAGTGCACGATCGACTGCGGATGCACCAGCACCTCGATCTGCTCCGGCTTGAGCCCGAACAGCCACTTCGCCTCGACGATCTCCAGCGCCTTGTTGAACATCGTCGCCGAGTCGATCGTGATCTTGCCGCCCATCGTCCACGTCGGATGCTTCAGCGCCATCTCCGGCGTGATCGCCGCGAACTCGCTCTTCGGCGTCCGCGCGAACGGCCCGCCCGAAGCCGTCAGGAAGACCTTCCGGACCTCCTTCGCCCGCCCGCTTTGCAGCGCCTGGAAGATCGCGCTGTGCTCGCTGTCGACGGGCACGATCCGCGCCCCCGTCCGGTTCACGACGTCCAGCAGCAGCGGCCCGGCCATCACCATCGATTCCTTGTTGGCCAGCGCCAGCGTCTTCCCCTTCTCCGCCGCCTCGAGCACCGCCGGCAGCCCGGCCGCCCCCGAGATGGCGCAGAGGACGACGTCGACATCCTCCGCCGACGCCACCTCGCGCACGCCCGCGGGGCCGCGGAGGAGGGACGTCGACGACCCGTTCAGCAGCCCGCGCAGCTCGTCGCAGGCCGCCGGGTCGCCCATCGCGACGCGGGTCGGCTGGAAGCGCTTCACCTGCTCGTGGACGGCCTTGGCCTTCGTGTTCGCGGCCAGGCCGGTGACGCGCAGTCCCAGGTGGGCGGCGACGTCCAGCGCGCTCGTGCCGACGGAGCCGGTGCTCCCGAGGATCGCGACCCGTTTCACGCCTTCACCACGAAGGCACGAAGCCCACAAAGGGGCCGCTTCGTGCCCTTTGTGCCTTTGTGGTGAAGGCTCAAAAGAGCACCTCGAAGGCCCGCATGGCCTTCTCCTTGCCCTTGAGCATCGTCTCGCCGAGGTCCTTGGTCTTGAAGGCGCCGTTGAGCAGCTGGTTCGTGCGTTCGCCGATGACGACGGAATTGATCTGCGGCATCTTGGAAAGGCGGGCGGCCGTGTTCACGGCGTCGCCCAGCACGGTGTACTCCATGCGCGTGGTCGTGCCCACGTTGCCCGCGACCACCGGGCCGGAGTTCACCGCGCAGCGCACCTCGAAGGCCTTCTCCGGATGCTTCTCGCAGAACTCCTTCTTCACGCGAAGGAAGTCGACGCAGGCGTGCACCGCGCTCACCGCGTGCTCGGGCATGTCGACCGGCGCGTTGAAGATGGCCATCACCTCGTCGCCGATGTACTTGTTGACGCTGCCCTTGCGGCTGAAGACGGCCTCCGTGGCCATGCGGAAGAACTCGTTGAGCAGCGCGGCGACCTCCGGGGCCGACCGCGTCTCCGCCATGCGGGTGGACGACACGACGTCGATGAAGACGACCGTGACCTCGCGCTCGGTGACCTCGAGCCCGACGTCCCCGCCCTTCGTCATGAGCATGTTCACGACGTCCGGCGAGTGGTACTTGGAGAGGTTGCTCCGGAGGGTCTCCTCCTTGCGCAGCTTCTCCTGCGTCTCGTCGTGGCGGATGCGGATGGCGATCAGGTTCGCGATCGCCGTCATCAGCTCCAGGTCGTCCTTCTGGAAGGCGTAGGACTTGGCGAGGTTGTCCAGGTACAGGGCGCCGTAGACCCGCTTCTCTTCCCAGAGCGGGACCGCCAGGGCCGAGCGGATGTTGTACTGGACGATCGACAGGCCCTGCATGAATCGCGGATCCTGCAGCGCGTCCGAGGTGATGATCGACACCTTGTCGTTCACGACCTGGTTCGTGATGGTGCTGGAGATGGGCACTTCCTTGCCGTCGATGAACCCCCGCCCGCGCTGGTGGGCGAGGCGGACGCTCGGCTCCGCGTCCGGCGTGTCGCGCAGGAGGATGACCACGCGCTCGGCGTTGACGACCTCCAGGATGAGGGCGACGGCCTTCTGGAGCATCTCGTCGAGGGTGGCGGCCGTCGACAGCGTCCGCCCGACTTCGAAGAGGATGCGGAAGAGGCCGGCGGCCTTCTCCCGGCCGCTGTCCTTGCGGATGTCGCGCAGGGAGACGCCCGGGGCGAGGGTGCTGCCGCCGATGTCGATGGAGAGGCTCTGGGCGATCTCGTCGACGGACTGGACGATGTTGGCGCCGATGTCGGTGGGCCGGGAGGAGACGGGCTTGGGCGGCGGCGGCGGCGCGGGGCCTTCCTCCGCCCAGAACGTGATCTCGGTGTCGCCGACGCGGATGACGTCGCCGTTGTCCAGCGGCTTGCTCTCGATCCGCTCGCGGTTGACGAAGGTGCCGTTGGAGGAGCCGAGGTCGTAGACGAGCCAGCGCTCGCCCTTGCGGACGATGGAGGTGTGGCGGCGGGAGATCAGGGAGTCCTTGAGCTCGATGTCGTTCTCGGGGGTGCGGCCGATGGAGATGGACTCCTTGGCGAGCGCGAAGTCGCGCGTATGTCCGGCCTGCTTGATGTGGAGCTTCGGCAAGGGCCTTCAGTTTAGTCGATGGGTGCAAAAAGGTCCAGGAGTCCAGCCCCGGCTAGCCGCGGGATGTCGACGGACGTACAAAGAGTAGGTAAACAGTTGACAGAGGGGGGAAGCGTCACGAAGATGAACTTTCGCGACACGTCACACACGAGAGGGCCGCGATGATGAAGCTCCGACCGGCCGTGCTCCTGCTCGCGCTCGCCGCGGGCTGCGACAACGCGGGAGGCGACAAAGGCGGCGCCAAGACGCCCGTTCCGCCCCCCTCCCAGACCACCCCCGTCACGGACCGGGGGACGTCGGAGGAGCGCAACCCGGCCTTCGAGCAGAAGTTCGAAGCGTTTTACAAGACGCCCCACGACAAGGGGGACACCCTGGTCGTGGGCTCGATCGGCGACGCCGACTCCCTGAACGACCTGACCAGCAGCACCAAGAACGCCGACGAGATCATCGGCCTGCTCTTCCTGACGCTGACGAGCACCAACCCGGACTTCTCGCACGGGCCGTCGCTGGCGAAGAGCTGGGAGTTCTCCAAGGACCACATGGAGCTGACGTTCAAGCTCCGCGACGACGTCGTCTGGACCGACGGCGTCAAGACGACGGCCCACGACGTCGTGTTCACCCACTCGCGCCAGATCAACCCGGAGATCGGCTGGTCGGCGATCAAGTGGAAGGAGCACATCAAGGAGGTCGTCGCGGTCGACGACTACACGGTCAAATACGTCTTCAGCAAGCTCTACCCCTACCAGCTGATGGACGCGGCGGTGGGCTCGATCCTGCCCAAGCACATCCTGGAAAAAGTGCCGCCCGCCGAGTGGAAGAGCCACGAGTTCAACCGCAAGCCGGTGGGCAACGGCCCGTTCAAGTTCAAGGAGTGGAAGGCCAACCAATTCCTCGAGATCGAGGCGAACGACAAGTACTACCGGGGACGTCCGCCCCTCGACCGGATCATCTTCAAGGTGATCCTCGATCAGGAGAGCCTCCTCATTCAGCTGAAGAACGGCGAAATCGACTTCATGGAAGGCGTCCCGCCCCGCATGTACCAGAAGATGTCCAAGACGGCGAAGCTGACGCCGCACGTGTACCCGAGCCGGAACTACAGCTACATCGGCTGGAACCTCAAGAACCCGATGTTCCAGTCCAAGAAAGTTCGCCACGCGCTGACGATGTCGATCAACCGGCAGGAGATCATCAGCGCGCTCTTCTACGATTTCGGCGAGGTCTGCAAGGGCCCGGTCTCCCCCATCATCTGGGCGTTCAATCCGAACCTGAAGGACTTCCCTTTCGATCCCGCCAAGGCCAAGGCCCTCTTCGCCGAAGAAGGCTGGAAGGACTCCAACGGGGACGGCTGGCTCGACAAGGACGGCAAGATTTTCGAGTTCTCCCTCAAGACGAACAAGGGCAACCAGATCCGCGAGGACATCGCCGTCATCGTCCAGGACCAGCTCAAGAAGGTCGGCATCAAGGTCAATCTCAACCTGCTCGAGTGGACGATCTTCAGCGGCGACATGAACAAGAAGAACTTCGAGGCGTCGATCGCCGGCTGGAGCGTCGGCCTCAAGATGGAGATGACGACGATCTTCCACACCAAGTCCATCCCGGACAAGTTCAACTTCGTGTCGTATTCGAACGCCGAGTTCGACGCCCTGAACGACGCGGCCGCCGGGGAGATGGACCGGGAGAAGGCCAAGGCGATGTGGTTCAAGGCCCAGGAGCTGATCGTCGAGGACCAGCCCTACACGTTCCTCTACATTCCCAAGCAGATCAACATCATCAACAGCCGCTTCAAGAACGTGCAGATGGAGACGGTCGGCTGGCAGTACAACCTCGAGCAGTGGTGGGTCCCGAAAGCCGAGCAAAAGTACAAATAGCCCCGTGCGAAGCTACCTCCTCCGCCGCGCGCTCGGCATCATCCCCATGCTTCTAGGCATCCTCACGCTCAATTTCTTCATCATCCGCGCGGCTCCGGGCGACCCGGCCGACATCTTTGAAAACCCCGACATGACGCCCGAGTACCGGCTCATGCAGCGGAAGAACCTCGGGCTCGACGACCCGCTCCCCATTGCCTACCTGAGGTACATGAAGCGTGTCGTCTTCCACTTCGACTTCGGTTACTCCTTCGCCAAGAAGCGGCCCGTCGCCGACGAGATCCTGGACGCCCTTCCCAACACGGTCCAACTCTCCGTCCTGGCGTTGATTCTGGAGCTGGTGATCGGCATCAGCATCGGGATCCTCGCGGCCGTCCGTCAGTACTCGTGGTTCGATGGTGTGACCCGGGTCGGAGCGCTCACGTTTTATTCCATGCCCTCGTTCTACCTCGGCTTGTGGCTGCTGTTCCTCTTCGCGGGCGGCGTCTGGCACTGGCTGCCGGCGGGGGGGATGTACGATATCGTGCACTACGGCGACATGAGCGGAGCCGAGCGGCTCTGGAGCCGGCTTCAGCACATCTTGCTGCCGACCATCACGCTGGGGCTCGGCAGCGCCGCGAGCATCTCGCGCTACATGCGCGGCCAGCTCCTCGAGGTCATCCGCCAGGATTACATCCGCACCGCCCGCTCCAAAGGCCTCCCCGAGAGCGGCGTCATCTTCCGCCACGGCCTCCGCAACGCCCTCATGCCCATCGTCACCATCATGGGCCTCAGCCTGCCCTCCCTCCTCGCCGGCGCCGTCATCACCGAGGTCGTGTTCAGCTGGCCCGGCATGGGCCGCGTCGCCGTCGACGCCGCCCTCCAGCGCGACTACCCCATGTTCCTCGCCGTGAACCTCATGTTCGCCGGCATGGTCATCCTGGGGAACCTGATCGCCGACGTCCTCTACGCCGTCGTCGATCCGCGGGTGAGGCTCGACTGACCATGCCGATCTGGACCTGGATCCCCGGCCTCGGGCCCTGGAAGCTCGGGCAACGCAAGAAGGGCGCCTTCCTCCTCGGGCTCTTCCTGCTCCTCCTGGGCCTCGCCCTCTGGAGGACGCCGGTCGTCGGGGCCACCCTCGCCCATTCCTACCGGGCGTTCCGGGGCGATCCCATCCCCTTTACGACCCGGCACGTCGACTTCCTGGTCGCCTCCCTGTTTCTGGCGGCCCTGCTCGCCGGCCTCATGGTCTACGCGGCGTTCTCGTACCGCCGGGCGATCCGGCGGGGGCCCGACGTCCGGGGCGCGGCGCAGTCGCAGAGCGCCATCGTCTGGAGGCAGTTCCGCAAGAACCGCCTCGCCGTGATCGGCGCCGTGATGATCCTCCTGCTGTACCTCGTCGCCTTCCTCGCCCCCTTCCTCGCCCCCGCCGACCCCACGGAGCAGGGCCATCTGGTGCTGGAACGCCTCCTGGAGCCTTCCTCCGAGCATCCCGTGGGGACCGACCGCTTCGCCCGGGACGTCTTCAGCCGGATCATCTACGGCTCCCGCATCTCCCTGCTGGTGGGCTTCCTGGCCGTGGCCATCTCCACGACCATCGGGACGGTCTACGGCTCGATCTCGGGGTATTACGGCGGCAAGATCGACGCCCTCCTGATGCGCTTCGTCGACATCATGCTCTCCTTCCCCACGCTGATCTTGATCATTACGATCATCGGCGTCTGGAGGAACCAGTCCATCTGGGTGATCATCACCATCATCGGCGTGACGTCCTGGATGGGCGTCGCCCGTCTGGTCCGCGGCGAGTTCCTCGTCCTCAAGCAACTCGACTTCTTCCAGGCCGCCCGAGCCCTGGGCGCCGGCCCTGTCCGCCTCATCTTCCGACATCTCCTTCCCAACGCGATGACCCCCATCATCATCTCGTCCACCCTCCTGGTCGGCGGGACGATCCTCCTCGAAGCCAGCCTCAGCTTCCTCGGCCTCGGCGTCCAGCCTCCCACCGCCAGCTGGGGCAACATCGTCTACGACACCAAGGGCAACATCTTCACCGAGTGGTGGATGCCGCTCGCCAGCGGCCTCGCTATCCTCGTCACCGTCACCGCGTATAACCTTCTCGGCGACGGCCTCCGCGACGCCCTCGATCCGAGACTCCGGCAATAGATTCTTGATAGACTGAGCCGCCTTGACGAACGACGCCGACGTCCTCCTCGAAGTCAAAAACCTTCGCACCCACTTCTTCACGGACGACGGGGTCGCGAAGGCCGTCGACGGCGTCTCCTTCCCCGTCTACAAGGGCAAGACCCTCGGCATCGTCGGCGAGTCCGGCTGCGGCAAGTCCGTCACCGCCCTCAGCATCCTCCGCCTCGTCTCCCCGCCCGGCCGGGTCGTCGAAGGCGAGATCCGCCTGGGGGGCGTCGACCTCCTCAAGCTCTCCGAGGAGGAGATGCGGAAGATCCGCGGCCACCAGATCTCCATGATCTTCCAGGAGCCGATGACCTCGCTGAACCCCGTCTTCACCGTCGGCTACCAGATCATGGAGGCCGTCCGGCTCCACCTGGGCCTCGACAAGGCGGCCGCCCGGAAGCGGACCATCGAGATGCTCGAACGGGTCCGCATCCCCTCCGCCGCCACCCGCGTCGACGAATACCCCCACCAGCTCTCCGGCGGCATGCGCCAGCGCGTCATGATCGCCATGGCCCTCGCCTGCGACCCCAAGCTCCTCATCGCCGACGAGCCCACCACCGCCCTCGACGTCACCATCCAGGCGCAGATCCTCGACCTCCTCCGCGACCTCCGCCGCGACTTCGGCATGGCCGTGATGATCATCACCCACGACCTGAACGTCGTCGCCGAGGTGGCCGACTACGTCGCCGTCATGTACGCGTCGAAGGTCGTCGAATACGCCCCCGCCGCCGAGCTCTTCGCCCACCCCCTGCACCCGTACACGCTGGGGCTGCTCAAGTCGATCCCGCAGCTCGACACCCCCCGCGGCGCCAAGCTGAACGTCATCCCGGGCAACGTGCCCAACCCGCTGCGCTTTCCCCCGGGCTGCAAGTTCCACACCCGCTGCCCGCTGGTCATCGACCGCTGCAAGACCGTCGAGCCCGCCCTGCGCGAGCTCCGGCCGAGCCACTGGGTCGCTTGCGACGTGGTGACGGCATGAGCACTCTGCCGACGGATTCCACGGTGCCGTTCATCCCCAAGACCCTGCTCGAGGTCAAGAACCTCAAGAAATACTTCCCCGTCAAGAAGGGCGTCTTCTCGCGCGTCGTCGCGCACGTCCGGGCCGTCGACGACCTCTCCTTCCGCCTGGCCTCCGGCGAGACGCTGGGGCTGGTCGGCGAGTCCGGCTGCGGCAAGACGACGGTGGGCCGCACGCTCCTGCGCCTGATCGAGCCGACCTCCGGTGAGATCCGCTACGCCGGCCAGAACCTGCTCGCGCTGTCGGGCGCCGACCTGCGCGCGGTGCGCCGCGACCTGCAGATCATCTTCCAGGACCCGTACAGCTCGCTCAACCCGCGCATGACGGTCGGCTCCATCGTCGCGGAGGGCCTCGCCATCCACGACATCGGCGATCGCGCGGGACGGATGGACGTCGTGCGCGAGACCCTGCGGAACGTCGGCCTCGATCCTGCCGTCATCAATCGCTACCCGCACGAGTTCTCGGGCGGTCAGCGCCAGCGCATCGGCATCGCCCGCGCGCTCGTGCTGAACCCGAAGTTCATCGTCTGCGACGAGCCCGTGTCGGCCCTGGACGTCTCGGTCCAGTCCCAGGTCGTCAACCTGCTCGTCGAGTTGAAGGCGCGCTACGGCATCGCCTATCTGTTCATCTCCCACGACCTGCGCGTGGTGAAGTACATCAGCGACCGCGTCGCCGTCATGTACCTCGGCGAGATCGTCGAGACCGCGAAAAGCGAGGACCTCTACGCCGAGCCGCTCCACCCCTACACCCGGGCCCTGCTGTCGGCGGTGCCCCAGCCGGATCCCCAGAAGCGCCGCGAGCGGATCATCCTGCAGGGCGACGTCCCTTCGCCCATCGACCCGCCGCCCGGCTGCCGCTTCCATCCGCGCTGCCCGGTCGCGGTGAAGGGCCAGTGCGACGTCGTGGCCCCGCGGCTGCGCAACTACGGCAAGAGCCACCAGGTGGCCTGCCACGTCGTGGAGAAGGAGCTCGGCGGCGAGCCCGTCGAATAACGGCGGATTTCTCCTACTTCGTGAAGGTGACGATCGTCGCGTAGACCTTCTCGACGTCCTTCTCTTCCCGCTCGTCGACCAGGATCTTCAGCTCGATCTTCACCGCCCGGGGCAGGCTGTTCTTTTCCTTCTTGGAGCTCCACTCGGGCCGCCAGGTCTCGCCGTCCCAGAACTCCAGGCTGAAGTGGCGCACGCGGTCGTAGAGCTCCGTCAGGCGGCCGCCCTTGAGCGGCTCGGCGTCGACGAAGGGGTCCTCCCGGCGGTACAGGATCGCCGCGTTCGGGTTCCGCTGGCTGTCTTTCACCTGGTAGCCCACTTCGTTGACGCCGTGGAAGAGCGGCTCCTCCCCCTCGCGCTCCGACCCGTAGCCCATCACGGCCGAGACGAAGTCCAGGCGGTCCCGGTCCCCTCCGTTGCCCTTGCGGTCGAAGCCGACGAAGGCGTCGACGTCCTTCCCCGGCAGGAAGGCGGCCTCGAGGTCTTCGCGGATCCGGGTGAGGATCGACGGCCCGATCTCCGTGCCGAGCGTGATCTCCTCGACGCGATGCGCCGCCTGGACCGTGGAGGTCACCACGCCGTACACGAGCGACATCATGATCGCGAGCACGAGGATCGCGAGCATGAGCTCGACGAGGGTGAATCCCCGGGTTCCGGGTTCCGGACGTCGGGTTCCGTTCACTTCGGCGTCTCCGGCGGCGGTGGAAACGCCCCGCCCGGCGGCGGCGCACCGGGAGGCGCCGCCTCCGGGGCCGCGGGGGGCGTCTGCACGGGGAGCATCGCCTCGACGACCAGGGGCTTCTCGAGGCCCGGCATGCTGATCGCCAGGACCAGCCGGAAGATTTCCTTGGGCTTGTCCCCGGGTTTCAGCAACGCGGGATCCTGGGCTTCCACCATCTCCTTCGCCGCCACGTACTCCCACGTGAACGGCGCGTACTCGGCGTCGAGATCACCGAAGTTGCCGGCGGCCGTCCCGCCCGTCCCCAGCCAGAGCTCCCGATCGAGCTCCAGCTCCGCGATCTTCCGCGACGCAAGCATCCACATCGTGCGCGCGTCCCGGGCCGACCCCGCCTCGCGCACGACGTCCACCCGCTGGTCCAGCACGACCACCACGGCCATCGCCAGGATGGCCAGGGCCAGCATCACCTCAATGAGCGTGAACCCATCCCGCTTGCGAAGGACCAAGGACGAAGGACCAAGGGCCAAGGCGTCGCCCCCCTGCCCCCCTCGGGGGGGTACGGGGGGGATCCCTTGGACCTTGGTCCTTCGTCCTTGGTCCTTAGTACGAAGAGTCTTCAAGCAGCTCCTCCGCGTCCAGCCGGCCCTCGTGGAACGTCACCGAGCCGGTCAAACCGTTCATCTTCACCGAGATCTCGCGGTCGTCGCTGTTCTTCAGGTTCACGATGAAGTGCGACGACGACCCGAACGGCGTCACCCGCAGGCGCGCGCGGCCGGAGTCGATCTTCTCCTGGGAGCCCTGGATGACGTCGACGAACTTCACCCCGGCCGGCAGCGTCTGCTGGAAGACCGGCTGGAACTCCAGCGCCCGGGGATCGGCCGCCTCCGCCCCCTCGACCGGCTTGGGAAACGCGACCAGGAGCCAGTAGAGGCCGCGGGGGAGGTCGATCTCGACGTACACGTCCTTGCCGCTGCCCGCCGCGCGCGAACGGGCCTGCTTGAAGATCCCCGCCACTTCCCGCGCCGCGCCGCGCAGGCGGTACTTGGGAACCATGAAATCCAGCCGCGTCGCCGCCACCCCGACCATCAGGCCGACGATGACCACGACGACCATCAGCTCGACGAGCGTGAAGCCGCGGCGGGCGCCTAGCGCTTGTACGCTTCGTGGTTCCACAGGTCCTCCGCGTAGCCTTCGCCGCCCTCGCGGCCGTCTTCGCCGAGGGACACGACGTCGTAGGGCTGTCCACGCGTGCCGGGGACCCGGATCGTGAATTCGCGGTCCCAGCCGTCCTTCGGGTAGCGCTTCAGGTAGCCGCCGGGCGGCCACTTGCGGGGGTCGATATCCGACGGCGCCATGATCAGCTCTTCCAGCCGCACCGGATAGCGGTTGTGGTCCAGCTTGAAGTTGTCGAGCGCCATGCCCACCTGCGAGATCATCGCCTTGGTGGCCTCGACCTTGGCCTTGTCGGCGCGGCCCGACAGCTGCACGATCGCCAGGCCGGCGATGATGCCGATGATCACGATCACGACCATCATTTCGATCAGGGTGAAGCCCGCCCGGGAACGGCGCATGGATGCCTCCTAGATATTCGACATCTCGAGAATGGGCAGCAGGATCGCCAGGACGATGAATCCGACGACGCCCGACATCAGCACGATCATGAGAGGTTCGAGCAGCGACGTCAACTTCTGCGCGGCGACCTCGACCTCCTCGTCGTAGGACTGCGCGATCTTCTTCAGCAGCTCCTCCAGCCGCCCCGACTCCTCGCCGACGCCGATCATGTAGCCCACGACCGGCGGGAAGACCTTCGACTGCTTCACGGGCCCGGAGATGTCGGCCCCTTCCGCCACCTTCTGGCGGATGGCGTCGATGGCCCGCGCGAGGAGCTCGTTGTCGACGACCTTCCGCACCACGCCCATCGACTCCAGGACGGGCAGGCCGCTTTCCAGCAGCGTGGCGAACGTGATCGCGAAGCGGCTGATCGACGACTTGCGCACCAGGGTGCCGAACACGGGAATCTTGAGCTTGAAGGTGTCGAGCCAGAGCCGCCCGCCCGGCGTCGCCTTGGCCCGGAGGAACGCGACGGCCACGGCGACCACGCCGGCCACGAGAAGGTACCAGTACCGGTTCATGAACCCCGAGAACATCACGAGGATCTCGGTGGGCAGCGGCAGCGCCACTTTTCCCTGGTGCTCGATGACGCTGAGGATCTGGGGGACGACGGCCGTCAGCAGCGTGATCACGACGCCGAGGCCGATGACCAGCATGATGAGCGGGTACGTGAGCGCGGCCATCACCTTGGCCCGCGTCTTGTTCTGGGAGTGGAGGTAGTCGGCCACCCGGACGAGGACCTTGTCGAGGTTGCCCCCCGCCTCGCCGGCCTTCACCATGTTGGCGAAGAGCTCGTTGAAGTAGAGCGGATGCTTCGCCATCGAATCGGACAGCGAGCCGCCCTGCGAGACGTTCTCGCGGATGTCCATGAGCGCGGCCTTGAGGTCCTGGTACTCCACCTGCTCGATGATGGCCGACAGCGCCCCGATCATCGGGATGCCGGACCCCAGCAGCGTGGCCAGCTGGCGGGTGACCATGGCGACGTCCGACGGCCGCCGCCGGCGGAAGACCGGCCCGCCCTTGAGGACGCGGGCGACGCCCTTGACGTCCCCCATCGCCGCGAGCTCGGTGACGTGGAGGCGGCGCCCTTTGAGCTTGAGCCGCGCTTCCTTGGGCGAATCGGCGTCGACGACGCCCTGGTCGGGTCCCCCGTCCTCCTTGAGCGCCTTGTAGGTATAGACGGGCATCTACCGCCCCCTCTCCCCCTGGGGGGGCGGGGGGGAGACGTCTTGGCGCTTGGCTCTTGGCGCTTGGCTCTTCTTCAAAACGTGTCCATCTGCGTCATCCGCAGCACTTCCTCGGGCGTCGTTTTCCCCTGGAGGACCTTGCGGGCGCCGTCCATGCGCAGCGTGCGCATGCCGCGCTTGATGGCGTCCTGCTTGATGACCGTCGAGCCGACCCGCTTGATCGTCTGCTCGCGGACGATGTCGTCGACGGAGAAGATCTCGAAGATCGCCGCGCGGTCGGAATAGCCGGAGTTCAGGCAGTACGGGCAGCCCTTGCCCCGCCACAGCTTCCCGTTGGGCAGATCCTTCATCGCGACGCCGATGCCCGCGAGCTCGCGCTCGGTGGGCTCGTACTCCGTCCGGCACTGCTTGCAGATCAGGCGGACCAGGCGCTGCGCGACCACGCCGATCACCGAGCTCGTCACCAGGTACGGCTCCACGCCCAGGTCGAGCAGGCGCGTGATCGCGCCCGGGGCGTCGTTCGTGTGCAGCGTCGAGAACACCAGGTGGCCCGTCAGCGCGGCCTGGATGGCGATCGACGCCGTGTCCACGTCGCGGATCTCGCCGACGAAGATGATGTCCGGGTCCTGGCGGACGATCGAGCGCAGCCCCGAGGCGAAGTTCAGGCCCTTCTTGTTGTTCACCTCGATCTGGCTGATCCCCGGCAGGTGGTACTCGATCGGATCCTCGATCGTCATCACGTTGTATTCGATCGTGTTGATCTTCTTCAGCGCGGCGTAGAGGGACGTCGTCTTGCCGCTGCCCGTCGGCCCCGTCACCAGCACGATGCCGTGCGAGGCGTCGACGAAGCGCTTGAAGATGTCCATGTCCGCCCCCTCGAGGCCGAGCTCCTCGAGGTCGTAGAGGCGCGCGCTCTTGTCGAGCAGGCGCATCACGATGCGCTCGCCGTAGATCGTCGGCACGCTGGAGACGCGGATGTCGACGTCGCTGTCCCCCAGCTTCACCGCGCAGCCGCCGTCCTGCGGCAGCCGGCGCTCCGCGATGTCCATCTTCGCCATGATCTTCACGCGCGACAGCACCGCGTCCTGGATCTTCTTCGGCGGCGCCATCATGTCGTAAAGGATGCCGTCGATCCGGTACCGGACCTGCAGCTTGTCCTCGTAGGGCTGGATGTGGACGTCCGACGCCCGCATCTTCAGCGCCTGGAACAGCACCATGTTGACCAGCTTGATGATCGGCGCCTTGTTGGCGATGTCCAGGAGGTCCTGGCTCCCCTCGACCTCCTTCGCCAGCCCGGCCAGCTCGTCCTCGTCGAAGTCCTCGAGCATCTCGTCGACGACGTCCACCTTCTGCTGGAAGGCGCGGTTGATGGCGGCGGTGATCTCGACGCGCGGCGCGAGCACGGGCTCGACGATGCGGTCGAGCATGACCGAAAGCTCGTCGACCGGATGGGTCTCGAGCGGCGAGCAGGAGGCCACCCGGACGGTGCCGTTGGCCTGCCCGACCGCGATCAGGTTGTGGTGGCGCGCGAACTGGCTGGGGACCTTCTCGACGAACTCCTTGGGCACGGCCATGTCGACGAGGCGGCCCAGGACCGGGATCCCCAGGCACTCGCCGAAGGCCTTGAGCATCTGGGCTTCGGTCAGGTAGCCGGACGTCACGAGGACGCGGTCCAGCGTCTGATGCGTCGTGCGGGCGAGCTGGACCCACTCCTCGAACTTGTCCTGGACGTACAGCCCGTCCCGGCCCAGGATCTCCTTGAGGGTGTCCAGCAGCGCCATCGTCGGTTTACTCTTCTTTTTTCGCCGCCGGCCGCGTCGAGCCGAAGCGGAACGTCGACTCCGGCAGGCGGTCGGCCTTCAGGTCGACGTTGAGGCCCTTGAGGCTGTCGCCCCGCAGCCGTTCGATCTCCCACTTGCGCTGCCGCGTCAGGTCGCGGTAGTCGCCGAAGCCGTAGTCGTAGAGGATGTACGGAGTCAGGAAGATGTAGAGGGTGCGCTTTTCCTCGTTCGCCTGGTTGCGGCGGAAGAGCCAGCCGAGCAGGGGGATGTCGGAGAGCACCGGAATCCCGCTCACCGTGTCGGATTTGTCCTGCGTGACGATGCCGCCGATGACCATCGTCCCGCCGTTGGGAACCATGATCTCCTTGGTGGTGATCTCCCGCGAGGTCTTCGTCGGGGGGATGGTCGGGTCGGCCGATTCGCTCGCGAACTTCTGGATCTGGACTTTCGTCTCCAGCCGCAGGTAGCCGCCTTCGCTGATGTGCGGGGAGATGGCGAGCGTGGTTTCCGCGACTTCGTACTTGGCGAACGTGTTCTGCACGATGCCCGTCCCGGTCAGCGTCTGCTGCAGGACCGGCACCTCCGCCTTCACCTTCATCTCGGCGTAGCCGTTGTCGTTGGTCGCCGCCTCCGGCTCGTCCAGGATGTCGATCTTCGCCTTCTCCTTCAGCGCGTGCAGGATCGCCGGCACGTTGCCGATCCGGTCGCGCAGGGCCAGCAGGGTCACGCCCGGCGTGGGGATCGGGGTGATCGAGAACACGTTGTTCGCCGGATCGGCGGTGATGGTGGAGAGGCCGAACGACGTCCTCCCCGCCAGCGAGGTGCGGCCCGTCGGATCCTCCAGGCGCGCGAGCTCCACGCCGAGGTCGAAGTCGTCCGTCGAGCGGATCTCGACGACCGTGGCCTTGATCAGCACCTGGGGCCGCCGCTGGTCCAGCCGCCGGATCACGCTCTCGAGCGTCTTGTAGGTGTTCCGGTCCGTGACCATGATGATCGAGTTGGAGCGGACGTCCGCCACGATCGTCGGCTCGCTGCCCGTCAGCTGGGCGGAGCTGAAGCCGCCGCCCCCGCCCATGCCGCCCGGCACGCTCGGCTGGCCCGCTCCGGGAGGCGCCACCGTCTGGCCCGGCCGCGTCCCCTGGCTGCCGCCGCCGCCCGGGACGCCCTTGTCGTCGATCTGGATCCGGTACATCGCGTTCAGGGTGCGGGCGATGTCGATGGCGTTCGTGTGCCGCAGATGCGAGACGTAGATGCCGGAGGTCTCGAACGGCGTCTCGGAATCGAGCCGCTTGACGATGTCCTCCAGCTGCGGCAGCCGGTTCGGCTCGGCGAGCAGGACGACCGAGTTGGTGCGCTTGTCGGCGACGACCTTCACGGACTCGCTGCCGGGGACGCCGGCGGCCACGCCGGGCGCGCGCCCCGCGACCTGGCGCCCGATGAGCGTCTGCACCAGGCCGTTCATCATCTGCTCGATCTCCCCCGCGATGGCGTTCTTGAGGGGCATGAGCTTGATCTCGATGTCGGGCTTCTTGGTGTCCATGACCTTGATGATGTCCTCGAAGCGGCGGATGTTGTAGTCGTTGTCCGTCGCCACCAGGATGCCGGCGGATTCGATGGCCAGGATGTTCTGGGGGAACGACGCCATGTTGATGAGGGCGGCCTGGACGTCGCGCGGGCTCACGTGCTGCAGGGTGAAGAGCCGGGTGACGTAGCGGTCCTCGAGCTCGACGACCCCTTCCTTCTGCACGGTCACCGA
Organism: Planctomycetota bacterium; assembly: GCA_036383955.1. Lineage (GTDB taxonomy): Bacteria > Planctomycetota > MHYJ01 > MHYJ01 > JACPRB01 > JACQFK01. The sequence continues at coordinate 3,492 of DASVNH010000010.1, read as the reverse complement.
CTTCTTGAGGATGACCGGCGCGGGCACGATCTTGTAGATCTCCTCGCCTTCCTTCCCCGCCGGGACCAGGCCGAGATCGCTGACCTGCAGGATCGACTGGTAGGCCTTGAAGAGGGCGTCCGGGCTGTCGGCGATCGGCCGGTCGCTCACCAGGTGGATCCGCTTGTTCTTCAAGCCCAGATCCTCGGTCCACAGGAACGTCTTCTTGGTGATCTTCTGCACCGCCAGCGTCAGGTCGTGCAGATTGACGTCCTGCAGCACGCCGCCCGCCTTGGGGCCTTCCTGAGCCCCCGGCGCGGCCTGGGCCGTCACCACCAGCGTCGCCGCCAGCGTCCCCAGGATGACCGTTCCCCACGCGCGTACCATCTACCCTCCGCTTGTCTCGCCCGTTACTTCGTGAACGGGCGGCCGTCGACCTCGAAGCCGCCCTCCTGGCCCGGGGTCACCCGCAGGCGCTGCCCATGCGACCCGTCCAGGTCCGCCTCGCCCGAGGCGAGCTTCACGCTCAGCCGCTGCCGCGTCACTTCGCGGGGCGCCGGCGCCGGGACGTCCTGCCCCCGCGTCTCGAACGTGCCGAGCACGCGCACGTCGCGCAGCTGGATCGACGCCCGTCCGACCCGCACCGTCACCAGGTTGTTCATCGTGTCGAGGATCTTCACCGGGCGCGCGCCGGACGTCTCCACCCGGAGCGTCCCGCGCTCCAGCGCGATCCGGCCGTCGGCCGCCAGCCCCACCGCCGCCGCCGACTCCAGCACGATCGAGATCCCCTGCCCTTCCAGCCGGACCTCGCCGCCGCCCGCCGCCACCACCCGGTCCCCGGGATGCAGGCGGTCGCCCGCCGCCAGGGGGGTGCCCCGGCCTTCCGACGTCCGGAAGACGTCGGCGCCGCCGACGACGGCCGTCGCCCGCAGGCCCGGCCCCGGGCTCGACGCGACCCAGACCAGGGAGCCGGAGGCGACCAGCACGCCCGCCGCGGCCGCGAAGACCCAGCTCCGGCGCGACGGCGCCGCCGCGCGCGCGCCGAGCATCGCCTCGACGGTCGCCAGGCGGCGCTCGGTGGACGGCGGAACCGCCGTTTTGAGCAGGCCCAGGGTCCGCGACGCCGCCGCCTCTTCGGCGCGGCACGCGGCGCAGCGGGCCAGATGGGCCCGGACGTCCCGGGCCGGCTCGGCGTCCAGATCGCCGAGAGCCAGCTCGGTCAGCCGGGGACGAATCTCCTCGCATCCCGACATGATCAACCTCCGCTGGCGGCGTCGTCGTCCAGGGCCCCGAGCAGGGCCCCCAGATCGCGCACCGCCTCGTGAATCCTGAATTTCACCGTGCCCACGGGCGCGTCCACGACGCGCGCCACGTCGGCATACGACAGCCCCGCGTAGACCCGCAGGATCAGCGCCTCGCGCTTCGGCGGGCTCAGCCGGCCCAGCGCCTCGGACACCCGGCGCTCGTCCTCGGTCCGCTCCGCCCGTGCCCCCGGCTCGGCGCCTTCGCCGGCGCGGAGGACGTCGCGGAAATAGATCACCCGCCCGCCCTCCTCCGAGGCGGCCGCGTCGAGCGGCGTCTCGCGGTGGCGGCGGCGGGACTTGAGGTGGTCGAGGGCCAGGTTGCGGGCGATGGTGTAGATCCAGGTCGACAGGCTCGCGTCGGGCTTGAACTCCCCGATCGAGCGCACGACGCGCACGAAGGTCTCCTGGAAGAGGTCCTCGGCGACATGGCGCTCCCCGACGTAGCGGAGCAGGAAGTTGATGAGCGGCTTCTCCACGCGCTCGACGAGCTCGCGGTAAGCCGCCGCCTCCCCCCGCGCGCAGCGGCGGAGGAGGTCTTCCTCGTGCGCCATCTCGGACTCCTTCGTACCGGCCTCCTTCCAACGACCCCGACGCCCCCGGGTTGGGCGCCTGTCACATTATCGGCGGCCGCCAGTATACTCGTGGACCATGAACCGGATCGCGCTCCCCCTGCTCCTTGCCCTGAGCGGAGTCGAAGGGCTGGCCGGCTGCGACTCCAAGCCACGGGAGGTCGTGATTACGGGGTCCTCCGCCCTGGGCTCCGGTTGCGAGATCAGCGGCGGACACGTCTACCTCCCCCCCGGCGGCCCTGGCGTCCTCTTCGGCCTCGTGGACGGCGCCGGAGCGGGACCGCGGTTCTCCTATGTCGTCCTCCTGAAAGCCGATGCCGCCGATCTGCGGAAGTTCGGCCAACAGGGGAGGTCGACGACCGGGGCGGCCGGCGCGTCCGCCGACCACACCGTCACCCTCGGACGATGGAGCGTCCGCGCGACGTACGCCGTTTCTCCGGAACGGGAAACACTGGCCATTAACGAGCTTCCTGTCAACCCGGCCCAGGGGCGGCTCTTTCTCCTCGACCTCCGCGGCGGAGGGACCGCGCTTGAGCAGAAGAACATCCCGCTTCCCGAGGGGCATGTGGCGCCCCTCGACGTCGTCAGCGTGGGCATGGAGCTGCTGGACGACCTGCGGAAAGCCGTTCCGGAGTTCATGAAGTGACACGGTCGGGTCGGGAAACGTTATCTATCCAGGAATAAGGAGCTAGCGATGATCAGTCTCATCCTCGCGCTGTCGGCCGTCGCGGTCCAGGACGACAAGCCCGTCCGCGCCCTGCTCGTGCTCGGCGGCTGCTGCCACGACTACGAGAAGCAGAAGGACGTCATCACCAAGGGCGTCTCCGGACGCGCCAACGTCCAGTGGAAGATCGCCTACGAGCCCGACAAGGGCACGAAGAAGCTCAATCCCGTCTACGAAAACGCCGACTGGGCGAAGGGCTTCGACGTGATCGTGCACGACGAGTGCAGCTCCGACGTGAAGGACACGGCGGTCATCGAAGGCGTCCTCAAGCCCCACAAGGAGGGCCTCCCCGCCGTCCTCCTCCACTGCGGCATGCACTCCTTCCGCGGCGAGGGCTTCCCCAAGAAGACCGCCTGGTTCGACTTCACCGGCCTCCCCAGCTCCGGCCACGGCCCCCAGCTGCCCATCGCGATCACGTTCGTCGACAAGGAGAGCCCCATCACCAAGGGCCTCGAGAACTGGACCACGGTGAACGAGGAGCTCTACAACAACCTGATCCCGACGGGCGTCCTCGACACCGCCAAGCCCCTCGCCCGCGGCAAGCAGATCGAAAAGAAGAAAGACGGCACCGAGAAGGAAGTCGACTACGTCTGCGCCTGGACCAACACCTACAACGGCAAGGCCCGCGTCTTCGGCACCACCCTCGGCCACAACACCGCGACCGTCGCCGACGCGAGGTACCTCGACCTGGTCACCCGCGGGCTGCTGTGGTCGGTCGACCGCCTGAACGACGCGACGCTGAAGCCCTCCGCCAAAGTGCTCATCGACTAACGGGGTCGGTCCAGGAGACAGGTCCAGGTCCAGGAATCTTCCCCCCCATCCCCCCGGGGGGAGCTTGGGGCTTCCCTCGCGCCACCCCCCGGGGGGATGGGGGATGCCATCGCTTCCTGGACCTGGACCTGTCTCCTGGACCTCT
>DASVNH010000009.1:0-2528 GCA_036383955.1 Planctomycetota bacterium | reverse complement strand
CTGGAAGCCGTCGCCGCCGTGCTGGCCGTCGCGGTCTCCCTCCTCGCCGCGGGCGCCTTCCTCCTGCGTTCGCCGGAGCCCGGCCGCGTCGAGTCCGGCGCGATCCGCGTCGACGGCTCCCCGGCCGTCGCCTTCGACGTCGGCCAGTCCCTCGAGTGCGACGCCGCGGCCCGCCTCCGCCTCAAGGACGGCCCCGCCGTCGACCTCGATCCCGGCGCCGCCGGGACCTTCGTCGAGGCCGGCCGCTTCGACCTCCGCCGGGGCGGCGGCGCCTTCACGGCGGGCCCGCCGCTGCGCGTCGTCGCTCCCGAGGCCTCCGTGTCCGCCGCCGGGGCGTCGTTCTCGGCGCGCCTCGACGCCCGGGGCCTGCGCGTGGCCGTGGCGTCCGGGAGCGTCGAGGTGGACTACGACGGCCTCCGCCACCCGCTGCGGGCGGGCGAAAGCGTGCGCTATCTCCCGCTCGCCGGCCGCAAGGCCGGGCCCGTGAAGGCGCCCGGCGAGGCGGCGTTCGACCTGGCGGCGGCGCTCGCCAAGGTCGAGGGAACGGCCGTGGGGGCGGCGCTGGAGCGCGAGGACGGCCGGACCGCCTACGCGGTGCGCGTGATCCGCGGCGGCAAGCTGCGCGAGGTCACGCTGGACGCGACGACCGGCGCGGTCCTCGAGGACGACGTCGAGGCAGGGGACCGGACGGCGGTCGCGGCGAAGATCTCCCTTCGGGACGCGATCGCGGCCGCGCTCGCGAAGGTGCCGGGCGTCGCGCTGGAAGCCGACGCCGACGGCCGCGCGTTCGCCGAGATCGACCTTCTGTCGAACGGCCGCCGGTACGAGGTCACGGTCGACCTCGCGACGGGCGCCGTGATCTCTTTGGGGCCCGAGACGCCATGAGAACAGGCCTGATCCTCTGCCTCGCGCTGGCGGCGCAGGACGTCCGCTTCACCGACACCTTCCAAACCGACGTGAAGACGCTCGGTCCGACGGGCCGCAATCCCTACTTCATCCTGGAGCCCGGCTGGCGGATCACGCTGGAAAACGCGGCGAAGAAGGAAGTCGTCGTGATCACGGTGCTCGAGGAGACGAGGAAGATCGGCGGCGTCGAGACGCGCGTGGTCGAGGAGCACGAGAGCAAGGACGGGCAGGTGGTCGAGATCTCCCGGAACTTCTTCGCGATCTGCGCGCGGACGAACGCCGTGTACTACTTCGGCGAGGACGTCGACGACTACAAGGACGGCAAGGTCGTGGGCCACCCCGGCGCCTGGCTGCACGGCGAAAAGAACGCGCGCTTCGGTCTGATCATGCCGGGCCAGCCGCTGCTGGGGGCCCGCTACTACCAGGAGGTCGCGCCCGGCGTGGCCATGGATCGGGCGGAGATCACGGGGGTCGGGGAGGTCGTGGAGACGCCCGCCGGCAAGTTCGAGAACGTGCTGCGGACGGAGGAGACCACGCCGCTGGAGCCGGGAGAAAAGAGCGTCAAGCGCTACGCTCCCGGCATCGGCCTGATCGAGGACGGCGGCTGCCGCCTCGTGAAGGCGGGCCCGAAGCAGCCCTAACCCGGTCCAGGAAACAGGTCCAGGTCCAGGAAGTGGACCTGGGTTAGCGGCCCTGGACTTTCGCCCAGTAGGCTTCCCAGCGGGCGCGGCTGACGCCGTGGTTCTGCCGCGTGATCCGGCTCAGGGCGTCGGCGGCGGCGCGGACGACCTTCGGGTCGGGATCGCTCAGCCGGGCGATGAGGTCGGGCACCAGCTCGCCGTCGCCGAGGCGGCCCGCGGCTTCCGCCAGGGCGACCTTCACCTCGGACACGGTCTCGGTGGCGATCGCCTCGGCCATCGCTTCCGTCGCCTCGGCCGTGCGGAGCTCGCCCAGGCAGCGGGCGGCGGCGGCGCGGACGTCCGGAGACTCGCTCTTCAGCTCTTCGGCGGCGGCGGCCCAGGCGCCGGCGTTCCGGAGGCGGCCCAGGGCGTCGAGGACTTCGACGCGCGCGGCGGGCGGCGCCTCGCCGCCCAGGACGCGCGCGAGGGCCTCGGCGAGGGCCTGGCCCAGCTCGTGCTCGCGGGCGAGGAGGAACGAGGTCCGCACGGCCTGGCGGCGGAGCTCGGGATGCGGATCGGCGCACATCGCGACGGCGCGCTCGAAGGCGGCCCGCGACTTGAAGATCGCCGCCGCTTCCAGCGCGGCGGCGCGGACGGCGGGGCTGGGATCGGCCAGGTGGTCGCTTTCGACGCCCAGCGCGGCGAGGGTCGCGACCGCCTCCGCGCGGATGAGGGGGCTCGACGACCCGAGCAGCGCCTTCACCGGCTCTTTCAGGGCCGGGGAGCGGATCTCGCGCAGGGCGCGGCCGGCGAAGCGGAGGTCGTCGTCGTTCAGCTTCTCCAGGATCGAGACGAGGGCGAGGGCGCCGTCGGGGCCGAGGCCGACGAGCTCGCGGAGGACGTCGTTCTTGCGGTCGGCGGGGGCGTGGCGGGCGCGGGAGAGGATCTCCTCGGCCTTGCGCTGCGCGGGCCCGGCGGGCGTCTCCGCGACCACGACGACGG
>DASVNH010000008.1:0-80832 GCA_036383955.1 Planctomycetota bacterium | reverse complement strand
TCGGGACCGCGCGCGCGAACTCGGGCCGGGGCTCGTCGCGGGCGGCCAGGGGGCTGCCGCGCGGCCTTTCCGGCGGGGAGGGACGCGGCGGCTCGGGCGCCGCGGCCTTCGGGCGGGGCGGCGCCGCCGCCGGCTTCGCCTGCAGGCGCCGGCGGACCCGCGCGCGCAGGTCGGGCAGCTGCAGGCCCAGATGCGACGCGAACTTCGCGAGCAGATGGTGCTCCGACGCCTCGATCCGGCCGTCGGCGCACGTGATGTCGATCAGGTCGTCGAGCAGCGACTCCTTGTCCGCCTGGGCGGGCGGCACCGCGACGGCCAGCTTGCCCTGGACGCCCTGGTCGATGAGCTCGCGCATGACGCCCACCGGGATGTCGTAGTCGGTCGCCATGCGGTGGAGCACCTCGCGCTCGGGCGGGGAGAGGTCGCCGTCGACGCAGGCGGCGGCGACGAGCGTGGAGTAAGCGCGGCGATCGGCGGCGTTCACCATGGGCGTATTCTATCCTTCGACTCGTCTCGAGGCGCTCGGCTTAGACGGCGGGAGCCCCGCCGCGTAACCTCAGATCAGCGCGCCCGGCTCGCCCCCCTCGTCGAAGGGGCTCCGGGGCTTGGGCGGCGGGTCGAAGGGGCGGGACCGCAGGCCGATCGACAGGACGTCGGCCACCGGCCGCAGCTTCCGCAGGTCCTCGGCGCCGAAGGCCTCCGACTTCCTCCGCAGGATCAGCCGGCCGCTGGGCTCGCCGATGCCGAGGAGCAGGCAGGCTTCGAAGCCGCCGTCGATCGCCTTGGCGTACTCGGCCTCGCGCGACGTCAGGCGCGGCACCTCGCCGAGGCCGGGCCGCTGGGGCTCGCCGCCGGGCTTGATGGAGCGCGACCAGAGCTTGCCTTGGTCCTCGAGGTCGATCCGCAGCCAGTCGGCGGGGACGACGCGGGCGATTTCGGCGGCGACGTCCGCGAAGAGCGTCTGGACGGCCTTCTTCTGGCGGAGCAGGGCGGCCAGGCGTTCGACCATGTCCGCGTTTTACCTCCGCCGCGCCGGGCGGCGCAATGGAATTTGCTACACTCTCGCGCCATGTCACCCGAGCGCCGCGCGACGGCGATCCTCTTCGCGACGACGCTCTTCTGGGGGTCGAGCTTCCTCGCCATGCTCTGGGGCCTGCGCGGCCTGGAGCCGGCCGTGGGCGCCCGCGCCGCGCCGTTCGCCTTCCTCTTCCTGCGCTTCCTCTTCGCGCTGCCGCTGCACGCGGCCCTCTTTCCCGGCTCGCTCCGCGCGCTCTCCGGGCGGACGATCGGCGCCGGCCTCCTCCTGTCGCTGCCCTTCAACGCGGGCTTCATCCTGCAGACGGTGGCGCTGCGATGGACGACCTCCACCATCTCCGCGTTCCTGACGAGCCTCTTCGTGGTCCTCACGCCCGTGATCGGCCGGGCGTTCTTCGCCGAGCGGCTCGTGCCGGCCACCCTGGCGGGCGGCCTGGTCTCCCTCGCCGGCGTGTGGATCCTGACCGATCCCGCGGGCGGGCTCGGCCTCGGCGAGATCCTCACGCTGCTCTGCGCCGTCGCCTTCGCCTTCCAGATCCAGCTGACGAACGTGGTCACCCGCAAGCACCCGCCGGAGGCGATCACCTTCGTGATGTTCGCGTCGGCCGTCGCCGTCTCCGGCATCGCGCTGCTCGCGCTGGGGATCGGGCCCGGCGACCTCCTCCGCGGCCTGGGCGGGCCGCGCGTGCCGGCGACGACGCTCTACACGGCGGCGGTCTGCTCGGTCGCCGCCTTCTGGGCGCTGAACCGCTTCCAGCGGGACATCAGCCCCACGCGCGCGGGGGTGCTGTACATGCTGGAGCCGGTCGTCGCGGCGCTGCTGGCGGTGGCGTTCGACGGCGAGCCGATGACGCCGCGGAAGCTGGCCGGCGGCGCGGTCATCGTGGGCGGCAACCTGCTCTGCGAGCTGATCGGCCGGCGAAGTGTTAACGTTCCAACCAGGTTGGAACAATAACACTTCACGGAAAGAGCTTCGCCCGGCGCTTGAGGTCGAGGCCGAAGACGGTGAGGGGCGGGCCGGGGCGGATCTCGACGCGGTCGCCGAGGGCGAGGTCCTTGCGCGTGCGGGCGCCGTCGATCCAGAGCGAGGCGTCCGGGCCGAGCGGCACGATGGCGAGGCGCGCCGCGAAGCCCCGGGTCAGGGCGTAGCGCCGGGCGGGCCAGGTGTAGGGCTCGCGCACGACGTACTGGACCCGCGTCGAGCTCAGCGGCATGCGGCGCCCGCCCGCCGAGCGGATGCCCGCCGTGGAGCCGGCGGCCGTCGCGATCCACATCCCCGAGCTGCGCTGCGCCTCGATCCGGGCGTCGGCGCTCAGGCGGTACTTCGTCATCGCCGCCGGATTGCGCGAGGCGAAGAGGACGTCGTTGAACGCGAGCTCGGGCGTCGCTTCGCCGTTGATCGAGATCCGCAGGCGGCCGAGGCGCGACGTCTCGAGCCGCCCCGCGATCGCGTCGGCGAGGCGCCGTCGGAACGTGTGCCGGTCGGCGCAGGTCCAGAGGCCGAGCGAATGGGCCGGGTCGGAGTTGACGCCGAAGAGGGGGGTGTCGACGACCTGCCCGGCGGCCGCGAGGAACGTGCCGTCGCCGCCGACGGACAGGACGAGGTCGTAGGCGCGCTTGCGGGCGAGGTCGCCGCGATGGACGACGTCGACGCGCGCCCCGAGGCTGCGCAGGTGGACGACGACCTCGCGGAGGGTTTCGCGGTTCTCGACGTCCGCCTTGAGGAAGCGGGCGCGGTCGGCGGCCGGGAGGGCCGCGAGGACCCGGCGGTCGCCGCCTCGGGTTTCGAGGAACGACTTCTTGTAGACGACGAGGATTCTCATAGGATCGGGTCGTCCAGCACCTGGATGGATCCGGACCGGAAGGCGTAGAGCTGGGCGGGGCGGTGGGCGCCGCGGGCGGTCTTGCCGCGGACGGGGCGGACGAGCCCGAGGGAGAGGACGCGGCGGCGGAAGTTGCGCTTGTCCAGCTTCCGCTCGAGCAGGACCTGATAGAGGTTCTGCAGCTGGGTGAGCGTGAACTCCTCGCTGAGCAGCTGCGAGCCGAGCGTGGTGTAGCCCAGCTTGGCCCGGAGGCGGCGGAGGCCGGCCTCGAGGATCGCGGCGTGGTCGAAGGCCAGGCGGGGCGGCGTCGCGGCGGGGAACCAGCGCGCCTCGGCGGCGTCGGTGGACGCGCGGACCGGCTCCGGGCGGATCAGCGCGAAGTAGGCCACCGACACGACGCGGCCGCGGGGGTCGCGGCCCGGATCGCCGAACGAGTAGAGCTGCTCGAGGTAGACGTGCCGCAGGCCCGTCTCTTCTTCGAGCTCCCGGCGGGCGGCGGCCTCGAGCGTCTCGTCGAGCACGAACCCGCCCGGCAGCGCCCACTCCCCCTCGAACGGAGGCACGCCGCGCCGGATCAGCAGCGCCTGCAGCGCTCCGTCCCGGATCGTGAACACGACCAGGTCGACCGCGATCCGAAGGGCGTTGGACATAAAAGGCGCCCCCCGCCCCCCGGAAGGGGCGGGGGGCCTGAAGCCGCGTTAGAACTTGCGGGCGATGGGGAAGCGACGTCCCGTGCCGAACGCCTTCGTCGTGACGCGGAGCCCCACCGGCGCCTGCCGGCGCTTGAACTCCGACTTCTCGATCAGGCGGACGACCTTGTCGACGACCTCCTTCGCCACGCCGCCCTCGACGATCTGCTCGGGCGACTTGCCGTCCTCGATGTAGGCCTTCAGGACCGCGTCGAGCGCCTCGTAATCGGGCAGGTCGTCGCTGTCCCTCTGGTTGTGCCGGAGCTCCGCCGTCGGCGGCCGCGAGATCGTGTTCGCGGGGATCACCTCGCGGTCCTTGTTGACGACTTCCTTCGCGAGCCGGTAGACGAGGGTCTTGGGGACGTCGGACAGCACCGCCAGCCCGCCGCACATGTCGCCGTAGATCGTGTTGTAGCCGACGGCGATCTCGCTCTTGTTGCCGGTCGAGAGGAGCAGGTGCTGCTTCTTGTTCGACACGGCCATGAGGAAGTTCGCGCGGACGCGGGCCTGGATGTTCTGCTCGGTCATGTCGGCCGGCAGCCCCGCGAAGAGCTTCTGGAACTCGTCCATGTACTTGTCGAAGACCGGCTGGATCGAGAGCTGCTTGTGCTCGATCCCGAGCGTCCGGGCGAGCGCCTCGGCGTCCTTCTTGGAGGCGTCGCTCGTGTACATGCTGGGCATCGAGAGCCCGAGCACGTTCTCGTGGCCGAGGGCGTCGCTCGCGATGGCGGCGACGACCGCCGAGTCCACGCCGCCGGAGAGGCCGACGACGGCCTTCTTGAAGCCGCACTTGTGGGCGTAGTCGCGGGTGCCGAGGACGAGGGCCCGGTAGAGGGCCTCCGCGTCGGTGAGCGACAGGCCGCGCTGGTCGCCGGCGCCGTAGTCCAGGTCGATGAGGATCAGGTCCTCCTCGAACGGCTTGGCGTGGGCGAGGACGTTGCCCTGGGCGTCGACGGCCATCGAGTTGCCGTCGAAGATGAGCTCGTCGTTGCCGCCGACCTGGTTGACGAAGACGACGGGGACGTTGTAGGCCTTGGCCTGGGCCTTCATGAGCTCGGCGCGCATCGCGTCGCGGCCCACGGACCACGGCGAAGCGGCCATGTTGATGATGAGGTTGAACTTCTTCTTGGCCATTTCGGCGAGCGGATCCTTGGGGTACTTGCGCGGCCCGCAGAGCTCGTCCGTCCAGATGTCCTCGCAGATGGTGAGGGCGATCTTCTGGGAGCCGATCTTGATCGGGGTCGTGCCGCCGGCGGGCTCGAAGTAGCGCGCCTCGTCGAAGACGTCATAGGTGGGCAGGAGCGACTTGTAGGTCACGTACGCGAGCTCGCCGCCTTCGAGCAGCGCGGCGGCGTTGTACAGCTGCTTGCCTTCCGAGGTCGGATTCTTTTCGACGTAGCCGACCAGCACCGAGATGTCCTTCGCCTTGGCCGCCAGGTTGTTCAGCGCGTCGATGTTCTGGTCGATCAGGGCGGGGCGCTCCAGGAGGTCGCGGGGCGGGTAGCCGAGGAGCGAAAGCTCGGGAAACACGACCAGCTGCGCGCCCAATTCCTTGGCGCGCCCGATGTGAGTGAGGATCTTCTCCACGTTGCCGGCGATGTCGCCGACCGTAGGATTGATCTGCGCGGCCGCGATTTTCATGCTCTATCCTTTCTTCGGCCCCCCGGTCGGCCGAACGCCGGTCCGCGAGTACCGAGAGTATCCCCTAGCCTTCCGACTGCTGCGAACAACCGTAAGACTTGCGCGCCAAGGAGTTACACGAGAATTGGCGCGCGTCAAAATCCGGGCCGAGGCCCGGAGAGTGTGCTTTTATACCTGTCCGCCCCGCATGTTTCAACAGTTTTGCATGAAGTCCCGCGCCCATCACCTGGATGAAGTCGTTCGCCCTCCTCGCGTTACTCGCCGCCGTCTCGTGGACCGCGCGTTCTGCCGACGTCCGACCGCGCCCGTCCACGCGTCCTCGCTCGAGCGATCCAGACCTGAGCTCGGCGTCTAATCCCGCGTGAAGGCGACGTGGATCCCGGGCCTTCCGGTGGCGACCCTCCTGATCGCCGTCGTCGCCGCCTCCCTTCCTTTATGGACCTGCTCCCTGTGCGGCGCCCTGGTCCGCCGGTTGCAAGGGACGCCCAGCCGCGCCTACACCACGAACTGCCCGCGCTGCCGCGACTCCGGGCGCGCCGCCCTCTGGCCGCGTCGGCGTCTCGACTCCCTCCCGCGGGAGCTCTTCGAAAACCCGCCGATCACGACAGGGGACAAGTCGTCTCGCCTGCCTCATCCTCCCGGCTTCGAGCGCGCGCTCGTTCGACTTCTCGATCGTCAGGGCGCCGCGCCGCCGCGCCTGTCGGGAGGGGTCTTCGGCGAGGCCCGCTTCGATATCTGCGACGGCGAGGATGTCGTTCTGGTTCTCCTCTACGGATCCTCTCCCACCGGTTGCGCCAGGGTCGAGGCCTGGATGCTGGATCTCGACGGGACCTTGAAGGACCACTTCGATACCGTCACCTCTCCTCATGACGGCTCCGTCTGCTACCAATTCGCGGAGGGCGGCGGGCTGCGCCTCTTCAGGGATTCGGGCTTCACGCGCGACGGACCGAGGACGATCACGCTTCGGCGGGACGGCCGTCCCCCGTGGTCCGCCGAAGCTGCCTTCGGCGTGCGCCTCGCCGGCGGGAGGTTCGTGCCCGACTAGTGGTTCGACTAACTTGATTCCGTAGGTTGCCCCCTTCGGGCGCAACCCACGGAATCAAAGTTGACTCACCACTAGAACCGCAGCTCCAGGCCCAGGCTGAAGCCCGCCGCCTCCCAGCTGTCGAGCGAATCGCTCAGGCCGCTGATCCGGTCTTCGACGTCCATCTTCGCGATCACCTCCATCACGCGGAGATCGGCGGTCGCGTACACCGACTTGAAAATCCGGACCGCGACGCCCACGCTCAGGTGGAATTCGACGCCGGGGTGGCCGTCGACGTCCACGTCGACCGCGCCGGGGTGCTCCGCGTCTCCGTCGCCGAGGAAGACGACCCCGAATCCCGCGCCCACGTAGAGGTCCACGATGGAGTCTCGCGCCAGCGGGTGCCACTCGAGCGACAGCGTGAGCGATTGCATCGCGATCTTGGCGTCGGCCGTCGGGGTTCCCGACGTCCCCAGCACCTCGTCGCCCGGATTCTCGAAGTCGAACGATCCCGCGTAGATTTCCGCCGTCGCCCACCACGTTTCGTCGATCACGTCCTCGAGACGGCGCGAGGCGTAGAGGCTGCCGCCGATGATGTCGTTGGCCGGCACGCCGAACGCCGACCAGATGTTCAGCCGCGCGCCGGCCCGCCAGTTCTCCTCTTCGGCGCGGAGCGTCGTGGGCAGATCCAGAAGTAGCGCCAGGGCGATGGTTCCCATAGTCCCTCCCGTGTTTGGAAGCGGCGACGTGCCGCTCACAAGGAGAGGCTAGGGAAGGGAGTTAAGGAAGGTCTGAATCGGGGATGAGGAGATCTTCAGAAGCGGAACTCGAGGCTGACCTGCGGGCCGGACATCGCCGCCTCGAGCTCCGGCACCGAGCGTCCGGCTCCGAAGAGGTCCTCATGGGCCTCGAGCGCGACGAGAATGTGCCGCCAGCCCGCCTGCAGCGAAACGCCTTCCGTCAGGTCCGCCCGCACGTGGAACGCGACGTCCGTCACCCCGATCGACGCGCCCGTCGCGTTGAAGGGGAACGAGTGCCGCGCGCGCAGCAGCACGCCCCAGCTGCCGCCTTCCCAGCGGCCGACGTCGACGCCCACATGCGGCGACAGCCGCGCCTCCTCGGCGATCGGCTCCGGCGCGTCATGCGCCTGGAACGCGTCTACGCTGAAGCCCGCGTTCACCAAGAGGTCGAACGGCGCGTGGCGCGTCCGGCCCATGAGCCGGACCTGGTACTCCAGCGTCATCCGCTGCCAGGCCAGCTCCGGCTCGCCCTCCGGAAACGATTCCCCCCGCGCGAAGAGCGCGACGAAATAGCCGGCGCGCAGCGCCGAGGAGGCGTCCAGCGCGACCTCGGACCGCAGCTCCAGCGCGCCGCCGCGGCCGTAGCCGTCCAGGTCGGGCAGGAACACGCTCAGCTGGATCAGCGGAAGCGGCGTGCCCTCCCGCCCCGTCTCCCGCGGCAGGCCCAGGCGCTCCACCGCCGGAGGCTCCGCGGGCGGCGCCGGGGCCGTCGCGTCCAGCCCCGGAAACTCCGACTCCTGCCCCGGCTCGAACGCGGTCGTCGGTGCGAGGGGTTCGAGGGGAAAGGGCGGCGCGGGGAGGTCGACGTCCTCCACCGCCTCCAGGCGCGAAGGGACGTCGACGACCTCCGCCGGCCGCGGCGCGATCGGGATCCCGGCGCTCGGCAGCTCGAAGGGCGCCCGCGCGGGTGGGGGCCGGAGCCGGGCGATCGGCGGCTGGGGAGGCCGGACCGGCGCCTCGCGGAACAGGGCGGGGACCGCCAGGAGCGGCGCGACGGCCGCCAGGCAGAGCAGGGCGAGGCCGCGGTACGACGCGAGCTCTCCGCGGCGGACGCGGGCGCTCCGGGTCCACGCGCAGACGGCGGTCAGCGCGAGGAGATACGCGAGGAGCGCGGAGGCCGCGCCGGAGACGGACGCGGAGATCACCCGGGCCCAGGAGGGGAGGTCGGTCCCGATCGCCCCGCAGGCGAGGGCGGCGCCCAGCGCGGGGACCAGCACGATGAGACGCCGGAGCGTCCAGCGGCGGTAGGCGCGGCGGACGTCGACCATGACCGCTCCATCCTATCGCCGCGGGGGCGGCGCACCAAGCCCCGGGGCGCGGTCATGAACTATTCCTCATCTCTCCTTCATCCCGGCTTCACGGCTCGGATAGCATATGGAGGCATGCGGATCCTGGTCGTCGAGGATGAGAAGAAGCTGGCGGGGTTCATCAAGCGGGCCCTGCGCGAGGACGGCCACGCGGTGGATCTCTCGCACGACGGCGAGGAAGGCGCGGCGCTGGCGCTGCGGGAGGAGTACGACGCCATCGTGCTCGACCTCCGGCTGCCGCGGCGGGACGGGATCGACGTCCTCCGCGAGCTGCGGCGCCGGAAGAAGTCGACGCCCGTCCTGGTCCTGACGGCGCGCGACAGCACGGCGGACAAGGTGCGCGGGCTGGACGAAGGGGCGGACGACTACCTGACGAAGCCGTTCAAGCTCGAGGAGTTCCGCGCGCGGGTCCGGGCCGTCCTGCGCCGCGGCCGGGGGCAGCCCGCCTCGCTCCTCTCGTTCGCCGACCTGACGATGAACCTCCTGGACCGGATGACGCTCCGCGGCGCGCGGGAGGTCGAGCTCACCCCGAAGGAGTTCGCCCTGCTCGAGTACTTCCTGCGGAACCCCCGCAGGCCGCTCACGCGCACGGCCATCGCGGAGCATGTCTGGGACTACGACTTCGAATGGCAGTCCAACATCGTCGACGTCTTCGTGAACACCCTGCGCAAGAAGCTCGAGGCCGAGGGCGAGGCGCGGCTGCTCCACACCGTCTGGGGCGTGGGCTACGTCCTGCGGGAAGAGGGATGAGAAGCGCCAGCGCCGCGCTGACCTCCGTCTCCGTCGCCGTCTCCGGCCTGACGCTGGCCGCCCTGGCCGTCAGCCTCGACCTCTGGACGCGCGAGAGCCAGGAGCGCGCGCTGGAGCGCGAGGCGCGCACGCGGCTCCGCCTCTTCCAGGAGCGCTGGGGGAAGGACGACCTCCGCCGCGAGATGGAGGATTTCCTGGCCGCGAGCGGCGATCTGGGGGAGGTGCGGGGCGCCGGCGGCGAGGTCCTCTTCCGCTCGGCGGCGTTCGACGCGTCCGCCGCGGAGCGCCGGACGGTGGCGGAGCGGGCCGGCGGGCTCGAGTTCCTCCTCTCCGCGTCGCGGCTCCCCTACGACCGGACGATCGCGCAGATGCGGACCTACTTCGCCGTCTTCCTCCCCCTGACGCTGCTCGTGGCCGGCGCCCTCGGCTACCTCGCCGTCCGGCGGACGCTCGCCCCGCTCGAGACGATCCGCCGGCAGGCGGAACGGATCAGCCGCGCCAACGTGTCCGAGCGGGTCCCGGAGGGCGCGCTCGCCGGCGAGTTCCGGGCGCTCGCCCGCACGTGCAACGAGATGCTTGACCGTCTGGACGGGGCCATCCAGGACCTCCAGAGCTTCGCGGCCGACGCCGCGCACGAGCTGCGGACCCCGCTGGCCACGCTGCGCACCGAGATCGAGATGTCGTTCCAGACGTCCCGCTCCGCGGAGGACTTCGCCGCGACCCTGACCAGCGTGGCGGAGGAGGTCTCGCGGATGAACCGCATCGTCAACGACCTGTTCACGCTGGCGAAGCTGGACATGCGGCGCTACGCCCTGCAAAAGGAGCGCGTGCGGCTGCTGCCGATCCTCGAGGACACCCGCGAGACCTGGCAGCCGGTGGCGGACGAGCGGGGGATCGAGATCCGGCGCGAGGGGGGCGACGCCCAGGTCGCCGCCGACCCCGTCGCCCTCCGGCGCGTGTTCATGAACCTCGTGCAGAACGCGGTGAAGTACAACAAGGACCGCGGGCAGGTCGTGATGTCCGTCGAGCCCATCGACGGCAAGGTGCGCGTCCACGTGCGGGACACGGGAATCGGCATCCCGCCCGAGCACCTGCCCCGGCTCTTCCGGCGCTTCTACCGGCTGGACCAGGCGCGCTCGCGCGACACCGGCGGCGCGGGCCTGGGCCTGGCCATCTGCAAGTCCTTCGTCGAGGCCCACGGCGGGACGATCGAAGTCGCGAGCGTCCCCGATCAAGGCACCCGCTTCACGGTCGAGATCCCCGCCCTCGCCGACGCTTAACTTGCGGGTAACACGGCCCGCTCCGCGCGCGTCCTATGTTATAATGAGGGCGCTCGCGGAGTGTTCATGAGCCAGACGGCCATCGGCGATCTTCTTCACGGACACCGGCTTCAGGAGAAGCTCGGCGAAGGACGCTACGGCGCCGTCTGGCGGGCCGAGTTCCAGGGCCGCCCCGTCGCCCTCAAGGTCTTCGGCCCGGGACGTCCGCGCGCCCAGCTCAAGCGCGAAGCCTTCGCCCAGCATGCCCTCGGCCGCCTCCCCGGCGAAGACGGCCGCTGGTTCCCCCGCATCGAGCACATCGACCTCGACGCCGAGCCGCCCTACATCCGCATGGAGCTCATCGACGGCGTCCCCCTCGAGGATCTCCTCGCCAACCCGTCGCTCTCCCTCGACGAGCGCCTCGCCGTCGGCGAGCGGATCCTGCAGGCCGTCGCCGCCGTCCACCGCAACGACTTCGTCCACGGCGACCTCTCGCCGCTCAACGTCCTCGTCACCGCCGACCGCCGCGTCCGGCTCATCGACGTCGGCTTCGGCGCGGCCGTCGACGAGGCCGCCGACATCGCCCTGTCCGCCACCGAAAAGGACGCCTCCGACGCGGGCGTCGCGTCGCCGCTCTACTCCGCGCCGGAGCGGTTCCGGCTCGACGCCCCCGGCGGCGGCCTGGGACGTCCGGCCGACGTCTTCTCCTTCGGCAAGCTGCTGTACCGCCTGATCACGGGCGAGCAGCCCTTCGTGATCAAGCCGGTGAGCCTGAAGTTCCGCGCGCTCGGCGCGAAGTGGGACGACTTCCTTTTCCGCTGCCTCGAGGAGAAGCCGGAAGCCCGCTATCCCGACGCAGACGCCGCGCTGGCCGAGTACCGCCGGATCTGGCGCCCCGCGCTCGCCCCCGGCGAGTACCGCGCCGAATGCCCCGAGTGCCGCGCCGCCCAGTCCATCCCCGGCGGCTGGGCGGGGGAGCGCTTCGACTGCCGGCGCTGTGCCGTGCGCCTGGAAGTGCTCTTCTACGACGACGCCTCGCGCTACGCGACCACCGCGACGGTGGCGCCCGGAGAGCCGCCGCCCCCGATCCTCTTCCTCGACGGCGACGCGGCGTCGCCCCGCGCGCGGAAATACTGCCCCAAGTGCGGCGGCGAGATGCGCGTCGAGGCGAAGAAGTGCCGCCACTGCGGCGCCTGGGCGGACGAGGAAGTCCGCCGCCTCCGCGACGCCCGCCAGGCGCGGCTCGAGCCGCCCGCCTCGCTCACGGCCCCCGCGATCTTCACGCTCCTGGCCTACTTCCTCTTCTGGGTGCCCGGCGCCATCCTGAACTGGCACTTCCTCGGCGAGGCCGCCAAGGCCAAGGAGCGGACCGGCCAGGAGCCCGAGGGCACCGTCGCCCTCCGCGTCTTCCTCTGGCTCTTCGTCTACCTGCCCCTCCTCGCCCTCGGCCTCGTCGCCGGGATCCTGCTCGTCGGCTCCGCCGTCGCCGCGCGCTGATTCCCGTGCTATAGTGTCCGCCTATGCCCGTCGGCCACGGCTGGGACGTCCATCGCCTCGTTCCCGGACGCCGCTTCGTCCTCGGCGGCCTCGAGATCGAGCATCCGTGCGGCCCCTTGGGCCACTCGGACGGCGACGTCCTCCTGCACGCGGTGATCGACGCCCTGCTCGGGGCGGCCGGCCTGGGCGACATCGGCGGCCGCTTTCCCGACACCGACCCGCGCTGGAAGGACGCGTCGAGCGACGTCCTGCTGGCCGACGTGATGAAGGACGTCGGGGCCTCCTGGCGCGTCGTGAACCTCGACGTGACGGTGATCGCGGAGCGCCCGAAGCTGGCGCCGCACCGCGAGGCGATCCGGGCGCGCCTGGCCTCGCGGCTGGGGACGTCGGCCGTCAACGTCAAAGCCAAGACCGCCGAGGGCCTCGGGCCGGTGGGCGCGGGCGACGCGATCGAGTGCCACGCCGTGGTCCAGCTGGAAAAGAAGGGATGAGGCTCTACAACACGCTGAGTCATCAGCTCGAGGACTTCGTCCCGGCGGAGGCCGGGCACGTGCGGATGTACAACTGCGGGCCCACGGTGTACGGGGACCAGCACGTCGGGAATTACCGGACGTTCGCGTTCGCCGACACGCTGCGCCGCTGGTTCGAGTACAAGGGCTGGAAGGTCACGCAGATCATCAACATCACGGACGTCGGCCATCTCACCCAGGACGACATCGAGGCGGGCGAGGACAAGATCCTGGTCACCGCCCGCAAGATGGGCTGGACGGCGCTGCAGGTCGCCGAGCACTTCATGAACCGCTTCCTCGCGGACCGCCGGACCCTCGGGATGCGCGAGCCGCTGAAGTTCACGCGCGCCACCGACCACGTCCCCGAGATGATCGAGCTGATCAAGGTCCTCCTGGCGAAGGGCGTCGCGTACGCGGTGAAGGGGAACGTCTACTTCGACGTCCAGAAGTTCGCCGGCTACGGAAAGCTCTCGGGCAACACGCTCGAGACGCTGCGCACGAACGCCTCCGAGCGCACCCAGCACGAGCATCAGGCCGAGAAGCGCCATCCGGCCGACTTCGCCCTCTGGAAGACCGACGACAAGCATCTCATGCAGTGGGACGCCCCCTGGGGCCGCGGCTTCCCCGGCTGGCACATCGAGTGCTCGGCCATGGCGATGAAGTACCTGGGGGAGACGCTCGACATCCACACGGGCGGCGAGGACAACATCTTCCCGCACCACGAATGCGAGATCGCCCAGAGCGAGGCGGTCACGGGCAAGCCCTTCGCGCGCTTCTGGATCCACGCGCGCCACCTCATGTGGAACGGCCAGAAGATCTCCAAGTCGCTCGGCAACGTCGTCCTGGTCCAGGACCTCCTCGACAAGGGCTACTCGCCGGCCGACGTCCGCTACACCCTCGTCCGCACCCGCTACAGCGAGCGCGTGAACTTCTCGTGGGAGCTCTTCGACGACTCCCGGACCGCGCTCCGCCGCGTGCTCGAATTCAAGCGCCGCCTCGAGGACGCCTCCGGGAAGCCGGAGACGGCCCTGTCGCTGCCGCTGGAGCGCGCGGCGAAGGACTTCGAGGAGCGCATGGACGACAACCTGGACGTCGCCGGCGCCCTCGGCGCGCTCCACACCTTCGTCCGCGAGGGCAACAAGGCGCTGGACGACGGCCTCGCCGGCGGGAAGGCCCGCGCGGCGCTCGCCCAGCTGGAGCGCTTCGACGGCGTCTTCGGCGTCCTCGGCGGGTCCGCCGAGGAGAAGGCGCCGGAGGAGGTCGTGGCGCTCGCCCGCGAGCGCGCGGAGGCCCGCCAGCGCAGGGACTTCAAGGCGGCCGACGCCGCGCGCGACCGGATCAAGGCGCTCGGCTGGTCGGTCGAGGACACGAAGGACGGGGCGAAGTTCCGCCGGCTTGGATGAAGAACCGCCGCGATATCCGCCAGAATCTGAGGGACGCCCTGAACCGGGCGAAGGGGAAGGGCGCGCAGCCTCCCGGCAAGAAGCCGCCGCCTCCTCCTCCTCCCGCGGGTCCGGTCCTGTACGAGCTGTCCTGCCTCTGCGGCCAGCTGCTGCGGCTGCCGGAGGAGCAGGACGAGCTGCGCTGCGCCTGCCCGGCCTGCAAGCGCCGGTTCATCCTGGCGCTCACGGAGGATCAGGGCCGCAAGATCGCCTGCCCCATGTACCTCGAGGACTCGAATTCGACGGGCGACACGTTCATCGCGGAGGCGCGGGGCGTCGTCTCGCGGTCGACCCGGAAGGCGAAGGGCGGCATGGACGACGCCCTGGGCCCGCCGCCGCCGCCGGCGCTCGCCTGCGTCTGCCCGAGCTGCTCCTCGCCGATGAAGGTCAGCCAGGCGCTCTACGACAAGCGCGCGAAGTGCCCGCGCTGCCCCGCCCGGATCCTGCTGACGGTCGTCTACGATCCGACCGTGAAGAAGCACTCCATCCAGCCGCTCCGGATCACCGACGCCCCCAGCGGCGACACCAAGTTCTTTTGAGCGCGCCTCACTTGCCGAAGCGCAGGATCAGGACGGCGACCACGGCGGCGGTGAAGAGCAGGTTCGAGGCCAGGTAGCCGAAGACGATCGCCGCCTTCTGGGGATGCGCGAAGCGCTTCAGCGCGAACGGCAGCACGCTCAGCGGGATCCAGTCCGACGGCGACTCGCCCGCCTTCGCCGCGTGCTTCTTCAGGATCGACGCCGTCAGCCACGCCGGCAGCGCCGCCACGATCGCCACCACGATGAGGAGCGTCTGGAGCTCGCTCACGCCGGGCGCGCCTCCGACGGCCTCCGCAGCGCCGCCACCGACTCGACGAGCAGCAGCGCCGTCAGCGCGCCCAGCAGCACCGCCGTCACCCCGTTGATCGTCACCGGATTGAAGCCGAGCTTCTCCCGGAAGGCCGCCACGCCCTGCACCACCAGCGACCACACCGTGATCGTCAGCACGAAGACCATCGGCCAGAGCGTGAACCAGTACGGCCGGCCCGTCCGCTTCAGCCACACCGTGATCCCGAGGAAGGTCAGGCCGGCGAGGAGCTGGTTCGACGTCCCGAACAGCGTCCAGTACGCGCGCCACGAGCCGGCCTTGGACGCCGCCAGCAGCACGAAGGGGACGCCGGTCATGATCAGGGTCGCGACGGCCGCCGCCGCCTTGCCCTTCCGGTTCGTCAGCTCCTGCAGGATGATCCGGCCCAGGCGGGTGGCGACGTCCAGGGTGTCGAAGACGAAAGTCGAGAACACCATCGCGCCGAAGACGGTGGCGAACGCCTTGTGCTGCTTGCCGATGATCACGGTGAGGAATTCGCCCATGCCGTCGCCGTAGATGGCGCCCGGCCCGCCCTTCGGGTTCGCGGCGATCAGGATGGTGCCGAGGGCGATGAGGGCGACGAAGGCTTCGAGCAGCATGGCGCCGTATCCGACCGGCTTGCAGTCCGACTCCTTGGAAATCTGTTTGGACGTCGTACCGGAGCAGACCAGCCCGTGGAAGCCCGAGCAGGCCCCGCAGGCGATGGTGACGAAAAGGAAGGGGAAGAGGTGGTCGTCGGGCGTCTTGCCCGCGCCCCAGCCCTTGAAGGCGGGCTGCTGGATGGTGAAGCCGCCGAAAAAGAGGCCGACGACCCCGACGGCCAGCGCGATGTACAGGACGAAACCGCCGAGGTAGCCGCGCGGCTGGAGCAGCACCCAAACCGGCAGCAGCGAGGCCACGAAGCAGTAGGCCATGATGATCCCGACCCAGGAGCCGTGCGGGAAGACCAGGAGGGTCGAGGCCTTCGTGCCCAGCCAGACCACGCCGAGCGTCGCCGGGACGAAGATCAGCGTCACCAGCCAGAGCGGTGGAGAGAGCTTCTTCTGGATGAATCCCATGACCACCGCGAGCAGGAGGTAGGCCGTCGAGGCGAAGGCCACCGCGCCGCCCTTGGAGAACGCGACGTCCTTCCCCTCGAGCTCCTCGATTTGTCCCGCGAAGGTGCCGGCCGTCACGTCGGCGAACGCGACGATGACGTAGACGAGGGCGATCCAGATGAACGCGAGGATGGCGAGCCACGCGCGCGTGCCGAGGTTTTCACGGACGATGCCGGCGACCGACTGCGCCTTGTGGCGGACGCTGGCGACGAGCGCCGAGAAGTCGTGGACCGCGCCGATGAAGATCACGCCGAGGCCGATCCAGAGGACGCAGGGCAGCCAGCCGAAGGCCATGCAGGCCGCGATCGGGCCGACGATGGGGCCGGCGGCGGCGATCGCGCTGAAGTGCTGGCCCAGCAGGTAGAACGGCTTCGCCGGCACGTAGTCGTCGCCGTCGTTGAACTCCTCGGCCGGGCAGCGGCGGGTGTCGTCCAGCCGGTACTGCCGCGCGATGAGCTTCCCGTACAGGAAATAGCCGGCGGTCAGCGCGCCGATGACGATCGCGGCCAGGAGCGGCAGGGGCATGGCGTCGAGTTTAGGCGGCCCGGGACGGGGGTCAAGCCTCTTTCGCTTTTGTAAATGAAAGGGCCGCCGCTATACTCGGGGGCTCGTCGGTCGTTGAATGAGGATGAATCGGATGAAATTCCCGCGCGCGCTCGTCCTGGCCGGCCTCGCCGCGCTCAGCGCCTGCCACGACGACCCGGAAATCATCACCGTCGTCGTCAACGTCCTCTCCCAGGGCCTCTCCGTCAACGCCGAGGGCGGCTCGGCGTCCTCCGCCGGCGGCGTCGGCGGTCAGGGCGGCACCCTCCTCGTCACCGCGTTCGGCCCGGTCACGGCGGGCGTCGCGCCCACGCCTCCCGCCGACCCGCCCACCCCGGCCGTCCCCACCGGCTTCACCGCCACCCTCACGACCGGCGAAACCGCCGCCACCGGCAACCTCCTGATCACGACGCTCACCACCACCGCCGACGCCACGTACACGGCGACCAACGGCGACGTCATCGTCACGGGCACGCTGCAGGGCGGCGACAACGCCGGCGGCCAATTCAACATCACCCTCAGCGCCCTCAAGGGCACCGTCTACGTCACCGGCGCCGTCCGGACCGCCAGCGTCGACGGCACCCTCGACGGCAACGACGCCGGCACGATCACGATCAACGCCGCGCGGATCGTCGTCAACGGCACCCTCGACGCCTCCGGCGAAGCCAACGCCACCGGCGGCGGCGGCGACGGCGGCGTCGTCGCCCTGAACGCCTCCGGCGGCCCCCTCGTCCTCCACGCGGGCTCGATCGTGCTCAGCGGCGGCGGCTCCGGCACCAACGCCGGCGGCACGGGCGCGAACGTGAACCTGACGTCCTCCACCAGCCTCCACGCCCTCGCCTCGATCACCACCTCCGGCGGCGCGTCGACGGATGCCGTCGCCACCCCGGCGGGCGGCGACGCGGGCGACCTCACGCTGACCGGCGACGCCTCGGTCGACCTCGCGGCCACCCTCGCGCTCGTCGGCGGCACGGCCACCGGCGGCGGCGCCGGCGCCAGCGGCGGCGACGGCGGGGACGTCGTCACCAACAGCCTCGTCCACGTGAAGGTCTTCGGATCGATCGACCTCCGCGGCGGCGCGGCCACCGCGAACGCCGGCGCGATCGCGGGCGGCAACGGCGGCGGCCTCCGCATCGGCCAGGCGGGCGGCGTCCTCTCCGCGGACCTCGGGCTCGGGTCGTTCACGACGGCCGGGGGCGGCGGGGGCGCGACGGCCGGCGACGGCGGCGACATCTTCTTGAAAAGCGACTCCGGCCTCGTCACCGTCGCGTCGGATCTCGACGCCCGGGGCGGTCCCGGCCTCGGCGCGGGCCCGGCCGACGGCGGCGCGGGCGGCGACGTCCAGCTGATGAACGACGGCGCCTTCACGAGCGGCGGCGGCACGAACATCGGCGTCCATCCCATCTCGTTACTGTTGGAAGGCCTCATCGTGACCTCGGGCGGCGCGGGGATCGGGGCCGGCGACGGCGGCGTCGGCGGGCCCGTCCTGATCCAGGGCGGCGGCGACCTGACGGTGACCGGCCCGGTGACGACGTCGGGCGGCGCGACGGGCACGGGCACCGGCGGGGCCGGCGGCGACGTGACCGTCCAGACGCTCGCGCTCGCGGGCGCCGCGGTCGGGGACATCTCGCTCACCGGCGCGATCCGGACCACGGGCGCGACGTCCGGCGGCGCCCAGGGCGGCGCGGGCGGCGACCTGGACGTGTTCACCAACGGGGAGGCCCTCTCGATCGGCCACATCGTCTCGTCTTCGTCCATCACGCTGTCCGGCGGCACCGGGGCCGGCGGCCAGGCCGGGGGCCTGGGCGGCCGCCTCCGCATGATCACGCTCGAAGGCGATCTCACCGTCTCCGGCATCCTCGTCTCCGCGGGCGGAAACTCCGACGCCACGCCGGGGATCGGCGGGGAAGTCGAGCTCCGCGCCGGCTTGACCGGCGGGAGCTTCCTCTACGCCGCCGCGCTGACCGTGAACGGCGGCGGCTCCACGGCGGCCCTCGCGACCGGCGTGGCCGGCGCGCGGGGCGGCCGCGTCCAGCTGCGCGCCGACAGCGCCTCGGGCTTCCTCGCCCTCACGACGGGCGCGTCGATCACCTCCAACGGCGGCGCCTCGACGGGCGTCCTGGTCGGCGGCAGCGGCGGCGAGATCCAGCTCTCCACCCGCGACCAGTTCCTGTCCATCACCGCGACGATCACCGCGCTCGGCGGCCCGGCGCTCGGCGCCACCGGCTTCGGCGGCCTCGGCGGCGCCGTCGAGGCCCACAGCGACAGCGACGGCGCCAACGGGGGCGGCGACCTCACGCTCACGGCCGGCTCGACGATCAACGTGTCCGGCGGCACCGGCCCGACCGCCGGCGCGGCCCGCACCGACGGCGACAACAACAACGTCACCCTCGGCAACATCCTCGTCATGGCCGTGATCTTCGACGCGGACGGCCCCCTGGCGACGTCCGGCGCGAACAGCGCGACCGGCGGCATCGTCGTCAACAGCGGCACCATCACCGCGAGCGGCACGATCGGCGGCGACATCCATTTCGACGGACGCGACGCGACGGGCGTCGCGGTCACCGCGCCGGTGGCCGGATCCATCGTCCCCACGCCCGCGGCGGTGGGCGGGACGGATTTCGTGGGCCAGTAGTTTCCTTCGAACTTTGGAGGGGCGGGGCCTACTAATGGACCGTGGAATCGCCCCCGTCGGTCGTTGAAGAGCTTCCGGTCCAGCCGCTGCTGAAACGCATGGAACCGGTCTCCCCGTTCCCGACCGAGGCCGACCTCGTCGCCGCGTGCCGCGCGGGACGTCGGGACGCCTTCGACGAGCTGGCCCGCCGGCACTACGGCCGGATCCACCGCCTCGCCTACGCGATGGCGGGAGTCGAGGCGGCCTCGGACCTCGCCCAGGAAACCTTCCTGGCGGCGGTGCGCGCGTTCCCCTCCTTCCGCGGCGAGGCCCAGGTCGGGACCTGGCTGGTGTCGATCCTCCGCAATCAGTACACGATGTGGCTGCGCGGCCGGAAGCGCTGGCGGCTCGCGCCCCTGGAAGGCGAAAGCGAGCGGCTCCCGGCCCCTCCGCCCTCCACGCTCGAGAAAGGCGTCCGGGAAATCCTCGAGCGCGTGAAAGACCTGCCCGAGGAGCTGCGGACGACGCTGGTGCTGTTTTACGTCGACGGCCTGAAATACGCCGACATCGCTCAGGCGATGGAATGCCCGATCGGCACCGTGCGCTCGCGCCTGTTCGAGGCGCGGGAACGGCTGAAGACCCTGGTGGAGAAGAGCGATGACCTGCGGTGAAGTGAACGAAGTCCTGGACCTCTACCTCGACGGCGAGCTCGAGGCCGAGCGCCGGCCGGCCCTGGAGGCCCACGCGGGCCGCTGCGCGGCCTGCGCCCGCCAGGTGGAGAAGCGCCGGGCGCTGTCCGGCGCGCTGCGCGGGGCGTTCGACCGCTCGCTGGAAGGGGCGGAGCCCCGGGGCGGCGAGCGCGAGCGGACCGTCGAGGGCATGGCGAAGACGGCGCGCCGGCGCCTGGTGTTTCCCGCGCGCCTGGCGGCGGCGGCCGTCATCGGCGTCACCGTCGGCCTCGTCGCCTACGCGATGGGGCTGTCGCGCGCCACGCCCGAGGAGCTGGAAGTCGCGGAGTCGCTGCGGGGCCGGGAAGCGCGCGGCGCCCAGATCCGGCAGCTGCGGACCGAGGCGGCGGCGGACCTGGAGTTCGTGCGCGGGGCGGCGGAGCCCGAGAAGCGGCAGGATCCGGCGGCGCTGGTGCTCAACGTGGCGGCCTCGACGATCGCGCGGCGGCTCGAGAAGGACCTGACGCCGCCGCCCGATCCGGCCGCCGCGAAGGAAAAGCGGGTGGTCGTGAAGAACACGGTCGACGGCGCGGCGGTGGAAGTCGTGCAGATGGGCGACGGCCGGGTGACGCTCGTCGTCCCGGGCCGGACGATCGAGGCGCCGAGCATGGCGGAGCTGCAGAAGCGCCACGGCGAGCTCTGCCGGAAGTTCGGCGTGCAGGGGCGCGAAGGCGCGGTGCGGGTCGGGGAGAGCGTGGCCGCCACCGACCTGAAAGGGCAGCTGCACCTGATCTGGCGGACCGGGATCTGGGACGAGGACGTGCAGTGGGAGGCGGCGCGGACCTGGCTGTCGGTCCGCGTCCCCGACGCCGCCGAGATGGAGAAGCGGATCCGGGAGCTGCGCGACCGCTGCAAGGCCGCGAGCGCGCCGGCCGCCGCGCCGGAGGTCAAGATCGACCTCGCCGCGCTGCTGGCCGAGGTCAAGGGCCGCAGCCGCCGCGAGCTCGAGGAGACCCGGGTCCGGGTGGAGCGGGAGATGAAGCGCCTCGAGTCCGAGCTCGAGGACCTGCGCGAGCTGCGCGGCCGCGCCAAGGGCCTGCGCCTCTTCGCGGAGTCCGTGGCGGAACCGGCGAAGAAGTAGCCCCCCTTTTTCTTGACGTCCCCGGCGGACCGGGCGTTCAATCGGGAGCGTGTCCGTCCTCCTGATCGAAGAGCTCTTCGCGGCTGGCGACGCGCGCTTCATCGAGGAGATCCTCAAAGTCGCCGCCCCCAAAACCCTCGCCGGCTTCGCCGCGAAATGGATCGCCGATCCCCGCCCCTGGGCCCTCGACCACCTCGCCGCCTACGCCGCGCGCGCCCTCGGCGCGCAGAACCAGCGCTTCCTCCTCAAGAAGCTCTTCAAGACCGCCGAGGACGCCGCGAACGATCGCGCCATGGCCGTCCTCATGACGGCCCTCGACGGCGCCGTGCGGCGGAGCGACGACGGGGGCGGCCGGCTCCGGACCGAGCGCGCGTTCCCCGGCACCTTCAGCGTCCACACCCGCCACTATCTGCGGCGCCGCGCGTGGCGCTACTTCCGCAGGCTCGGCTTCCAGGATCCGAAGCGCTATCTCGCGGCGATCCTCGAGGCGATCCCGCGCTACGAGGACGCGGCCATCCGCGACGGCGTCCGCTTCCTCGACCAGTGGGGCCTGATCCACGCCCTCTTCCACCACTCCGACGTCCTCTGGGCGCGGCGCCACGGCTGGTTCGTGCGCGGCGGCCGCGCGCTCAAGGAGCTCAAGCCCGCCCCCGCCTATCCCGACGCCTGGCCCCCGGAGGCCGTCTTCCGGGTCTTCCTCGGCGCCCGCGCCCGCCCCGTCCGGCGCTGGGCCCTCGCCCTGCTCAAGTCCCGGAACCTGCTCGAGAAAGTCGACTTCGCCCGCGTCGTCGAGATGCTGGAGCACGCCGAGCCGGAGGTCCACGCGCTGGGCGTCGAGCTCCTCGGCCGCGCCGCCGGCCTCGAGTCCGTCCCGATGGAAGCCTGGCTCCGGCTGCTGGAATCGAAGAACCTCGACGTCCTCTCCGCCGTGTGCGACATCATGGCGAAGGTCGTCGACCCCTCGAAAGTTCCGACCGACCGCCTCCTGCTGTGGGCCGTCGCGCCCCTCGGCCCCGTCGCGCGCCTGGCGGTCGGCTGGCTCAAGGGCCGGACGCTTTCGACGGACGACGCCCTCCGGCTCGCCGGGGTCCGCGCCGGCGTCGCGGCGGCGGAGGCCGTCCGCCTCGCCCGCGAGGCTCTCGCGCCCCGGCCGGACTTCGACCCGGAGTGGATCCTGGCGTTCCTCGACGCCCGGCTTCGCGAGACGCGCGACGCCGCGTGGGCGTGGTTCTCGGACGAGAAGAAGGCGCGGCACCGGCTCGACCTCTGGTCGAAGATCGTGGAGACGCCGTACGACGACGTGCGGCTGGCCATCGTCGGCCACCTCGAGGCGTTCGCGACGATCGACACGGCCCTGCGCGTGCTGCTCGTCCGCGCGCCGCTCGAGACGATCTGGGCGACCGTGCTGCTCAACATCCACCGCGGCGGCCGGGCCAAGCGGCTCGCCGCCGGTCAGCTCGCCGACGCGATCGAGCGCGACCCCGCCCAGGCGCCGCGGCTGCTGCCGCTGCTGGCGGTCGCCGCCCGCTCGGTCCGCGCGCCGGAGTTCCGGGCCGGGCTGGCGGCGATCGTGCGCGCGGCGGTCCGACGTCCCGAGGTCGCGGCGGACGTGGCGAAGCATTTCCCGGAGCTCCGCCTTGTTCTATAGCCTCCGCTACCACCAGCGCAGCCGCCTGCAGGCGGTGCCGGGGGCGATGTCGCTCATGCTCTCGCCGAACCTCGCCCGCGCCCCGGTCTCCTTCGAGGCGGAGCTCGCCAAGCCGCTGCGCTTCCGCGAGGCCGTCTCCGCGCTGCACGACGTCGTGATCAGCGACCTGCGCTTCAAGCCGCGCGACAAGACGGCTTACCAGTCCTGGCTCGCCGGCCAGAAAAAAGAAGAGGCGCGGCTGCGCGGCGTCGCCGTGGCCCACGCGAAGGAGGAGCTCGAGGCGAAGCGGGCGGCGATGGACCTGGCGCCCGACTTCCAGAAGCGCTGGAGGGCTTCGCACGGCGAGTACTGGTCCGCGCGGCGGAAGTACGCGGACGAGCTGCGGCGCAACGACCCGGAGCTGTTCCGCAACCTCATGCCCTGCGATCCCGTGATCACGGTGGCGCCGGACGTCGTGTTCCTCGAATGCTTCAGCGCCGACGAGTCCAGCTACGGCTGCCTGACGGTGGAGCGCGACGCGATGTTCAAGGGGGCGTCGAGCGTCCAGACCGGCACGACGAACGTCGACTACTCCTGGGCGCTGTACGACGGGATCCAGGAGCTGCGCACGTACAAGCCCGCCCGCTTTCACGTCGATCCCGCCGGCTTTTCGCTGGGCGCGACGCGCGAGGAGAAGATCGACCTGCCGGACAGCTGGCTGCGCGGCTTCATGCAGATCCAGGCCGCCGCGACGCTGCCGGCCGTCAAGGTCTCCCTCGACCGCGAGACCGTCTACTCCATCCTCGCCTGGCTCAAGCGGCACAAGGCGAAGCGCAGCCCGCGCGCGCTGCGCTTCGAGCTGTCGCCCGGACGTCCGCCGGAGATCGAGCTGGAGCCGTTCGGCACCCGGCTCGTCTCGCGGAACACCCGCTGGGACGGGCCGGCGCGGGTCGTCCGGATCTGGGGGCGGCAGCGGCTGCTCGTGCTGGCGCGGACCTTGCCGATGGCGGAGGGGATCGACGTCCATCTGCTCGGCGACGGCCTGCCGAGCTTCTGGACGGTCCGGATGGGGGACATGCGGCTGACGCTGGGCCTCTCGGGCTGGACGGTGAACGACTGGACGCGGTCGAGCGCGCTGGACCTGATGGCGCCGACGGCGGACGTGCGGCCCGACACCCTGACCGCGATGGCCGAGGCGCTCCAGTCGCGGCAGTCGATGCGGGAGTCGGAGTTCGGCGCGAAGCCCGAGATCGCGCGGGCGGGGCTCTACCGGCTGGCCCGGCTCGGGCAGGCGATCCACGACCTGTCGGCGGGGGTCGTCCGCTGGCGCCGCGTGATGCCGCCGGAAGTGGCCGTCGAGACGATCGTCGCCGAGCACCCGGAGGCCGTCGCCTCGAGATTCCTCACGGCCAAGGTGAAGCGCGACGAGACGATCCCGAGCGGCCTGCGGGTGGTGACGGGAACCGTGGAGCGGCAGGAGGTCGAGGCGCTCTTCGACAAGGACGGGATTTTCAAGCGGGCGAAGTGCGGGTGCTCGCACCATCACAAAGGAGGATTGAGGAAAGGCCCGTGCCGGCACTTGCTGGCGCTGCGGGCCGTCGTCGTGAAGACTTCGTGACGCGCGCGGGGGCCGCCTTCCCTTCGAGACTGTTCCGCGGTGTTTCGCCGCGGTTGAAGTTGGCCTCCCATGCTTCCCCGGGGCCGTTGTTCTTCAGGCCACCGCCGCTGGTGCGGCCCTGGCCAGGACAACCCGAGGGTTACCCCAGCCGCACCAGCGGCGGTGGCCTCGGTGAACGTCCCCGGTCCCAGGTGTGTAGTCGGGGGGGAGCGCGGCTCCCGCGAGCGTCATGGGCCTGTTCGGCTGGTTGAAGGAGCTCTTCTTCGGGGGCATCCCCGCGAAGAAGCCGGCTCCCCCTTTGCCCGGAAAGGCCGCGGCTCCGCTCCGGGTCGCGCCGACGAAGCCGGCGGGAGTGACGCCGCCGACGTCCTACGATCCCGGCGAGTTCGCGCCCATCTCGGACAAGGAGTTGCGGAAGGCGTCGGGGACTTCCGAAGTGAAGACCTCGCCCTGGTGGGGGAGGACCGACACCATCCCGCCCTGCGACGACCCGCGCACGAAGCTGATCGACCGCGCGCTCGTCACGCGGGGCTACCTGACGCCGGAGCGGCTCGCGGAGATCCACTCTGTCGGCGACCAGATGCTCGCGTACAAAGGCGATCCCCAGCTCGCGCGGACCGCCGCCGACGCCGCCGTGGCGCGCTCGAAGGAAGACCGGGAGGCGCTCAAGGCCGCCAAGAAGCGCGAAGCCGAGGCGCGGCGCGCGAAACACGCGGCGGAGGTCGCCCAGCGCAAGGCGACGGACATCCTCTACCTGGGTCGGGGCGTCTCGGGCAGCCTGGGAGAGCGGACGTCCGACGCCGCCAAGCTGCGGACGTTGGGCCTGCCGCTCCTGTCGGCGCCGGGGGACGTCGCCGCCGCGATGGGCCTGCCGATCCCGAAGCTCCGCTGGCTGGCGTTCCACGCGGAGGCGTCGACGTCCTCCCACTACGTCCGCTTCAAGATCCCGAAGAAGAGCGGCGGCGAGCGCGAGATCGCGGCGCCGATGCCGGAGCTCGCGGCGGCGCAACAGTGGATCCTCGCGAACGTGCTCTCGAAGGTCCCGACGACCGCCTTCGCGCACGGGTTCGTGCCGGGGAAGTCGACGAAGACCAACGCCCAGCCGCACGTGAAGCGCGCGGTGGTGGTGAACATGGACCTCAAGGACTTCTTTCCGACGATCGTGTTTCCCCGGGTGAAGGGCCTCTTCCGCTCGCTCGGCTACTCGCCGGCGGTGTCGACGGTCTTCGCGCTGCTCGCGACGGAGGCGCCGCGGCGGGAGGTCGAATACGACGGCCGCCGCTGGCACGTCGCGCTCGGCCCGCGCGCGCTGCCGCAGGGGGCGTGCACGAGCCCGGCGCTGTCGAACCTCGCCGCCCGGTCGCTGGACCGCCGCTACGCCGGGCTCGCGGCAAAGCTCGGCTGGACCTACACGCGCTACGCGGACGATCTCACGTTCTCGGGGGACACGCTGATCCCGAAGGGACAGAAGGACCCGCGGAGCGTGGCCTGGCTGCTCGCGCGGACGCGGCACGTCGCGGAGGACGAGGGCTTCACGATGAACGAGAAGAAGATCCGGGTCCAGCGCCGGAACACGGCGCAGGTCGTGACGGGGATCGTCGTGAACGAGAAGACGTCGGTGCCGCGGGCCGAGCGCCGGCGGATCCGCGCCATGGCGCACCGGGCGAAGACGAAGGGGGGCGTGGACCTGAACGTCCTCCACGGCTGGCTCGCCTACATCGCCATGGTCGATCCCGAGCGCGGCGCGAAAATGAGGCCGACGGTGTAGGATGAGAGCGTGAGCATCTGGACGGCCCTGGCGGCGGGCCTCGCGGCGGGCGGCCTGCACGTCCTGGCGGGCCCCGACCATCTCGCGGCGATCGGCGCGCTGTCCTCCGGCCACGCCCGTCCCGGCGCGCTCGGCTTCCGCTGGGGCTCGGGCCACGCGCTGGGCGTCCTGCTCGTGGGCCTGGCCGCGATCGCCCTGCGCTCCTTCGCCGACCTCGCGCCTCTCGAGCGCTGGGGCGAAGCCCTCGTGGGCGTCTCTCTCGTCGTCGCGGGCATCCGGGCCCTCGCGGCGTGGAAGCGTCCCGCGCCGGCGTCGCCCCGCTGGGCGGCCGCGTTCGGCGCGCTGCACGGCGTCGCCGGCGGCTCGCATCTCTGGGGCACGCTGCCCGCGCTCGCGCTTCCCGCGAACGGCCCCGCCCAGGCCTACCTCGCGGCCTTCTGCGCCGCGAGCATCGTGGTCATGACCGCCTTCGCCGCCGCGCTCGGCTGGACGGGCGGATCCCGCCAGAAGCATTGGGCGCTCGCGGCCGGCGCGGCCTCGATCCTGATCGGGATCGGCTGGGCCGCCTACTCCTTCGCCTGAAGCAGCTCCAGCGCCCGCGCCAGCGCGAGCGCCGTGTCGGGATCGTCGAACGCGACCGTCCATCCGTTCGCGACGACCTCCGTCACCCGCCGCAGCCGCGTCGGATCCACGCGCGTCGACGTCGCGACGGCCCCGAGCCCGGCATAGGAGATCCGGAGGGTCGACCCGCGGTCTCGACGTCCGTCGCTGAACGTCTCCGTCAGCACCCGCTCGAACCCGTCCGCGTGGAAGCGGTAGCCGTAGCGGCGGTGGACGTCCGACGCCTGGGCCGCGTGCCGCTGGAGGCACTTGCGGACGACGTCCCGCGCGTTGTCCTTCGTGACGGCCGGCAGGGCCGCGAGATCCTCCGGCAAGATCGGCTCCGTCTCCGGCCGCGGCGCCGGGGCGGCGCAGCCCGCGAAGATCAGGAGCGCTACTCGAATCGTCCGGTGGCTTCGCGCCATCTGATGTGGCTCCCGTGTTCCGCCCACCATTCGCGGAGCTTCGTCGAACGCCCCGTGACCTTCTCGACGATCCTGAGCGCCCGCGCCTGCTGGAGCCGCGGCGCGCTTTCGGCGACGTCCAGCAGCACGCCGATGCCGCCGGGCTCGCGCAGCGAGAGCGAGGCTTCCGCGAGCGTGATCCGCAGCGCGGGATCGCCCCGCTTCGCCGCCTCCAGCAGGGGAGCGGCCGCCCGGACGTCGCCGAGCTTCGAGAGCGTCGCCGCGAGGTGGTCCAGCACGCGGTCGGACGTCGTCCGCTTCAGCAGCTCGAGGAGCGGATCCACCGCGTGCGCGTCCGGCTCGGCGAGGAAGTGGTCGATGGCGTGGAGCTGGATGTTCTCGTCCGGGCTGCGCAGCTCCTGGACATGCAGATCGAACTCGGACTCGTGATGGTGGACGTCGGCCTCCGTCTCGCGGTTGCGCAGCGCCCAGAGGCCGGCGCCGAGGATCGCGACGACGGCCGCGCCGGCCGCGACGCGGAGGAGGGCGTCGACGCCCCGGACGTAGCGGACGAGCCCGGCGATCACGAGCGCGACGGCGAAGGCGGCGACGATGACGGGCCCGGCGGGGAGGTCGCCCTGCTGGAAGGTCCAGCCGATGCCGAGGACGCTGACGAGGGTGCCGGCGCCCCAGGCGACGGCGAGGCGGCGGACGCGGCTTTCGGCGAAGAGGACGCCGATGACGGAGGGGACGACGAGGAAGCAGAAGACGAGGAGGACGCCCGCGATGGCGACGGAGCTGGTGATGACGACGCCGAAGGTGGCGTAGAAGAGGAAGTCCCAGAGGCGGACGTTGAGGCCGCTCTTCAGCGCGCCCTCATGGTCCTTCGAGATCTGGAAGAACTTCTCCCGGAAGCGCCAGTGGAACGCCCCGATGACGGCGTAGATGGCGGCCGTCGGCGCGATGTCGCGCCAGCGGGCGAGGAGGATGTTGCCGACGAGCATGCTCTTGAGATGCTCGCCGGCGGTGGTGCTCTTCGCGAGGACGAGGATGACGAGGGCGGAGGCGACGGCGTACACGATGCCGATGAAGGCTTCCTGGGGGACCCGTTCGTGGCGCATGCGGGTCAGGGAGAAGACGGCGGCGCCGGCCAGGGTGAAGCCCAGGGAGAAGAAGTAGACGGCGAGCGGATGCCTGTCCGGCGTCCAGCCCAGGAAGAGCGCCACGGTCGCCCCGAGCGCGGCGATCTGCGCCATGGCGAGGTCGACGAAGATCACCTTGCGCTCGAGGACGTGGATCCCGAGATAGCCGTGGATGCCGGTCAGCACCAGGCAGACCGCCAGCGCCTGGAGCATCAGGTGGAACGATTCATGATCCCACATCAGCGTTTCACCAGCCGGTCCACCAGGCCGTCGAAAAACTCCACGTAGCCGCCCGACGCCGGCTGGTTGGGCAGGATCAGCACCGGCACGCCGCTGTCCGCGGAGAGGGTCTTCGGCAGGGCCGGATCATAGAAGTCGTCGACCAGGATGAAGGCGATCCCCCCCTCCTTCAGCTTCTTCGTCAGCTCGATCTGGTGGCGCGGCCCGGGCGGGATCCCCGGCTTCTCCTCGACGCCGCCGACGATCTCGAAGCCGAGGATCTTCGCCGTGTAGATCCAGCTCCGGTGGTACTCGACGGCCTTCTTCCCGCGCAGGCCTTCCGCCTTCTTCAGCCAGCCGCCCAGCCGCGCCGACAGCTTCTTCCCGTCCAGCTCCTCTTTCTCCAGCCAGGCGAAGAGGGTGCCGTCCGACGTCCGCCGCTCCAGCTCTTCCGCCCCCGCCAGCTCCAGGAGCTCCTTGCCGAAGAGCGCCTCGCGGACCCGGGCCTCGAAGGCTTTGAGGCGCTTGTCGACGGCCTCCTTCTTCAAGGGAAGGGCCGCGGCGATGTTCTTCGCCATGCGCACGGCGCGGAGGGGGTCGAGCCAGAGATGCGGATTGCCTTCCGCGTGGACGTGGCCCTCGGCGCGGCTGAGCTCGGTCGGGATCTGCTCGCGGGGGATGCCCGTCGAGGCCACGACGCGGCCCGCGCCGCCCTTCTGCAGCCGGGGACGTCCGGAATCATTCGCGACCAGGTCGGCCCAGACCTCGAGCTGCAGGCCGACTTCGATGAAGTAGTCGGCGCCGCGCAGCTTGCGCTGGAGCAGCGGGGTCGCGCGCACGTAGTGCGGGTCCTGGTCGGCCTTGCAGAGGCTGAAGACCTCGACGTCCTCGCCGCCCACTTCGCGGACGAGGCACTCGAGGATCGGCAGCGTGCAGGCGACGACCGGCTTCTTCTCCTGGGGCGCCAGGGCCAGCGCGGCGATCAGCAGCGTCTTCATTGATTCACCCAGTACGGATGAGGGGGATGGGAGCCGAACACCACCGTGAGCTGGAACAGGAACGTGTGGAGGTCGTCGTCCGCGTGGACGTCGCTGTTCGTGAACTCGTACGCGACCCGGAAGCGGAAGAACTCGCTGACGTAGAGCGAGAGGTAGGGCGTCACGCGCCACGCCTCGTTCTCGCGGTTCTCGAGCGACTCCGTCCAGTCGTAGCGCAGGCCCGCGTACCAGCGGCGGTCGAGCTGGTACTGGCCGTAGACGAAATACCCCCAGGCCCGGCGCGTCCCCGTCAGGTCGATGAAGCCGTCGGCGTCCGTGTCCTCCTCGAACTCCCCCGAGCCGTAGAAGACCTGGCCGGCGAGGACGATCGACGTCCATTCGCCCTGCTTGAGCGGCTTCCACTTGTAGAGGACGTCGAGGGAGTAGAGGTGGACCTGCCGGCGGCCCTCTTCGTCGTTGGAGCCGTAGAGCGCGAGGCCGGCGATCTCGACGTCGTGCTCGTCCGCGAAGGTGTCGAACCAGGAGAGGTTGGCGATGAACGTCGGCCGCTCGGTCCCGTTCTCGCCCATCGCGAAGCCGCCGCCCTGCAGCGCCTCGAACGTCAGTTGGAGGTCGAGCGGCAGGAACGCCTCGGCCGAGACGCCGTTGCCGATGTAGGGGTGCTCGCCCAGGAAGTTCTCGACGGTCAGGCCGCGCTGGGGCTGGGCCAGGTCGTGCGTGTGCAGCCGGTTCTGGCGCCCCGCGGCGGCCAGGAACCGCCCGGCCTTGATGCGCGTGCCGAGCGGCGGCTCCTCCCAGGGGCCGAAGGGCAGGCTTTTGATCCGGACGTAGCCTTCCTCGACGTCCACCTCGAACTCCCCGGGAACTTCCTGCTCCAGAGCGAGGATGAAGACGCCGTCGGCGAAGGGGTCGATCGCGGCGCGGAAGTCGATCTCCGTCTCCCGCAGCAGGAACTTGTCGTCCTTGCGGATCACGTCCCCGTTGTCCTCGATCTCGATCACGTCCTTGTTGTCGAGGCGCCACAGGATGTCGCTGAACACCGTGATCGCCGGATTGAATTCGTTCTGGGTCTTGGGCGGCGGCTGCTGCGCCGCCTGGGCGCAGAGAAGCAAGAAAGCGAGCATAGTCTCCTCGTGAAAATGGAAATCGAAACGGACCGGCCCCGCGGCGCTACGCCGCGGGCGGGGCCCGGATCGGCCGCCCGGGCTGGAGGGCGGCGCGCGAGGAGGGGACGACGTCCACCGCCGCGAACGCGGCGGACGTGACGCTCAGCTCGGTCGACTCCGACTCGACGGCGATGAAGTCCGCCGCCGAGCAGGTCCGGCAGGTGCCGGGATGGTGGTGCGTGGAATCGTGGTGGTGGTGGCCCGAGTCGTCGCAATGGTCGCCCGCGCATTCGATCGACGGCCCCGCGGGGCAGGAGGCGCACGCGACCGGCGCCTCCTCCTCGTGATGGAACGCGAGCCCCGCCTGCGGGAGCAGGTAGAGCAGCGCGACCAGAAGGTGGGGCCAGCGACGCATAGCCAAAGTCTTATACGCCTTCAGCGTAAGATAATCCATGATGATCGTCCTTCTGGCGCTGCTGTCGCTCCCCGACGACTGGCCCATGTGGGGCGGACGGCCCGACCGCAACATGGTGTCGGCCGAGAAAAACCTGCCCGCGGCGTGGCCCAAGGACGGCGGGAAGGTCCTGCGCTGGACGGCCAGGCTCGGAGACCACACCTACGGCAACCCCGTCGTCGCCGGCGGCCGCGTCTACATCGGCACGAACAACGGCCAGCCCCGCGACATCGCCGCCGCCGGCGACAAGGGCGTCCTGATGTGCTTTTCCGAAAAGGACGGCGCCTTCCTCTGGCAGGCCGTCCACGACAAGCTCCCGGGCGGCGACGTCGAAGACTTCAACGGGATCGGAATCTGCTCCACGCCCTGCGTCGCGGGCGGCCGCGTCTACTACGTGAGCAACCGCGCGGAGCTCGTCTGCCGCGAGGCCGCGGACGGCAAGGTCGCCTGGATCCTCGACCTGAAGAAGGACCTGGGCGTCTTCCTCCACCAGGCCGCCGCCTCCTCGCCCCTCGTCCACGAAGGACGCGTCTTCGTCCACACCGGCAACGGCACCCACCTCGAGACCAAGAAAGTGAAGGCCCCCGAGGCGCCGAGCTTCATCGCCGTCGACGCCGCCAGCGGCAAGGTCGTCTGGAAGGACGCTTCGCCGGGGGCCGACATCCTCAACGGGCAATGGTCGTCGCCTGCGGTCGCGGGCGGCCGCGTCGTCTTCGCCGGCGGCGACGCCCGGCTTTACGCCTTCGAGGCGGCGACGGGGAAGAAGCTCTGGACGTTCGAAGCCCCGAAGACGCAGGGCAACAACTTCGTCTCGACGCCCGCCATCGCGGGGACGCGCGTGATCGTCGCGACGGGGCAGGATCCGGAGGCGGGGACGAAGCCCGGGTGCTTGCTGGCCGTCGACCTCCAGAGCGGCAAGGAGCTCTGGCGGGCGGAAGGCGAGGCCTTCGGCTGCGCCATCTCGACGGTGGCCGTCGACGGCGGCCTGCTTTACGCGACGGAGCTGCAGGGGGTGCTGAGCTGCCGGGACGTCGAAACGGGCAAATCCCTCTGGAGCCACGACCTGCTCTCGCTGGTCTGGGGCTCGCCGCTGGTGGCGGACGGGAAGGTCTACGTGCGGAACGCGGACGGGGAGGTGGTGATCTTCCAGGCCGGTCGGGAGAAGAAGCGGCTGTCGAAGAACACGTTGCCCGGGCTGTCGCACGGGACCTGCGTGGCGGCGAACGGGGCGCTGTACGTGGCGGGGGACAAGGCGCTTTACGCCCTGCGCGCCGAATAGCGGTTCGACACGCTTGATTCCCCGGATCGCCCGCGAGCGGCGCGATCCGGGGAATCGAAGCGGCTCACCACAGGGGACCGGCGGGTGTATCAGTAATCTGGAGGACGGGATCTCATGAAGCTTCTGCCGCTTTGTCTCCTGTTGTTGCTCCAGCAGAGCAAGACGGAGACCAAGTCCATCGAGTGGACCCAGTTCCGCGGGCCCACGCGCAACGCCCACGCCGGCGACACCGGCCTGCTCAAGGAATGGCCGTCCTCGGGGCCGCCGCTCGCGTGGAAGGCGACGGGGATCGGCATCGGCTTCTCGAGCGTCTGCGTGTCGAAGGGCAAGGTCTACACGCTCGGCGAGGACGGCGGGAAGGCGAACCTGCTGGCGCTCAACGACGCCGACGGCAAGATCCTCTGGAAGCTGCCCATCGGCGGGGCCGTCACCGACGCCCAGGGCGGGCCCGGCCCGCGCTCCACGCCGGCCACGGACGGCAACGTCGTCGTCGCGGTCGCGCCCACGGGCGAGATCGTCTGCGTCCAGGCCGCCACGGGCCGCCTGCTCTGGCAGAAGCACATGGAGCGGGACTTCGGCGCGAGCCGCCCGGGCTTTCACTTCGTCGAGTCGCCGCTCATCGACGGCCCCCTCGTGCTGATGTCGCCGGGCGGCACGGTCGTCGCGCTCAACAAGGCCAACGGCGCCACGGTCTGGAAGAGCAAGAAGCTCAAGGGCTCCACGGACTACAGCTCCCTCTCGATCGCCGAGATGGGCAAGCTCAAGCAGTACCTCGTCATGACCGCCGCGAGCGTGGCGGGCCTGCACGCGCAGAGCGGGGCGATCCTCTGGGAGGGCGACTTCCCGGGCGACCGGGCCGTCGTGCCGACCCCCGTGTTCGCGGACGGCATCGTCTTCGTCGCGGCGGGCTACGGCGTCGGGGCGAAGGGCTTCCGGATCGCGCTGGCCGGCAACCAGATGAGGATGCAGGAGGCCTACGCGGTGAAGGAGTTCCAGATCCATCACGGCGGGATGCTGCTGGTCGACGGCCACGTCTACGGCCTCGCGGACCAGGGCACGGCCCGCTGCGTGAAGCTCGCCACGGGCGAGGTCGTCTGGAACGAGCGCAGCGTGGGGAAGGGCGCGGTCATCTACGCCGACGGCCACATCATCGGCCGCAGCGAGCAGGGCGGCGTGGCGATGTTCGAGGCCAGCCCCGCCGGCTACAAGGAGAAGGGCCGCTTCACGCCGCCCGAGACGAACGGCGGCAAGTGCTGGGCCCACCCGGCCGTCTCCGGCGGCAAGCTCTACCTCCGCGAGCAGGGCAGCCTCTTCGTCTACGACCTGCGCGTGAAACCCTAACGAGGCCCTAGGCCCTAGGCCAAAGGCCTTAGGGGGGACGTCCTCAGGCCTAGGGCCTCAGGCCCAAGGCCTTCTTCACGTCCGCCATCTTCGCCCGATAGCCCCAGCGGTCCTCGTCCCAGGCGCCGTAGCCGCGGCCTTCCATGATCCGGAAGAAACGCTTGGCGGCGTCCGGATCGACCTCCGCCTGCCTCGCGGCGTACTTCCAGACCAGGCGGTAGTAGGGCTCGTCCTTCTTGCCGATCCCCGTCGACAGCTCGCCGTAGATCTTCACCGCGCTCTCCAGCAGCTTGCGGCGCTCGGGGCTCCGCGGCAACGCCTCCGCCCGCAGGCAATGGACGTCGGCCCTCAGCTCCGCGTACGTGCCGTTGAACGGCTCCGCGATCGTGAGGGCGTCGAGGATCCGCAGCGCGCGGTCCGTCTTGCCGGAGCCGGCGGCGGCGACGGCGCGGCGGTAGTCGACGGGCCGCTCGTCCTCCGCGGGGAGCTTCGCGGCGGCGAGGTATTGCGAGTAGAGCTCGAAGGCGACGCCGTAGGCGTCGGGCGTCGCCTCGAGGTAGATGGCGTCGGCCGCGGCGAGCAGCTTGTCGCCGCGGAGCGGCTTGAACGACTTCTCCGAGAGCGCGAGCACGGTCCGCGCGTAGGCGGACCAGAGCTTGGGGTCGTTCTTCTCGCGCACGACGGCCTCGTAGCCGGCGGCGAGGCGCTCGAGGGCGCGGACCATCGGGTCGAGGTCCTGGATCCCGGCCAGCGACGCGCGCGCCTCGTCGAAGCGGCCGAGCCGCGCCAGGGCGTCGACGCGATGCGCGAGCCGCCACTGCGCGCGGACCGGATCCGACGGCGCGTGCCGTTCCACGTGCTCGAGAAGCTCGGCGCCGCGGTCGAGCTTCGCCAGGCACCACGCGGCGTAGTCGATGGCGATGTCCGTCTCCTTCCGCTCCCGCTGGTCCGACGCGAGGTAGGCGCGGAAGAGCTCCAGCGACTTCTCGTACTCCTTCAGGCGGTAGTGGCAGTAGGCGCGCGTGTGGAGGGCCTCGACGTCCCCCTCGATCTGCCCCAGCAGCTCCGCCGCCTCCTTGAACTTCTGCTGGCGGAAGAGGGCGTCGGCGCGGCGCCGCGTCACGCCGCCGTCGGCCCGCTCTCCGAAGGTCTTGATCATCCAGGCCTGGTGCTCGCCGAGCGCGGGCGCGTCGAGATGGTCCAGGATCTTCTCCAGCTCGCGCGCGGCGTCGAGGCGGTCGGGGGAGTCGACGGCCAGCGCCTGGCGGAGGGCGTCGATCGCCTCATGGAAGCGCCGCGCCTGCCGGTAGCACTGTCCGATCCGGTACCAGACGTGGGGCGAGCGGGGCAGGCGCCGGAACTGGACGGCGGCGCGGAGGACGTCGTGGGTCTGAAGCAGCCGCTCGGCGTGCTCCTCGACGCGCTGCCCGAAGAGCTCGGCGAGGAAGCCGAGGGCGGCGTCGCCGACGTCCGTGCGCGGGTGCTTGGCGAGCAGCTCTTCGAAGACGCGGCGGCTTTCGACGTCGAAGCGCGCCGCGCACAGCAAGCGGCCGGTCTCGAGGCGCAGGCGCAGGTAAAGCTCGGCCTCCGAGGGGAACTGGGCGAGGTGGGCGCGGGCGGCCTTGAGGGAGATGTCGAAGTCGCGGCCGTGGGCGAGGCGGGCGCGGGCCTCGAGGATGAGCGCGCGCGTGGCGATGTCGGCGAGCTCGGGGGCCTTGCCCGCGACGCGGGCGGCCTTGAAACTCGCGAACGCGGGGGCCCACTGCTGGAGGGCCAGGTGGGCGCGGGCGATGATGAGGCGCGCCTCGAGGGCCGCGAGGTAGTCTTCGCGCTCCCAGATGAAGTCGGTCCAGTAGCGGATGACGCGCTCCCACTCGGGCTTGGCCTTGCGGAAGTCGGCGAGCGCGGTCAGCGCCTGGCCGTATTCCCACTGGGCCTCGAAATAGCCCTGGTCCCAGGCCTCGATTTTGGCGAGGTCCGCCGGACGCTCGGCCCTGACTTTCTCGAGGGCCGCGAAACGGGCGCGCTCGACTTGCTCCAGGGACTGGGTCGCGAGAGCGAGCAGAACAGCGAGCATGAACACCCCCAGCGGCACGCTATTCATGTGACGCCGGAGAAAAACCATAAATCACACTGTCCAGTTTATGGTGTGGTCGGGGACGCCATAAATTGGACAGTACGATTTATGGTGCCTACGTCTGGAGGTGGCGGGCGGGGCGGAAGTCGTCGGGCAGCGGGGAGCGGCCTTTCGTCATCATTTCGGCGACGGCCTGGGCGGCGGCGACGGCGAAGCCGAGGCCGTGGCCGTGGTAGCCGGCGGCGGCGTAGACGTTGACCGCGCCGGGCACGGGGCCGATCGACGGCAGCTCGTCGCAGCTGAAGCCCATGATGCCGGCCCAGCGATGCGTGATCTTGAGCGGCCGCGCCTCGGGGAAACAATTGAAGAAGAACGTCTCGATGGCCGCCTGCACCGGCTCGCTCGGCTTCTCGGCGTAGGTGAGCTCGGCGTCGAGGGCGGCGCGACGTCCCCCGCCCACGAGGAGGCGGCCGTCGGGCAGCTGCCGGAAGTACTCGAACCCGAAGTCGGCGTAGACCGGGGCCGGCAGGATCCTCCGCGGAAAGGGCTCGGTCGCGAGCATCTGCCCGCGCATGCCGACGATCGCGGCCTCGAAGAAGGGGTGCAGCAGCGGGGTCCACGCGTTCGTGGCGAGGAGGAGCATCGACGCCTCGAGCCGCCCCTTCGGAGTGACGAGCGTCACGCTGGAGGGGCCGTGCTCGACGCCCGTCACGGCGCTGTTCTCGTAGAAGCGGGCGCCCCGGCGCTCCGCCGCGGCCGCGAGGCCCCGCACGAAGCGCGCGGGATGGATCTCCCCGTCCTCCGGATGGAAGAGCCCGGCCGTGAAGCCGCTCCCCGGGAAGAGGCGTCCCACCTCGGTGTCGTCGAGATAGTCGGCGCGGAGGCCGTCGGCCCCGAGCATCTTCGCCGACTTCGCGAGCGCCTCGGCCTCGTTCCCGCTGAGAGCGAGGGTGTAGCTGCCGTTCCGGGCGTAGTGGCAGTCGATCCGCTCGCCTTCGACCAGACCGCGCAGCAGGCGGTGGTTCTCGCGCGAAATCTCCCAGAGCCGGCGGGCGCGGTCGCGGCCGTGGGAGCGGACCGCCATGGCGTAGGACTGCGAGGTCCCGGCGAGCAGGAAGCCCGCGTTGCGCCCCGTGGCCCCGACGGCCAGCGGGCCGCGGTCGACGACCGCCACCGACGCCCCGCGCTCGCGGAGGTACCAGGCCGCCGCGACGCCGGTGACGCCGCCGCCGAGGACGGCGACGTCCGCCCGCGCGACCCCGTCGAGGGCGGGCCGGGGCGCGTACGGCTCGTCGAGCCAGAAGGACGTCGTCACGTCCGCGATTATAGCGCGGAAGGGGTCGTTCCTTTTTGAACCTCGGCGGGTGCATTTTTCTTGCGACGACCTCAGGGGGGTCCCGATAATCATGCCCTTGTCCCGTCCCCGCGACCGGGGGATGGACGGGCCAGGGAGGGAACGGAGGAGCCCATGGAACCGGTCGCCGTCATTTCGGAAGAGCTCGACTCGCTGTCGTTCGACGAAGTGCCGCGGGAGGAGTCGGCGGCGTCCCCGCGCCCCAAGCGCCGCGCCGTCCGGGCCGCCATCGATCCGGGTGTAGCCAAGCCTTCCAAGTCCAGCCGCTCGAAGTCCTCCCGTTCCTCGTCGTCCTCCTCGTCCAGCCGCTCGTCGAGCTCCTCGTCGTCCCGCTCCTCCAGCAGCTCGTCGTCTTCCAGCAGCAGCTCGTCGTCGAGCAGCTCCAGTTCGTCGTCCAGCTCTTCGTCCTCGAGCAGCAGCTCCAGCTCGTCGTCGTCGAGCAGTTCCAGTTCGTCGTCGAGCTCCTCGTCCTCGAGCAGCTCCTCGTCGAGCTCGTCGTCTTCCAGCAGCAGCTCCAGCTCCTCGTCGAGCGAAAGCTCCAGCTCGTCGTCCAGCGACAGCTCCAGCTCGTCGTCGAGCTCGTCTTCCTCCAGCGACCTCGTCTCCCCCTCCTCCTCGTCGTCGAGCTCGTCGTCGTCGAGCAGCCAGGGCCTCATTTAGCGGGGCGGCCGGCATGAGCCAGGGACGCCGGTCGCCGCGGGGCACCCGGGCGGTGGCCCGCGGGCCGAGAAAGCTCATCCTCCGAAACAGCCTTTCTCCGGGCGACATCGTCATGCTCACGGCGGCGGTGCGCGACCTCCACAAAGCCCACCCGGGCCAGTTCCTCACCGACGTCCGCACGCCCTGCCCCGCGCTCTGGGAAAACAATCCGTACCTCACCCGCCTCTCCGAAGACGATCCCGCGGTGGAGGTCGTCGACTGCAAATACCCCCTCGTCCACCGCAGCAACCAGGAGCCCTGGCACTTCATCCACGGCTTCATCCAGCACCTCAACTACGTTCTCGGCACCCGGATCCGCCCGACCGCCTTCAAGGGCGACCTCCACGTGTCGGACGTCGAGAAATCCTGGGTCTCCCAGGTGCGCGAGCGGACGGAGCTCGACGTCCCCTACTGGCTCGTCGCCGCGGGCGGGAAGTTCGACTTCACCGCGAAGTGGTGGGCGCACGAGCGCTATCAGGAGGTCGTCGACCGCTTCCGCGGCCGGATCCTCTTCGTCCAGGTGGGAGAGGCGGGCCACCACCATCCCGCCCTGCGCGGCGTGATCGACCTCCGCGGCCGGACGGACCTGCGGCAGCTCGTGCGGCTGACCTATCACGCCCAGGGCGCGCTCACCCCGGTCAGCCTGCTCATGCACCTGGCGGCGGCGGTGGAGGTGAAGGGCGGGACGCCGAAGAGCCGGCCCTGCGTCGTCGTCGCGGGCGGCCGCGAGCCCTCGAGCTGGGAGGCCTATCCCTCGCATCAGTTCCTCCACACCCAGGGCGCCTTGCCCTGCTGCGACGCGGGCGGCTGCTGGAAGTCGCGCGTCGTCGCCCTCGGCGACGGCGCGGAGGCGGACCGCCCGGAGAATCTCTGCGTCGACGTCGTGGGCCAGCTGCCCCGCTGCATGGACATGATCCGGCCTGAGGACGTCGCGCGCCGCATCGAGCTCTACGCCGAGGGCGGCGCGATCCGCACTCTCACGCCCGCGGAGGCGCTCGCGGCCGCCGACGTCCTGGAGGTCCGCGCGTGACGCCGCCGCTCACCGTCTGCGTGCTCACCTACGGGCCGCACGCGAACCTGGCCCGCCGGGCGATCGACTCCATCCGCCGGCACTTCGACCGCGCGTCGTACCGCCTGGTGGTCGGCGCCAACGCCCCGGGCGAGGAGACCTGGCGCTACCTGATCGG
Source organism: Planctomycetota bacterium (assembly GCA_036383955.1). Taxonomy (GTDB): domain Bacteria; phylum Planctomycetota; class MHYJ01; order MHYJ01; family JACPRB01; genus JACQFK01. Next base: position 42,274 of record DASVNH010000008.1, on the reverse strand, counting down.
GCTCTCCGGCGAAGGGGCGATCGACCGCCTCCATCTCAGCGAGCGGAACCTCAACAAGTGTCCGATGATGCGGAGGATGTTCGCCGACATCGACACGGACTACCTCTGGTGGTTCGACGACGATTCGTACGTGAAGGACGAGAGCGCGCTGCCGGCCTGGCTGGGGAAGGCCCAGGCCTCGCCGCCGGAGGTCGTGGCCTGGGGCCACGTCTGGTACTTCGGCAACGTGAACGACTTCAACTACGGCACCGACGTCGTGGGCTTCGTGAAGCGCGCGCCGTGGTACCGCGGGAAGGAGCCGCCCGGCTGGGAGCCGGGAGGCCGCGGCGACTGGAACTTCGAGGGGAAGGGGACCGGCGACGGCCGCTGGTTCTTCGCCACCGGCGGCTGCTGGATGATCCGGACCTCCGCGGTCCGGGCGCTCGACTGGCCCGATCCGGGGCTCGTGAAGCGGAACGACGACGTCTTCCTGGCCGAGGCGATCCGCCAGCGGGGCTGGCACACGATGGACGTCGGGTCCCCCGGCGTGGCGATCAACACGGAGCCGCGGCGCGGCGAGGGCGAGGACGCGGCCACGATGGAGCGGCAGATGACGTCGAACCTGAAATGACCCCGGAAGACGTCGTGGTCGGCCGTCTGGCGGTCGAGAAGGGCTTCATCACCGAGGCGCAGCTGGAGGAGGCGCGGGCGGAGCGGTCGTCCGCGGGGGAGAGCCAGCTCCTGGGCCCCCTTCTGGTGGCGAAGGGCCTCATCACGCTCCGGCAGCTCGAGGTCCTCCTGAAGGAGCCGCCGCCGGCGCGGACCCTCGGCAAGTACTCGCTCATCCGGCAGATCGGCGCGGGCGGGATGGGCGTGGTCTACGAGGCCTTCGACACGATCCTCAAGCGGATCGTCGCGGTGAAGATGCTGTCCGCCGCCCCCGGCCAGAGCGCCCGCGAAAACGCGCAGGACGAGGAGCGCTTCCTGCGGGAGGCGCGGCTCGCGGGCAGCCTGCCCAAGCATCCGCACGTCGTCGGGGTCCACGAGGCGGGGCGCGCCGACGGCCGGCCCTTCCTGGTCATGGAGTACGTCCCCGGCGTCCATTTCGGGCAGTGGCGGCGGACGGCCGGGCCGCGCGCCCAGGTGGCGCTGCTGCGGGACGTCGCGCTCGCCGTGCACCACGCGCACGAGCACGGCATCGTCCACCGGGACCTCAAGCCGCAGAACGTCATCGTCGATCCGGCCGGATCGCCGCGCGTCACCGACTTCGGCCTCGCCAAGCCGCTGACGAAGGATCTCACGGAGTCGCTCACGACGTCCGGCATGGTCGTCGGCACGCCGTCGTACATGAGCCCCGAGCAGGCGATGGGGCTCAAGACGCCGGACCGGCGCTCGGACGTCTACTCGCTCGGCGTGCTCCTCTTCGAGATCCTGGCCGACCGCACGCCGTTCGTCGCGGACACGGCCGTCGAGATGCTCGTGAAGGTGATCGACCACGCGCTGCCCTCCCTCGCGGACGTCTGCGCGGGGCGGGGACGGCCGGCGCCGGATCCGGCGCTCGAGGCCGTCTGCCGGAAGGCGCTCGCGAAGAAGCCCGACGACCGCCATCCCACGGCCGCCGCGTTCGCCGACGCCCTCACGCGCTGGCTTGAAGCGCGGCCCCGGCGCTCCTTCCGCGGGCCGGCGATCGCCGCCGCGGCGATCCTGCTCGGCGTCGCCGCGGTCCTGGCCTGGCCGCGCCCCGCGCCGCGCGTCGCGACGTCCTTCGACGGCCACGCGGGCGCCGTGAACGCGGTGGCCTTCATGCCCGACGGCGCGCGCCTGCTTTCCGGCGGCCGCGACCGGACCGTCCGGATGTGGGACGTCGCCACCGGCGCGTCCCTGCGGATGTTCGGCCCGCACGGTTCAAAAGTCGAGGGCCTCGCGGTGTCGCCCGACGGCCGCCTCATCGCGGCCGTGACCGAGCCGGAGGACGGCGGCGGCGAGGTGAAGCTCTGGCCGTCGGAGGGCGGCGCGCCGCGGGACCTGGCCGGGCACGACGACGGCGTCAACGCGCTGGCGTTTTCCCGGGACGGAGCGCTGCTCGCCACGGGCGATCAGGGCGGGACGCTGAAGGTCTGGGACGTGCAGAGCGGCCGCGAGCGCGCCTCCTGGAAGGCGCACGCGCGGGCGGTCCGGGGCGCGGCGTTTTCCCCCGACGGCCGCCACCTGGCGACGAGCGGCTGGGATCATCTCGTCGCGCTGTGGGACGTCGCCTCGACCTCCCAGGTCGCCGCGTTCGAGGGCCACGGCGACGGCGCGTGGGGCGTCGCGTTCTCGCCGGACGGCCGGCTCGTCGCGAGCGCGAGCTCGGACAAGACGGCGCGGCTGTGGGACGTCGAGCGCCGCGCGGTCCGCCGGGTGCTGCGCGGGCACGCGGGGGTGGTGGTGGCCGTGGCGTTCTCGCCCGACGGCCGGCTGCTCGCCACGGGGAGCTGGGACCGGACGGCGCGGCTGTGGGAGGTCGAGTCGGGCCTCGAAATCCGGGCGATTCCCGGCCACGCGGACAGCGTCTGGGCGGTGGCGTTTTCGCCCGACGGCCGGCTGCTCGCGACGGGGGGGCTGGACCGCGCGGTCCGGCTCTGGCCCCTAACCGGGTCCAGGTAACAGGTCCAGGTCCAGGAGGCGACCCCCTCCGGGGGGTGGGGGGATCTGTCCTGGCCCTGGACCTGTCTCCTGGACCTGTCGTTGCATTATTGCGTCGCAATCCGCTTGGCCGGGCACTCCCTTGAAACGGGAGGCGAGCATGCTCAGATTGCCCGGCATGGGACGTCGCACCTTTCTCCAGCTCGGCGCGGCCGGGCTCACGTCGCTGACCCTCCCGCGCCTCGCCGAGGCGAAGAGCTCCAAGGACACCCGGGTCATCGTCCTCTGGCTCGAAGGCGGTCCCAGCCACATGGATCTCTGGGACATGAAGCCCGACGCTCCCGCCGAGTACCGCGGCTTCTGGCGCCCGATCGGCACGAACGTCGCCGGGATCCAGGTCAGCGAGATGCTGCCCCGCCAGGCCCGGATCGCCGACAAATTCTCCATCCTTCGCACGCTGAACCACAAAGACGGCGACCACATCGGGTCGGCGCACATCCTGCTGACCGGACGTCCCGGGCCCGTGGCGATCGACCAGCCGGGGACGTCGCCCTCGATGGGCTCGATCGTGGCGAAGGCGGCGGGGGCTCGACGTCCCGGGCTGCCGCCCTACGTGGCGGCGACGCGGGCGAACTCGGGCAACCTGCGGCCGGGCTACTTCGGGGCGCACTATCTGGGCCGCGGCTTCGATCCGTTCGAGACGGGCGGCTATCCGAACAGCCCGCACTTCAAGGTCGAGAACCTGGCGATGCCGAACGGGCTGACGGTGGAGCGGCTCGACGACCGCCGCGCGCTGCGGAAGAGCTTCGACGACCTGCGCCGGGCGGGGGACAGCTTCGGCCAGGCGGAAGCGCTGGACCAGTTCGAGCGGCAGGCCTTCGAGCTGGTGACGAGCAAGGCGGTGCGGGAGGCGTTCTCGCTGTCGAACGAGACGGAGGCGAACCGGGCCCGGTACGGCCGCAACGACTGGGGCCAGAGCGTGCTGCTGGCGAAGCGGCTGGCCGAGGCGGGCGTGACCTACACGACCGTGAACATGGGCGGCTGGGACCAGCACGGCGACCTCAAGGCGAAGATGGACGACTACCTGCCGAAGCTGGACATGGCCGTCTCGGCGCTCTTCCAGGACCTGGCGGCGAGCGGGTCGCTCGAGAACATCTGCGTGGTGGTGATGGGCGAGATGAGCCGCACGCCGCGCATGAACGCGGGCTTCCAGAACCAGCCGGCCGGCCGCGACCATTGGAACGACGCGATCTCGCTCCTGATCGGCGGCGGCGGGGTCAAGGGCGGGCGGATCGTCGGCAAGACGGACGCCCGGGGCGAGCAGATCGTCGAGCGCCCGGCCTCCGTCGGCGACCTGCACGCGACGATCTACCACGTGCTCGGGATCGATCCCTACATGACCTTCCCGGACAACGCCGGCCGCCCCGTCCCCCTCATCGACGACGGCGCCCCCATCCGCGAGCTCCTCTAACGAGGTACCAGGTACCAGGTACCGGGTACCCTGGATCCCCCTTTCCCCCCGGGGGGCGGGGGGGCCCGCCCGGTACCTGGTACCCGGTTCCTGGTACCTTAGGGGCGGTAGATCGCCAGGCGGTCGCTCTCGTAGAGCTTCGTCCAGCTCGGCTGGGGTTCGACGCCCGGTCGCGTCCACCACTGGCCGGGCTGGGTCCAGAACTTGTCCACGATGACGACCGATCCCGCGACGTCCTTCGTCTCCTGGAACGGCACGTAGGTCCGGCGCGGGCGATGGCCGTCGAGGAAATCCAACACCTCGATCGTCTTGTCGTCGGTGACCACCCGCCCGGGGCTCTCGCGCTCGATCCAGGCGTGGGCTTCCTTGCCGCCGGCCGAGAAGCGGGCGCCCCGTGCATGCTGGACGCCGGCGGTGAGGACGGCGGCGACGGCCGCCACCGACATCACCGCGGCGGCTGCCCAGCGGGGACGTCGCGCCAACCCCTCGCCGCAGAAGCAGGCGAGGGGCCCGGCCAGGAGCGGCAGGGTCCACTCGAAGAGATAGAAGGAGGGCAGGAAGGGCCGGAGCGACGAGGGCCAGAAGCAGTAGCTGAGGTAGATCGACGTCCACCAGCCGGCGAGGAGGCGGGCGCCCGGCGCGTTCCGGGCGACGGCCGTCGCGCCCAGGCCCAGGCCGAGGAGGTTGAACGCCCAGGCGTACTCGCCGCGGCGCGGAGCGAAGAGGAGGCGGGGGAGCTCGAGGAAGAGGCGGTACAGGAGCTCGCCGGTATCGGCGTAGCGGGTGGCGATGTAGTGGCCGACGTGCATGGACTTCACGAGGGCGAAGCGCTTGAAGGGGTCGCCGGTCGCGACGGCGAAGAAGAGCAGCTCGGCGAGGAAGACGCCGAGGGCGGCGAGGGCGAGGGGGAGGAGGGGGCGCCACGCGCGGCGGGCGATCGCGTGCCCGGCGAAGAGCGGCAGCAGGAAGATGGCGTGCTCCTTGTGCAGCCAGGCCCAGCCGACGAGGAAGCCCGCGAGGGCGAGGCGCTTGGCGTCGGGGGCCGACAGGTAGACGAGCACCGCGAGGGCCTGCCAGAACGCGACGGGGGTGTCCGTGTGGCACTCGGTCGCGAAGAAGAGGAGGTTGGGGTGCAGGGCCGCCGTAAGCCCCGCGATCCCGCCGGCCGTCTCGCCCCAGAAGCGCCGGGCGAGGAAGAACAGGACGGCGACCAGGCCGAGCGAGCAGAGCAGGTTGTAGAGGACCAGCGGGACCTCGCCGGGGCCGAAGAGGGCGTACGCGGCGGTGATCGGCAGCAGGAACCCGTTGCGGGCCTCGTGGACGTTGGTGAACTTGAGGAGGCCCGCGGCCCGGTCCGCCGCGATCTTCGAGTAGACGATGTCGTCGCCGACCTGCAGGCCCGAGAACCAGCGCAGCCGCGCTCCCGCCGCCAGGAGGAGCAGGGCCGCCAGGATCGTCCGCGCGCGTGGGGACATCGGGCCAGTAGTATAGTTGACCGCCTCTCCGGCGACCGCTATAGTTGAAAAACCATGAGGCTTTCTCCGGCCGTCGCCCTGCTGGCCCTCGCCGCCTGCGGCGAGAGCCTCCCGCCCGACATCGGGGCGAACAAGAACGCGATCTGGGAAGTTCTCAAGGCCTACCACCGCGCCGGCGACCAGGGGGACGTCGACATCATGGCGAGCCACCTGGCCCCGGAGGCGACGATCTTCAAGGGGGCGGAGGACTTCGCGCGCCCCAAAGAAGAGGCCGTCAAGGAGCTCACCGACCGGGTGAAGTACTTCCAGGGCCAGTCGCGCAGCACGCTCCTCGGCCGCGAGGAGATCAACATCACGGGGGACGTCGGCGTGGCCACCTACGTGGCGAGCGTCGGCACGCAGCGGGCCGGCATCACCGCCGTCCTGCGCCGCACCCAGGGCAAGTGGCAGATCTCCCACCTGCACGAGAGCTGGCCCGCCCCGGCGCCGGCCCCGAAGTAAGCCCGCCCGGACGTTACGTTTCGTAACGCTTACACACGTCCCTCGGCCGTTCGACGTCCTTCTCCCTCGGGGCGCGATTGGCACGCGCGTTGCTTTCTTCCTCCGCGTGTTCGGAGGGTGAAAACGATGGCGAACTTCAACAGCGTGGTGATCGTGGGCCGGCTGACGCGCGACCCGGAGCTCAAGTACGCGCCGAGCGGCGCGCCCGTGTGCAACTTCAGCCTGGCGACGTCCCACAAGTACACGAAGGACGACGGCCAGAAGGCCGAGTCGACGACGTTTCTCGACGTCTCGGCCTGGCGCCGGCTGGCGGAGATCTGCCAGCAGTTCCTGAAGAAGGGCCGCGAGGTCCTGGTGATGGGAACGCTGCGGCAGTCGCGCTGGGTGGACCCGAAGACCAACCTGTCGCGCTCGAAGATCCGCGTGGTGGCGCAGAACGTGCAGTTCTTCTGGGGCCGCGAGCGCGCCGACGCCGCCGAGCCGGCGGAGGTCGCCGCCGCGGAGACCCAGGCCGTCGCCGAGATGGGCGGCGAGTCGTAGGTGAAACCCGGCCGGCTCGGGGCGGCCCGGCGCATCCACCCCGAGTGAACCGCCTTCCCTCCGCGGGAGGCGCTGAGATAAATCCTGGTCCTGGAGCGGCAGTGGCAAGGCGGGCGGGGGCTCGCGAAGGGGCGGGTAGGCCCGTCCCGGAGCTCCCGCCCCCTTGGTCCGGCCTGCCCCGTTCCGGTTCCGGTTCCGGTTCCGGTCGTAGCGCTTGACTCCCTTCGGGCCCTTCGCTAAACTTCGCTTCCCTTGGTTGGGTCACCCGCACGCGCGGACGCCGGTCTCTAGAGGTACGGCGGCCGTTTACCGCGGCGGGATTCGGACGAGACGAGAAAGGACGCGCTGGGCGCGAAAAGGCTGTCGCCGTGTCTTCACTATCTTCACCTGCCGACGTCAAGGCCATCGTCCTCGCGGCCGGCAAAGGCACGCGGATGAAGTCCGACCGCGCCAAGGTGCTCCACGGCGTCCTCGGCCGGCCCGTCCTCGACTACGTCCTCCGCAACCTCCGCGACGCCGGCGTCTCCGACATCGTCGTCGTGGTCGGCCACCAGGCCGACGAGGTCAGGAAAGCCGCCCCCGGCTGCCGCTTCGTCGAGCAGACGGAGCAGAAGGGCACCGGCCACGCCGTCCTCATGGCCGAGCCCGCGCTGGCCGGCTTCGCCGGGGAGGTCTTCGTCGTGGCGGGCGACGCGCCGCTCATCCAGGGCCGCACGCTCGTCCGCATGCTCGACGAGCAGCGCCTCAACAAGCGCTCCGCGACCTTCCTGTCCGCCTGCCTCGACGAGCCCGCCGGCTACGGCCGCGTGGTCCGCGACGCGGCGACGTCCAAGTTCCTGCGGCTGGTGGAGGATGTCGACGCCACCCCCGAGGAGAAGAACATCTCCGAGGTGAACTCGGGGGCCTATGTGTTCAAGGCACCCGAGCTCTTCTCGGCGCTGAAGGGGGTCCAGCCCAACAACGCCAAGGGGGAGATCTACCTGACGGACGTCCTTTCGCTGCTGTTGAAGGCGGGGAAGGCCGTCGACCCGGTGCGTTCGACGCAGCCGGCGGAGATCTACGGGATCAACTCGCGGCGCGACCTGGTGGCGGCGACGAACTTCCTGCGCTGGAAGATCCTCGAGCGGCACATGGACGCCGGGGTGACCATCGTGGATCCGTCGACGACGTTCATCGAGGAGGACGTCGAGATCGGCCAGGACACGGTGGTCGAGCCGTTCACGGTGATCCGGCGGGACGTGAAGATCGGCAAGGGCTGCGAGGTGGGGCCGTTCACGCAGCTGCGGCCGGGCACGGTGCTGGAGGACGGGGCGGAGATCGGGAACTTCGTCGAGGTGAAGAAGTCGACGATCGGCCGGAAGTCGAAGGCGAAGCATCTGTCCTACCTGGGGAACGCGACGCTGGGCGCGAACGTGAACGTGGGGGCGGGGACGATCACGGCGAACTACGACGGCAAGAACAAGCACGAGACGGTCATCGGGGACGGGGTCCACCTGGGGTCGAACACGGTGCTGGTGGCGCCGGTGAAGGTGGGCGCGGGGGCGAAGACGGGCGCGGGCGCGGTGGTGGTGCGCGGCGAGGTGCCGCCGGGGGCGGTGGTCGCGGGCGTGCCGGCGCGTCCGATCCGGGCGAGATCGGCGAGGGCGGGGGCATGAAGAATCCGTTCGCGGTCTTCTGCGGCTCGGCGAACGAGCCGCTGGCGAAGAAGGTCTGCGAGTACCTGAGCCTGCCGCTGGGGCGGCTGCAGATCTCGCGCTTTCCGGACGGGGAGATCGACCTGAAGCTGCTGGAGGACGTCCGGGGCGCGGACGTCTACGTGATCCAGCCGACCTGCCCGCCGGTGAACGAGCATCTGATGGAGATGCTGATCCTGATCGACTGCCTCCGCCGCGCGAGCGCGGAGCGGATCACGGCGGTGATCCCCTACTTCGGCTACGCGCGGCAGGACCGCAAGGCCGAGGGGCGGGTGCCGATCTCGGCCAAGCTCGTGGCGAACATGATCACGACGGCGGGGGCGCACCGGGCGCTCTCGGTGGACCTGCACGCGGCGCAGCTGCAGGGGTTCTTCGACATCCCGATGGACCACCTCTACGCGGCGCCGGTGCTGGTGGACTATTTCCGGCGGCTGGAGATCAAGGACCTGACGATCGTCTCGCCGGACGTGGGCGGCATCAAGATGGCGCGGGCGTACGCGAAGCGGCTGAACGCCGGGCTGGCGATCGTGGACAAGCGGCGGAGCGGCCCGGCCGAGACGGAAGTCATGCACGTGATCGGCGACGTCCGGAACCAGAACCTGATCCTGGTCGACGACATGATCTCGACGGGGACGTCGATCAGCGAGGCCGCGAAGGCCTGCCGGAAAGAGGGGGCGAAGGACATCTACATCTGCGGCACGCACGCGGTGCTGTCCGGCCGCGCGGTGGAGAAGCTTTCAAAGGCGCCCGTGAAGGAGGTCGTGGTCACGGACACGATCCCGACGGCGGGCAAGGAATTCCCGACGCTGAGGGTGCTGTCGATCGCCAACCTGCTGGGGGAGGCGATCCGGCGGATCCACCACTCGGAGTCGGTGAGCAGTCTGTTCTTGTAAGGGACGCGAGGAGACGCCATGGCTGAAAAGGTTTCGCTCAAGGCCGAGAAGCGCGAGGCGCTGGGGACCCGGGTGTCGCGCCGCTTCCGCCTTTCGGGGAAGATTCCGGCGGTGCTGGCCCGCAAGGGCGACGCGCCGGCGCACCTGCTGGTGGACGCGCGGGAGTTCGGCAAGGTGCTGAAGAAGCACGTCCGGGTGATCGAGCTGGCGCATCCGGCGGGGACCGACAAGGTCTTCCTGAAGGAGATCCAGTACGACCATCTCGCGGAGCACGTGATCCACATCGACTTCACGCGCATCGCGAAGGACGAGCTGCTGACGGTCGAGGTCGCGCTGACGCTGAAGGGCAAGCCGGTGGGCGTGTCCGACGAAGGCGGCGTGCTGGACCAGTACGTGAAGGTGCTCAAGCTGCAGTGCCTGCCGGACGCGATTCCGGACCAGATCGTGGTGGACGTCACGGGCCTGAAGAAGGACGTGAAGTTCACGATCAAGGACATCCCGCTGCCCGCGGGGGTGAAGGCGCTGCAGGACGCGGACCTGCTGGTGGCCATCGTGCAGGAGCACAAGGTCGAGGAGGTCGCGCCGGCGGTCGCGGCTCTGCCGGGCGCGCTCGAGCCGGAAGTCATCAAGAAGGAGAAGGCGGAGGACGCCGAGGCCGAGAAGGGCGAAAAGGGCGCCGAGAAGAAGGACGCCCCCAAGAAGGAAGAAAAGAAGTAGGCCGTGTCCACGCGGGTGCTCCTCGGGATCGGGAATCCGGACGAGAAGTACGCCGGGACGCGGCATAACGTCGGCTGGATGCTGGCCGACCTGCTCTCTGAAAAAATGGAGGCGAAGTTCCGGAAGGCCGGGTTCGAGTACTGGGCGGCGGAAGGCCGCCTGGGACGTCATGACCTGGTCCTGGTGAAGACCTGGACCTACGTCAACGAGACGGGCCGGGTGATTCCGGAGCTGCGCAAGCGCTACGGCCTGGAGGAAGGCTCGCTGGGGGAAGGCAAGCCCTGGCTGGGGGACCTCCTGGTGGTGGCGGACGACGTGAACCTCCCGCTGGGGGCGGTGAGGATCCGGCGGGACGGCTCGAGCGGCGGGCACAACGGCCTGAAGTCGGTCGAGGCGGCCCTGGGCCACGCGGGGTACCCGCGCCTGAGGATCGGCGTGGGGGGCGGGCGGCCGGATCCGAACTGGGTCCTGGGGAAGTTCGCGAAGGACGAGAGGCCGGTGGTCGAGGAGACGCTGGCCTGGGCCGGCGCCGCGGTGCGGGGCTGGCTGGACGAGGGCGTAGAGAAGTGCATGACGCGTTTCAACCGGAAGCCGCCGGAAGGCGGGCCGGAGAAGGGTTCATAGGAGGATCGGATTAAGTGAGAACGTACGAGGGCATGCTCCTGGTCGAACCGACGATCGCGGCCAAAGAATGGCAGCGGATCGTCGACGAGGTGGAGCGCATCGCCAAGCGCCACGGCGCCGCGGTGCTCCAGGTGTCCCGGTGGGGCGAGCGGAAGCTCGCGTTTCCCGTGAAGAAGAACAACCGCGGGACCTACGTGCTGACCTATTTCAGCGCCCCCCCGAAGGTCGTCTCCAAGATCCGGGCGGATCTGCAGCTGTCCGAGATCGTGCTGAGGAACATCATCCTCGAGCATGAGGGGGAGCTGCGCAAGGAGCCGCCCAAGGACTTCGAGACGGCGGGACCGCTCCCGCCCAAGACCGACCGCCCCGGCTTCGGCGGCGGCGGCTTCGGTGGCGGCGGCGGGTTCGGCGGCGATCGCGGCGGGTTCGGCGGAGATCGCGGCGGCTTCCGGGGACCCGGCGGCCCGCCCGGGATGATGTAAATGGCGAACGTCAACAAGGTCATGTTGCTGGGGAACCTGACGCGGGACCCCGAGCTGCGCTATACGCCCCAGGGGGCCGGGGTCTGCGAGTTCGCGCTGGCGATGAACTACAACTACACGAACAAGCAGACCGGCCAGAAGGTGGAGGAAGTGTCCTTCATCGACATCGTGGCCTGGGGCCGGACGGCCGAGACCTGCGCGGAGTACCTCAAGAAGGGGCGCCAGGTCTTCGTCGAGGGGCGGCTCAAGCAGGACCGCTGGGAGTCCCCCGAAGGCAAGAAGATGAGCAAGGTGCGCGTGATCGCCGAGAACGTGACGTTCCTCGGCGCGCCCGGAGGCCGGCCCGCGGGCGGGCCCGGGGCCCCGGCGGCCGCCGCCGACGCGGCCGCGCCGGAGTCCGCCGGCGACGCCCCGCCCGACCAGGACGTCCCTTTTTAAGCCAGGAACGAGGAGATTAAGATGCCCAGAATCGATCGGGACCGCGATCGCGACCGCGACCGCGGGCGCGGCGACGACCGCGACGACCGCAAGAAGAAGTACACCAAGTTCCGCAAGGACAACCGCTGCCGCTTCTGCCGCGACAAGATCGCGAACGTGGACTACAAGGAGCTGCAGGTCCTGTTCAAGCTCTGCACCGGGCAGGGCAAGCTGTACGGGCGCAAGCGCTCCGGCAACTGCGCCTACCATCAGCGGAGCGCGGGCGAGGCCGTCAAGCGCGCGCGCTTCCTGGCCATGCTGCCCTACGTGGGCACCGGCAGCCTGTAGGCGAAGAAGGGAACGAGGAGATGGCCATGAAGGTTCTGCTCTGGAAGGACGTGGACGCGCTCGGCAAGCGCGGCGAGGTCGTGAACGTCAAGGAAGGCTACGCCCGGAACTACCTGTTCCCGCGCAAGATCGCCTCCCAGGACACGGAGAGCATGCGCAAGGAGCTGGAGCTGGCCAAGCGCCGCTCCGCGAAGCAGGAAGTCCAGCTCGTCGCCGAGGCCAAGGAAGTCGCCGAGAAGCTCGTCAAGGTGCCCTCGGTCACCGTCGAGGTCAACGCGAACGCCGAAGGCCACCTCTACGGCACCGTCACCCCGACGATGATCGTCGAGGCGATCCGGGGCGAGCAGGGCCTCAAGGTGGACGCGAAGTGCGTCGAGATCGCCGAGCCCATCAAGCAGATCGGCACCTACGACGTCCAGATCGCCCTCCACCGCGAGGTCAAGCACACGCTCAAGGTCTGGGTGATCACCACCAAGGCCGTGAAGCCGCCCGAGAAAAAGTCGGACGCGCCTCCGGCGCCCAAGGCGTAGGTTAGAATTAAAGCCGTCCGGGTCCGGGGCCGCCGAAACGGCCCCGGAGCCCGGCGTCCGTGGAGAGGGGAGTAACGCCATGTCCGTCCGCAACCCGGCCGCGCCCGCCGACACCTTCCGCGACCCCTCGGCGCTCCCCCAGAGCCGCGAATCCGAGCGCGCCCTCCTGGGCGCCATGATCGTCAACAACGAGGTCATCGGCGACGTCATCGAGTTCGTCGGCACCCGCGACATGTTCGCCTACCCGGCCCACCGCACCATCTACGACGCGGTGATGAAGCTCTTCACCGAGCGCAAGCCGGCGGACCTCGTCGTCCTCCGCGACGAGCTCGCCAAGGACCACCTCCTCGACCAGGTCGGCGGCATCGAGTACCTCGCCGCCCTCGCCGAGCAGGTGCCGAGCGTCGCCACGGAGAGCGCCCAGGCCTACGCGTCGTCCGTCCGCGACAAGTTCGTGCTCCGCAACATCATCGAGACCTGCTCGAAGATCATCCACCAGGCGACGCAGGTGACGGAGGACGTCGACAGCGTCCGCAACGAGGCGGAGAAGGCGCTGTTCGCGGCTCTCGCGAAGGGCGAGAAGGGCACGGTGCGGACGATGTCGGAGGTCCTGCGCGAGGCGTTCGCGCAGATCGAGGACATCCACGACCGCAAGAGCCGGCTGCTGGGGCTGTCGACGGGCTACTACGAGCTCGACGACATGCTGTCGGGGCTGCAGAAAGGCCAGCTCTACGTCGTGGCGGGCCGCCCCTCGATGGGCAAGACCTCGCTGGGCCTGAACATCATCGAGAACGTGGCGCTGCGCGAGGGCAAGAACGTCCTCTTCTTCTCGCTGGAAATGGCGTCGCAGCAGATCGCCCAGTCGATGCTCTGCTCGCACGCGCGGGTGGACTCGAACCTGCTGCGGACGGGCCGGATCTCGGAGGAGGAGTACGGCAAGCTGGTCATGGCGGCCGGCGCCTTCCACGAGGCCAAGATCTTCATCGACGACTCGGCCGACCTGTCGGCGCTCGAGGTGCGGACCCGGGCGCGGCGCTGGAAGGCGCGCGAGAGCATCGACCTGGTGGTCGTCGACTACCTCCAGAAGATGAACGCGCGGGCGGGCGGCAAGAACGCGGAGAGCCGGCAGCTCGAGATCTCCATGATCTCCTCGCACCTCAAGGCGATGGCCAAGGAGCTCGCGGTGCCCGTCATCGCGATCGCCCAGCTCAACCGCTCGGTCGAGGGCCGCGAAGGCAACAAGCCCATGCTGTCGGACCTGCGCGAGTCGGGCGCCATCGAGCAGGACGCCGACGCCGTGATGCTCATCTACCGCGAGGACTACTACAAGCAGGAGTCCGAGAAGAAGGGCATCGCCGAGATCATCCTCGCCAAGAACCGCACCGGGCCGGTCGGCAGCGTCGACCTCGCCTTCCTCCGCCAGTTCACCCGCTTCGAAAACCTGGCGGCCGCGCCGCAGCACCAGTAGTCGATGAAGAAGCTGGCCCTCGTCCTGGGCCTGGTCGCGACCGCCGGGGTCTGGGTGGCCGACTACCTCCTGCTCGGCGTTCCCGCCTTCCGCAACGGCTGGGCCACCCTGCCGCTCTTCCTCGTCCCGTTCCTCCTCCTCGTCCTGGGCTGGGGCGCCGAGAAGGCCGGCAAGCTCGCGGCCGCCGCCTGGATCGTCTTCGTCCTCGGCGCGGGAGGCTATCCCGCCCTGCGGCTGCTCGGCGGAAAGATCGAGGGCAAGGTCGAGCTCCAGGCCGGGATGCGCGCGCCCAACTTCACGCTCAAGGACCAGGAGGGGAAGGACGTCTCGCTCTCCGATTTCACCGACGACCACCGCGTGCTGCTCGTGTTCTTCCGCGGGCACGGCTGCCCCTATTGCCCGGCGGAGCTCCGCGGCCTGGCGGGACGCTACGAGGACTTCAAGGCCTCGCGCGTGGAGGTCGTCGCGATCAGCCCCCAGACCCCCGAGAAGAACAAGGCGATGGGCCTCCCGTTCCCCGTGCTCTCGGATCCGGACCTGAAAGTCACGACCGACTACGGCCTCGTCCATCCGAAGGCCATCCTTGGCAAGGACATGCCGCGCCCGACGACGCTCCTCATCCACAACGGCGACCGGAACATCCAGTGGCTGAAAGCCGCGGACAACACCCGCGTCCGCCCCACGCCGGACGAGATCTTCGAGGCTCTCCGCCGGTGATCCTCGCGCTCCTCCTGCTGGCTCAGGGGGATGCCCAGGTCTCGGGCTCGGGGATCGTGATCAGGACGACGGTGCGGCTGGCGGGGGCGATCGACTCCCTCACGTGGGGCGGGAAGGAGTTCATCGACAGCTTCGACCACGGGCGGCAGCTGCAGTCGGCCTGCGCGTTCGGCGACGGCCAGCCGGGCTTCCACGCCGAGGGCTACAACCCGACCGAGGCCGGCTCGCGGCGCGACGGAGCGGGCGCGACGTCCACCAGCGAGCTCTTGAGCCTGAAGGCGGAGCGAAACGTCCTCGAGACGCGAACGCGGATGGCGTTCTGGCTGCGGCCCGGGGAGTCGTCGGAAGGGAAGCCCGCGCGCAACGCGAAGACCCTGTCGGACGTGATCCTCACGAAGAAGGTGAGGATCGACGGGAACCTGCTCGACTACCGGGTGACCTTCACGGTGCCGGAGGCCCATCCGTACGGGCAGTACGAGGCGCTGACGGGCTACATGCCGGCCGCGTTTTCGCGCTTCCTCGTCTTCGACCAGGGCGAGACGAAGCCGCTCTCCGACGGCCCCGGGGAGCAGGCGCGGCCGGTGATCCTCTCGACGGAATCGGGGAGCCACGCGATGGGGATCTGGTCCCCCGATCCTGCCCCCGGCTATGGCCGCTGGCGCTTCGCCGCCGAGAAAGTGGTGAAGTGGAACTGCGTGTTCCGCGAGCGCGACGTGAAGCCCGGCGACAAGAGCTTCCGCTGCGTCGTCGCCGTCGGCACGCTCGCCGACGTGACGGCGGTTCTGAAGAGGCTCAAGGGCTGATCGCTCGCGCGGAGGCGATCGACTCCCTCCCCTGGACCGGCCAGGCGCGCGTCGACCGTTTCTTTGTTCACTTCGGGACCCCCGCCGCGGCCGGTCTGGAGTAAGATGAAAATTGGAATTTGAGGCGATCCGAGATGCGCATGCTGCCGCCGGCGTCCTGCTTCCTGGCCGTGCTGTTCGCGCTGAACGTCGCCCACGCTCAACCGGGGCCTGACTGGGTCCTCGTCGGGGAAGACGCCGACAGCTACTACTACATGAAGAAGGCCGAGTACAAGAACTCGGCCGCGGAGAAGACCGGCGCTCAGTACCGCAAGGCCCGCCTGCGGGTGACCGCCGGCCAGGAGGCCATCCGGCAGCTGGGATTCACCACGGACTCCGAGCGGTTCGCGCTGTACGAAGGCGTCGCTCGGGAACAGAAGGAAGAGCTCCAGAACAAGATCTTCGACGCCCTCTTCGATCAGGCGCTGGAAGGGACCACGATGCTGGCCCAGAGCGCCAAATCGCTCAATCCGTGGAACGTCAACAAGGCGATCGAGATGCTCAAGGAGAAAGGCTTCAAGAACGAAGCCGTGATGAAAGCCCTTCGCAAGATCGCCTCGGTCCAGGGGAAGCCCGAGATGGCCGCCGCGTACAAGGAGTTCACCGAATGCGTGAAGGCGGCCAAAGAGGGGTGGAACACGGGCAAGAATCAGGCCAAGGAACCTGAGCATGCCGAGGCGCACCTGGCGCTGGGCATGCTGAAAGTGCTTCAAGGGAACCCCGAGCTCGGCCTCATCGTCACCGCCGTGGAGTTCTCCGAGAGCATCGCCTACCTCTACTACCTGACGGGCGAGGTCAAGGAGCTCACGAAAGTCACGGACGAGAAGCTCAAGACGCTCGCCACGCTTTCCGAGAAGCTCAAGAAGGACGTCGCCGAGATGAACGCCGCGAAGAAGGCCTGGCAGAAGGCGACGGGCCACGTGAAGGCGGCGCCGGTTCTCAGCGAGCAGGAATAGCGAAAGGAATCCCGGATGAAACACCTCGCGCTGGCGGCGATGGCGGTCTGCGTCGTCGGCCCCGCCGCGTTCTCCCAGGAGGAGGACGCGCCCAAGCCCGTGATCGTCCGGGTGCCGAAGAACAAGCCGGGGGGCCAGGTCGAGCCCGTGCGGCCGCCGCCGCTCCAGCCGGACGTTCCTCCGGCGCGGCCCGATCGGCCCGTCAACAAACCGGCCGACCCGTCGGCACCGCCCCAGAATCCCCCCCGCGTAGATCCGTCCCCGGGAGGCGCGCCGGCCAGTCCGAAGGACGTCGCGGCCGGGCGGGTCTTCGACGGCCGCGTCGTCACCGACCGGGTCATGAAGAGGACGCTGGGATCGGAAAAATTCCAGCAGATGGTCCAGCAGCTCCAGAACGTCGATCCGGCGGGGGGCGTCGGCGCCCCGTCGGCCAGCGTGTTCTGGGATCGCGCGGAACGGATCAAGGGCGGCGAGCCCGCCGTCCAGCCCCAGGGCACCCCGTACTTCTCGGGCCAGATCCGGAAGACGACGGTGGAGGACGCCCAGCGGACCATCAACACGTACGGGAGCATCCCGGGCGGCGTCGTGCTGGAAGGCGTCGCGGCCGGCGTCGGCGAGGTCAGCGACCTCTGGTACGACTCCAGGTACAACGCGCTCATCCTGAACGGCGCCATCGCGTACTTTCTGAAGGTTCCGCCCCGGACCTTCGCGGTCGCCTGCCGGGCGATCGCGCAAGACGAGAAGGGGCTCATCGGCGTCTCGCTCGGCGACAAGCAGATCGTCTACGGGAAGGTGCCGGAGTCGTCGGACCTGGCGTGGGACCTCAAGCTCGCGGACCATTTCCTCGGGGATATCGTCTTTGTCTTTGGCCGGGACCGCTGGACCGCGGGCTACAAGTTCGCGAAGGGGTACACGCCCGAGCGCTTCGAAGGGAAGGCCTCGAGCAACGCCGCCGTCTTCTTCCAGTTCAACGGCTTCAAGTTCGGATTCGAACAGGAGCAGATGCGGGTGACCGGCGCGAACTTCGACGTGCGACTCATCCCTCTCTCGGACACCCCCGGGCCGGACGGCGGACTGATGCCCGATCCCGCGGCGATCGCCCGGAACGATCTGCCCAAAGCGTGGGAGCGGAACGCCCGCCACCTGTCCGAAAACATCGCCTATTACGCCCAGGAGCGGATCGTGGACCGCGTCTTCGGGGCCGGCGAAGCGGCCGCCCTCGTCCGCGAGCTCAAGCGGCAGGGATTCAACATGGAAGCGCTCGCCCTCTCGATCGAGGGAGGCAAGCGATGACGAAGCCGCTGGGCCGGTCCTTGGCGCTGGCCGTCGTCTGCCTCTCGGCGGCCGGCTGTGCCGGCATCGGTTCGACGACCCGGTGGCCGGCGCCGGGCTATGTCTGGCTCTATCCGGACTCGAACGACGACCTGTCCACCCGCTGGAAGCCGGGCATCGGCCACTGGGAGAACGGAGTCCAGACGATCCCCAACATCCGGGCGGGCCACACCCAGGATCAGTGGTTCCCGGAGCCGGGGTATGCCTGGGCTCGCCTGGACTCGAACGGAAATCCGATCCCGGGAGAGCTGGACGTGCGCTGGAAGCCGGGCCAGTCCTACTGGGAGCTCGGCAGCGTCAAGTTCCCCAACCTCCTGTCGGCGAACGAGGTGGGAAGATGGTGGCCCGCCCCCGGCTACGTGTGGACGAAGGTCGGCGACGACGGCAGCCCGATTCCCGGAGAGCTGCATGTCCAATGGCGGCCCGGCCGGGCCTACTTTTACCTGGGCGAGGTCAAGTGGCCCCACGTCGTCGCTTCCTCGACGGAAGGCTCGTGGATTCCCGAGACAGGCTACGGATGGGTCCATTTGGACCGGAGCGGCAATCCGATTCCCGGCAAGCTCCAGGTCGCGTCGCGCGCCGAGCTGGACGCCGCCCGCGCCCAGGAACGGGCGCAGCTCGCCCAGGAAAACGCGCTCCAGGAACGCTGGGCCGCGTACCTCAAGGAGATCCAAAGCCAGAACGACTACCGCAACTGGTCGAAACCGCCGCACGATCTCTACCTCGCGGAGCGGCGGAAGTAGCCGGCGGCGCTACTTCCGGGTCGCGCGATCGACCGACGCGACGTCCGTCAGCTGCCGCGTTGCGGTGGCTTCAGGCTCGCTGACCCCAGGGGCCTTGCCCCCGTTCAGGGATTGCCCTACGATCGGGAGCATGTCAGGGACGCTGATCGTCAGGGCCCAGGAAGCGTGGATGCCGGCGAGCTGGGTCTTCAACCACGTCCTCGAGCGGATCGCGGCCGACTTGCGGGGCGGCCGGCCCGAGATCGCCGACAAAGTCGCGAATGCACTTTTCCCGCGCATGGAGTACCTGGACCTGAGCTCGTGGTCGCCCGAGGACTTCAGCCACTTTCGGGCCTCTCTCGAAAGCACCCAGGTGGCCTTGAAAGGGACCGACGGAGCCGATTTCCTCTCGAGAGACTTCTACGAGGGCTACCTCGCGCGGGTTGAGGAGCTGTCCACTCTCCTGTACAGCGATCCCCGTCGTTCCAGATAGCCGGTCACGAAGCGGACGGTCCGTTTCGTGACTAAACACGGAGCACGCTCGCCGACCGGCCCCCCCCCCCACACAGAAGAAGCCGTCTCGGTGTCCTCGGTGTCTCGGTGGTGAACGCTAAGCGAGGAGGTCTTTGACGACGTGGCCGTGCACGTCCGTGAGGCGGAAGTCGCGGCCCTGGAAGCGGTAGGTCAGGCGCTCGTGGTCGATGCCGAGCAGGCGCATCACGGTGGCCTGGAAGTCGTGGACGTGCACGGGCTTCGACGCGACGTTGATGCCCAGGTCGTCGGACTCGCCGTAGCTGATCCCCGGCTTGACGCCGCCGCCGGCCATCCAGAGCGTGAAGGCGTAGGGATGGTGGTCGCGGCCCCAGCGGGCGCGGTCGGCGATGTTGCCCTGCAGGAAGGGCGTGCGGCCGAACTCGCCGCCCCAGATCACCAGCGTGTCCTCCAGCATCCCGCGGCGCTTGAGGTCCGCCACCAGCGCGGCGCTCGGCTGGTCCGTGTCCCGGCACTGGTTGTAGAGCTCGGTCGTCAGGCTGTTGTGCTGGTCCCAGCCGGCGTGCATGAGCTGCACGAAGCGCGAGCCGCGCTCGAGCAGGCGCCGCGCCATCAGGCAGTTGTAGGCGAACGTCCCCTGCTCGCGCACGTTCGGGCCGTACGAGTCCAGGATCTCCTTCGGCTCCTTCGAAAGGTCCGCCAGCTCCGGCACGCTCGACTGCATCCGGTACGCCATCTCGTACTGCTCGATCCGCGTGGCGATCTCGGGGTCGCCGACCTCCTTCAGCTTCAACCCGTTCAGCTTGCCGAGGTCGTCGAGCATCCCCCGGCGCGTCGCGTCGCTCATGCCCGGGGGATTGGAGAGGTAGAGCACCGGCTCGCCGCTGCCGCGGAACTTCACGCCCTGGAAGCGCGACGGCAGGAAGCCCGAGCCCCAGTAGAAGTCGTAGAAGATCTGGCCGCACGACGTCCCCTTGCTGATGGACGTCATCACCACGAAGGCCGGCAGGTTCTCGTTCAGGCTCCCCAGGCCGTAGCGCGCCCACGCGCCCATGGTCGGACGTCCCGGGATCTCCGCGCCGCTGAGGAAGAACGAGATCGCCGGCGCGTGGTTGACCTGCTCCGTGTGCATGGACTTGACGAAGCAGAGATCGTCGGCGACCTTGCCGGTGTGGGGCATGAGGTCGCTGACCCAGGCGCCGCTCTGCCCGTACTGGCGGAACGGCTCGACGGGGGCGAGGAGCAGCTTGCCCTTCGGGTCGCCCGTCATCGTGCTGAAGCGCTTCGTGCCGAGATACTCGTTCGGGACCGGCTTGCCGTGGCCCGCCTTGAGCGCCGGCTTCCAGTCGAAGAGGTCGACGTGCGTCGGCGCGCCGTTCATGAAGAGGTAGACGACCCGCTTGGCTTTCGGCGCGAAGTGGGGGAGGCCGGGGAGGCCGGTCCCGACGGCCTTCGCGTCGCGCGCGAGGAGGGTCGCGAGCGCCGCCGTTCCGATGAAGTCCCGCCGCGTCATCATTCGCGCGTCACCGCCTCGTCGAGGTTCAGGATCGTCAGGCAGAGCGAAGTCCAGGCCGCGTGCTCGACGGGATCCAGGGCCTCGTTCCGCTTGGACTCGCCGACCTTGAGCAGCTTCTTCGCGTCGTCGGGCGCGGCGGCGTACTCGCGGCGGAGGCGGTCGAGGCCGGCGAGCAGGAGCTTGCGCTCGTCCGGCGCGGGACGTCGGGCCAGCACGCGGGAGAACACGGCGTCGAGATCGGCGCGCTCGGCGAGCTTGCGGGCGGCTTCGACGTAGGTGACGTCGTTGAGCGTCGCGAGGGCGTGGAGCGGCGTGTTGGTGCGGGTGGGCTTGACGACGCAATAACTGCGCGACTGGGTGTCGAAGAACATCGTCGGCCCGATGATGCGGCGCCAGAAGACGTAGAGGCCGCGGCGCCAGAGCGCGTCGCCCTTGTCCTGCTTGTAGCGCTTGGTGCCGAACGTCGCCTCCTCCCAGATGCCGGCGGGCTGGTAGGTCTGGACGGGCGGGCCGCCGGGGGTGTCGACCAGCAGCCCGGCGGCGGCGAGGGCCTGGTCGCGGATCATCCACGAGGGCATGCGGAAGCGCGGGCCGCGGGCGAGGAGGCGGTTCTCGGGGTCGCGCTCGGCGTGGCCGGGCGGGACGCGCGAGGACTGCCGGTAGGCCGCGCTGGTCACGATCCGCCGGACGAGGCGCTTGACGTCCCAGTTCTCGCGGAAGTCCGCCGCGAGCCAGTCGAGCAGCTCCTTGTGGACGGGGAACTCGCCCTGCACGCCGAAGTTCTCGGAGGTCTTGGAGAGGCCGATCCCGAAGAACATCTGCCAGATCCGGTTCACGGTCACGCGGGCGGTGAGGGGGTTGTCCTTCGACACCAGCCAGCGCGCGAGGCCGAGGCGGTTCGGCGGGCCGTCGGCGGGCGGCAGCCGGCCCGGGGTGGCCGGGCCGATCTCCTCCTGCCGCTTGTCGTAGAGGCCCTTGTCGAGCAGGTAGGTCTTGCGCGGGGCCTTCAGGTCCTCCATGACCATGACGCGGACGATCGCCTTCTTGGCGGCGCTCCGCGCGTCGTGGAGGTCGCGCGCCTTCTTCGCGTAGTGCGCGACGCCCGGCCCGTCCTTCTCGAAGGCTTTGTAGACCTCCTCCCACTTGGCGCGGTCGCGCTTCTCGGGCGGCGTCTTGAGCTTCTCGTGGCCGGCGAGATGGACGCAGGACTCGACTTCCTTCGCGTCCTCGACGGCCGCCGCGACCTCCGCGTCCAGCTTCGCGATCTTCTCGAGCTGCTCGGGGCTGGCGAGCTCGAGGTTGGGCGCCTGCTGGGGATCGCCGCCGCCGCCGTTGACGGGCGTCTGGTTGAAGTAGGCGAAGAGCGAGTAATAGTCCTTCTTGGTGAGCGGGTCGAACTTGTGGTCGTGGCAGCGGCAGCAGTTGAAGGTGAGGCCGAGCCAGACGGTGCCGGCCGTCTCGGCCATGTCCATGACGTAGTCGACCCGGTTCTCCTCGGCGATCCGGCCGCCCTCGCCGTTGATCGGGTGGTTGCGACAGAAGCCGGTGGCGAGCTTCTGCTCGCGCGTCGGCTCGGGGAGCAGGTCGCCCGCGAGCTGCCAGATCGTGAACTGGTCGTAGGGCAGGTTCTCGTTGAAGGCCTTCACCACCCAGTCGCGCCAGGGCCACATCGAACGCTCGCCGTCGCCCTGGTAGCCGTTCGAGTCGGCGTAGCGCGAGATCTCCATCCAGTCCCACGCCATCCGCTCGCCGTAGCGCGGCGAGGCGAGAAGGCGGTCGACGGCCTTCTCGTAGGGCTCGCCCGCGTCGCCCTCCGGCGGCAGGCCCGTGAGGTCGAGCGTGACGCGCCGCAGCAGCGTGGCGCGGTCGGCTTCGGGCGACATCCGCAGCCCTTCGCGCGCGAGCCGCGCCTTGACGAAGTGGTCGATCGAGTCGCCCTCGGGCTTCAGCAGCGGGCGGAACGCCCAGTGCTCGCCCCATTTCGCGCCCGCGTCGATCCAGCGCTTGAGGAGGTCGATCTGCTCCGCCGACAGCTTTTTGTTCGCCTTGGCCGGGGGCATGACTTCGTCGGCGTCGGGATGGATCAGCCGCTGGTAGACGGAGCTCTTCGCGCTGTGGCCCGGGACGATGGCGGCGACGCCGTCGGCGTTGGGCGTTTTCGCGGCTTTCTCGTCGTCGAGGCGGAGGTCGGCCTTTCGACGTCCCGCGTCGGGCCCGTGGCAGGTGAAGCAGGTGTCGGAGAGGATGGGGAGGATCTGGCGGTCGAAATCGACCGGCCGCGCCGCTTCTTGCGGGGCGGGGACCAGCAGGAGAACGATCAGGCTCGCGCGCGTCACTACCCTTATGTACCCGCCAGGAAGCGGCGAGGATAAACGCGGCGGCCAGATTTATCCAATCACAGTTATACAAGCGCGTGGGGAATCCACAGATGGAGCGGATCCGGGGCGTAGGAGAGATGATGAGAATCGCGGCCATCCTGGCGGTCCTGCTCGGCGGGCAGGAGAAGCCCGACTTCCGCTTCAACGGGAAGTCCCTCGACGGCTTCCGCCCGTGGCTGCGGGAGTCGAAGGGGGAAGACCCCCTGAAGGTGTTCTCGGTCGTCGACGGCCAGATCCGCGTCTCCGGCGAGGGCATGGGCTACCTCGGCACCGAGAAGGCCTACCAGGACTACCGGCTGAGCGTGGAGTACAAGTGGGGGACGAAGACGGACGGCTCGAAATACGTGCGGAACTCGGGGATCCTGATCCACGCGACGGGGCCCGACGGCGCGGCGGGCAAGGGCGCGTGGATGTCGTCGATCGAAGTCCAACTCGCCCAGGGCTGCGTGGGCGACCTGATCCCGATCCGCGCGCCGGACGCGACGGTGTCGTTCAAGGGCGAGACCGCGCTCGGGAGCGACAAGCGCCCGCGCTGGTCGAAGGGCGGCGAGCCCGTCGCGTACACGGGCAAGCAGTTCTGGTGGTCGAAGCACGAGGCCGGCTTCAAGGAGCTGGTCGACACCCGGGGCAAGGACGACGTCGACAGCCCCCTCGGCGAATGGACGAAAGTCGAGCTGGTCTGCAAGGGCGGGCGCGTGACGGTGATCGTGAACGGGACGACGGTGAACGAGATTTTTGACGTAAGCCCGTCCGCAGGGCGCATCCTATTGCAGAACGAGGGCAACGAAATCTTCTTCCGGGCTTTTGAGATTCATCCCCTATGACGATCGACCGCCGGAGCTTTCTGGCCATGAGCGCCGCGGCGCTGACGCTGCGCCCGCGCGAGCGCACGCGCTTCCAGATCGCGTGCATGACGCTGCCCTATTCGGCGTTCCCGCTGGAGCGCGCGCTGAGCGGCATCAAGGACGCGGGCTACAAGCACGTCGCGTGGGGGACGTCGCACCTCAAGACGGAGGTGATCGCGCGCGACGCGGCCCCGGAAAAGGCGGCCGAGCTCGGCACGCGCTGCCGCGACCTGGGCCTCGAGCCCGTGATGATGTTCTCGGGCATCTATCCCGAGCACAAGGACGGCTTCGAGGTGCTCGCCCACCGCCTCAAGCAGGCGGCCGCCGCCAAGATCGGGCAAGTTCTCACGTTCGGCCACACCAAGGGCGGCGCCCGGGACGTCTGGGTGGAGCGCCTGAAGAAGCTCGGCCCGATCGCGCGCGACCTGGGCGTGCTGCTCGTGGTCAAGCAGCACGGCGGCGAGACCGGCACGGGCGAGGCCTGCGCGTCGATCGTCCGGGACGTCGCCGACGAGGGCGTGAAGGTCAACTACGACGCCGGCAACGTGCTCGACTACCTGAACCTCGATCCCATTCCCGACCTGAAGAAATGCGCCGACGAGGTGCGGAGCTTCTGTATCAAGGACCACCGCAACTGGCCCAAGGACGAGGACTGCGGGCCGGGCCTGGGCGAGATCGACCACTACAAGCTGCTCCACCCCGTGGCGTTCACGGGGCGGACGATGCCGCTCTGCTGCGAAAACATCTCCGCGCCCCTGGTGCCGCGGCCGTCGACGCCCGAAGGCGTGGACGCCCTGGCGCGCCGCGCGCGCGAGTTCCTGGAAACCGTCATTCAAGGATTGCAGGCATGAACCGACGCACGTTCCTCCAGGGCGCGGCGGCCGCGGCCGCTCTCGACATCCCCCTCGTGCACGCGGCGGCGCCGCGCGAGACGCTCAAGGTCGGCCTGGTCGGCTGCGGAGGCCGCGGCACCGGCGCCGCCCAGCAGGCGCTGGCGGCGGACTCGAACGTCCAGCTCGTCGCGATGGGCGACCTCTATCCCGACCGCCTCCAGAGCAGCCTCAAGGGCATCGCCGCGGAAGCGGCGCCGGGGAAGGTCGACGTCCCGCCCGAGCGGCAGTTCAGCGGCTTCGACGCCTACAAGAAGGTCATCGAGGCGGTGGACGTCGTGCTCCTCTGCGAGCCGCCGCACTTCCGCCCGAAGCACCTGAAGGCGGCGATCGACGCGGGCAAGCACGTGTTCGCGGAGAAGCCGGTGGCCGTCGACGCCCCGGGCGTGCGCTCGGTGCTGGCGACCTGCGAGGAGGCGAAGAAGAAGAAGCTGGCCGTGGTGTCGGGCCTCTGCCTGCGCTACTCGGAGCGCTATCGCGAGGCGATGCGGCGGATCCACGGCGGGGAGATCGGGAAGGTCGTGACGGTCATGGCCAACGACTACCGCGGCGGGCGCTGGAACAAGCCCCGCCAGGACGACTGGGACGACATCACCTACCAGACGCGCAACTGGTACAACTTCACCTGGCTCTCGGGCGACTTCAACGTCGAGCAGCACGTGCACAATCTGGACGTGAGCGCGTGGGTGTTCGGCGACAAGTATCCCGTGAAGGCGGTCGGCATGGGAGGTCGGGCCGTCCTCACCGGCCCCGAGTACGGCAACATCTACGACCACTTCTCGGTGACGTACGAGTACGAGGACGGGTCGAAAATCATCAGCAACACGCGGCAGATGGGCGCCTGCAAGAACGACATCAGCGTGCAGGTGCTGGGCGCGACCGGGCAGGCGATGATCAACGAAGGCGCGACGATGAAGGTGGCGGACTGGGCTCCGCAGGGGAAGGGCAACAACGTCTACCAGACGGAGCACGACGAGCTCTTCAAGTCGATCCGCCGCGGCGAGCCGATCAACAACGGCGAGTACATGTCGAAGAGCACGATGCTGGCCATCATGGGCCGGATGGCGGCGTACACGGGCCAGCAGATCACCTGGGACCAGGCGATGAACTCCAAGGAGGATCTCTCGCCGAAGCAGTACGCCCCGGGGGAGAACCCGGTGCCCGGTCCCGCGATTCCCGGCAAGACCAAGTTCATCTAGGGATTAGCCGGTTTTCTTGGGGTCCCCCCGCCTTCGCGGGCCGAAGCCATGCCCGCTTCGGCGGGCGAAGGCCCGGGGGGCGAGGGGGGGATCCCTTTCCAAGGCGCGTCTCTGTGCCTCTGTGTCTCTGTGGCGAATAGAAGGAAGCGAATGGACCCGCTGCGCATCCTGGCGATCGGCGCGCATCCGGACGACTGCGAGTGGGCCTGCGGCGGCACGGCCGCCCGGTGGGCCGCGCGCGGCCACAAGGTCCGCTTCGTCTCGCTGACCAACGGCGACGTCGGCCACTGGGACAAGAAGCAGGTGGGCGCGCCGCTCGCCCAGCGCCGCAAGGCGGAGGTCGCCCGCGCGGCCGAGATCCTGGGCGTGGAGTCGGTCGTGCTCGACATCCCCGACGGCCACCTCACGGCGAGCGTGGAGAACCGCAAGCTCGTGATCGGCCTGATCCGCGAGTGGAAGGCGGACGTCGTGCTGAGCCACCGCCCCTGCGACTACCACCCCGACCACCGCGCCGCCGGCGCCCTGATGCAGGACGCGGCCTACCTGGTCACGATCCCGCACTACGGTCCCGACGTCCCCGCGCCGGCCCGCAACCCCCTCTTCCTCCACTTCGAGGACGAGTTCACGCGGCCCGCGCCGTTCCAGGCCGACGTGATCGTCCCCATCGACGACGTCTTCGAGCGCAAGCTGTCGGCGCTGGAGGCGATGGAGTCCCAGGGCTACGAGGGCGGCTGCGAAGGGGGGCCGGCGCACTGGCCGTCGGACGAACCCGGCCGCGCGAAGCGCCGCGAACGGGTGCGCGCCGACTATCGCGCCTTCTTCGAAACCCGCGCCCGGCGGCACCGGCTCGACCCGTCGGTGCGGGTCTCGGAAGCGTTCGAGGTCTGCGAATACAGCCAGTCCTGGGCCGACTTCTCCAAGACCGCCCGCCGCGCCGACGCCGGCGAGCTCCGCCGCCTCTTTCCGGTCTGACGCCGCGCATCGCCCGGCGTTCCCCGCCGTCACATCCCCCCCGGCCCGCGCCTCGCCTTCATAGAGGCATTCGCATGAGCGCCGCCGGCGGCGGCCCGTCCATGGCAGGCGTCCTGATCGTCGAGGACGACCCGCGCCAGCGCGCGGCCGTGTCCGAAGCCATCGCCGATCCGCGTTACGACCTCGTGATGGCCGACACCGGCCGGGCGGCGCTGTCCACGATCCTGGACCGGGACTTCGCGGCCATCCTCCTGGACGCGCGCCTGCCCGACATGGAGGGCTTCGAGCTCGCCCGGCTCCTGCGCCTCGGCGAGCGCACCCGCGACACCCCGATCCTCTTCCTCACCGGGCCGGATCCGCCGGCCGAACGCCTCGCGGATTTCGCCGCCGTGGGGGCGATCGACTTCCTGCGCAAGCCCGTCGACGCCGGCCTGCTGCGCGGCAAGGTGCGCACGCTCGTGGGCCTCTTCGAGGCCCGCCGGGACCTGGAGCGCACGGTGCACGAGCGGACGGAGGCGCTCCTGCGGGTGAACGAGACCCTCCGCCGCGAAGTGGAGGAGCGGCGGCGCGTGGAAGACGACCTGCGCGCCGCGACGGAGCGGGCGATCCGGCACCGCGA
This sequence comes from Planctomycetota bacterium, assembly GCA_036383955.1. Taxonomy (GTDB): domain Bacteria; phylum Planctomycetota; class MHYJ01; order MHYJ01; family JACPRB01; genus JACQFK01. Next base: position 15,030 of record DASVNH010000008.1, on the reverse strand, counting down.
GGCGCTCGCCGAGCTCGCGCGCGCGCCGTCGGCGCCGCTGCCGGCCGCGCTCCGGCTGGTGACCGAGAAGCTGTCCGCGATCCTGGCCGTCGAGCGGGTCTCCGTCTGGCGCTACACGCCCGACCGCTCCGAGATCGACTGCCTGGACCTCTACGTCCGGAGCGCGGGGACGCATGAGCGCGGCCTCCGGCTGCGGGCCGGCGACTACCCGCGGTATTTCGCCGCGCTCGGCGAAAGCCGGTCGGTGGCGGCGTCGGACGCCCGGACCGATCCGCGCACGGTCGAGTTCGCCCGGGACTACCTCGTCCCCCTGGGGATCACGTCGATGCTCGACGTCCCGATCCGCGTCGACGGGACGCTCGAGGGCATCGTGTGCCACGAGCATACGGGCGCCCGGCGGGCGTGGCCCGGCGAGGAGCAGGACTTCGCCTCGTCCGTCGCGGACCTGGTGGCGCTCGCGATGGAAGCCGCGGAGCGCCGGGCGGCGGATGCGGAAGTCCGGCGGCTGAACGACGACCTGGAAGACCGCGTGCGCGAGCGGACGCGCGAGCTCGAAGAAGCCCTGCGCGAGGTGGAGGCGTTCAGCTACACGGTCTCGCACGACCTGCGCGCGCCGCTGCGGACGATCCGCGGCTACTCCGACATCCTGGTCCAGGAGTGGGGCGCGGCGCTCGGCGCCGAGGGGGGCGAGCACCTGCGGCGGATCACGCTCGGCGCCGAGCGCATGGAGGTCCTCATCGAAGGGCTCCTCTCGTACAGCCGGCTGGGGCGGTCGGAGGTGAACCCGACGCCGCTCAATCCGACCGAGGTCCTGTCGGAGGTCATGGCCGGGATGGCCGCGGACCTGGGGGCGTCGGGCGCCGCGATCGAGGTGGAGGCCGACCTCCTCCGGGTTCTCGGGGACCGGATGATGCTGGCGATCGCCATCCAGAACCTGCTCTCCAACGCGGTCAAGTTCGTCGCGCCTGGGGTCCGTCCGCGGGTGAAGATCCGGACGGAGGCGCGCGGCGACCGCGTCCGGATCCTGGTGGAGGACAACGGGATCGGCATCGCCCCCGAGCACCGGGTCAAGCTGTTCCGCGTCTTCGAGCGGCTGGTCCGCAAGGACGAGTATCCGGGAACCGGGATCGGGCTCGCGACGGTGAGGCGGGCCCTGGAGCGCATGGGCGGCAGCTGGGGGTTCGAGAGCGAACCGGGGCACGGCAGCGTCTTCTGGATCGAGCTCCGGAAGGGCCCTTGAACGCGGGGCCGCGTCCCGTGGTCCTGCTCGTCGAGGACGACGAGGACGACATCGGCTTCTTCCGGCGGGCCCTGTCCAAGACGAACTCCCGGGCGCGGCTCGCGGTGGCCCGCGACGGGGACGAGGCGGTGGCGTACCTGGCGGGCCAGGGCGCGTTCGCGGACCGGGAGCGACATCCGGCGCCCACGCACGTGATCCTGGACCTGAAGCTGCCGAGGCGCTCCGGGGTCGAAGTCCTCGAGTGGCTCCGGGGCGAGCCCGCGCTGTCGCGCCTCCCCGTCGCCATCCTGAGCTCGTCGAACGAGCCTCTGGACGTCGCCCGCGCCCGCGCGCTCGGCGTGGACGGCTACCACGTCAAGCCGTCGGGGGCGGCGGCGCTCGCGGAGACGGTGCGGCGCGTCCTGGACGCGTGGACCCTAAGCTGACGGCGGAGCGGTGGTGCGGCCGCGGTGGAGGGTGTAGGCGAAGACCTGGTGCTCGGGGGCTTTGTCGGGGCCTTTCATCGCGCGGAGGAGGGCCTTCACGGCGGCGCGTCCCATGGCGTCCCAGTCGGCGACCAGGGAGCTGAGGCCCGGGACGCTTTCGCCTCCGGCGCCGATCAGGCTCAGGTCGTCGGGGACCTTCACTCCGCGGCGCCGCAGCTCCTCGTGGACCAGCTGGCCGAAGGTGTTGTTGTAGCAGATCAGGGCGCTGGGGCGCGGCGCGAGGGCGAGGAAGCGCGTGACGAGGGCGGCGGCCCCGGCGGGCGTGATCTCGCAAAGAAGCTCCCAGGCTTTCCGGCGGGGCAGGCCGCGCGTCCGCAGCCCCTCCTGGTACCCGCGGACGCGCCAGGGATTCTGCTCGATCAGCCGCCAATGGGCGTAGGCGATCCGGCGGTGTCCCAGGGACGCGAGATGGTCGACGGCCAGCCGGGTGGCCTGGACCGAATCCTCGCGCACCGAGCTGATGCGGGGCAGCGGCAGATCGTGGTCGAGCAGCACCGCCGGAACGTTCAGCCCCAGGGACTGGCGGATCAGCTTCTCCTCGGCCACGGAGGCGAAGATGATCCCGCGCAAGGGCGCGCTCTCCTGGAGCTCCCGCAGCGCGCGATCCACGTCCGCGGGCGGCGCGTGGCGCACCGCGAGCTGGTAGCCCGCCCGGCCGGCTTCGCGCAGCGCGCCCTGCAGCATGAGCGCGCTGGTCGTGCCGCCGACCTCCTCCCAGTAGTCGGCCTGGAGATACCCGATCACGCGCGATCCGGCCGACTTCAGCGAAAGCGCCGGCGGCTTCAGCAGCGTCCCCTTGCGGCGGTAGCGCGTCAGCAGGCCGTCGCGCTCCAGCGCCGCCTCCGCCTGCCGCACCGTCTCCCGGCTCACGCCCAGCTGCGCGGCCAGCTCGACGGCCGGCGGCAGCTTGTTCCCGGGGAAGTGGCCCTTCGCCACCGCCTCGCGCAGGATTCGCTCCGTCTGCCCCACCAGCGTCTGCGCGCGGGGAAGTCGATCCAGGGATTTCCGCGAAACTTTCATCGGGATTGACAATTATACAAGCATGAAGCGATTCGTCTTCGTCCTGCTGCTCGCCGCCGGCTGCTCGACCTCCCAGGCCAAATCCCCGCCGCTCAACGTGGTGTTCATCCTGGCCGACGACCTGGGCTGGGCCGAGCCCGGCTGCTACGGCCAGGAGAAGATCAAGACGCCGAACCTCGACCGCCTCGCGCGCGAGGGGATGCGCTTCACCCGGCACTACTCCGGCGCGCCCGTCTGCGCCCCTTCGCGCAACGTGCTCATGACCGGCCGCCACCTCGGCCACACGGCCATCCGCGGCAACAAGCGCGCCGAGGCGTACCCCGAAGGCCAGCATCCCATCCCCGACGAGACGTTCACGATCGCCGAGCGGTTCAAGCAGGCCGGCTACGCCACCGGCGCCTTCGGCAAGTGGGGGCTCGGCCCCGCCGGCTCCAGCGGCGATCCGAACCGCCAGGGCTTCGACGCCTTCTTCGGCTACAACTGCCAGGGCGTCGCGCACAGCTACTACCCGCCCCACCTCTGGAAGAACGGCGAGAAAGTGCCGCTCAACGCCAAGCCCATCCCCGGCCACGCCAAGCAGCCCGACGGCGAGGTCCGCCTCGAAGACTGGACCGGCGAGCGGCACGCGTCCGCGCCGATCCTGAAGGAGTCGCTCGACTTCCTGCGCGCCCACGCCGCGCGCCCCTTCTTCCTCTACCTGCCCTTCACCGAGCCGCACGTCGCGCTGCAGCCGCCTGTCGAGCTCCTCGACCTTTACCCGAAGGAGTGGGACGAGCGGCCCTACCGCGGCCAGAACGGCTACACCCCCCATCCGCGCCCGCGCGCCGCCCACGCCGCCATGATCTCCGCCCTCGACCGCCACGTCGGCGAGGTGCTGAAGGCGCTCGACACCCTCGGCCTCGCCGATCGCACCCTCGTGCTGTTCTCCAGCGACAACGGCGCCACGCCCCTGCGCGGCGACGGGGCCGTCGGAGGAGCCGACCCGGCCTTCTTCAAGTCGGTCGCCCATCTTCGCGGCCTCAAGGGCAGCGTTTACGAAGGCGGGATCCGCGTCCCGCTCATCGCCCGCTGGCCGGGCCGCGTGAAGCCGGGAACCGTGAGCGATTTTCCCTCGTACTTCGCCGACCACTTTCCCACGCTCTGCGAAGCCGCGGGACTCTCCACGCCGGGCGGCCTCGACGGCGTGAGCCTGCTCCCGGTCCTCGAGGGCCGCGGCGCCCCCGCGCGCAACCCCATGGTCTGGGTCTTCCCGGAATCCGGGGGCCAGTTCGCCGTGAACTTCGGCGGCCTCAAAGTCGTGAAGCAGAACGTGAAGACCAAGCAGCCCGGCCCCTGGGAGCTCTACGATCTCGACCGCGATCCCGGCGAGACCCGGGACCTCGCCGCCGAGCGCCCCGATGTCGTGAAGAAGGCCGTCGACCTCCTCCGCGCCCAGACCGACGCGAATCCCGTCTTCCCGATGCCGGACCCCTGACACCGCGAACGGGGACCGGCGGTACAGTAGGGGCGATGGACGACACCCTCCGCCGCGCCGCCTTCGAGCGCGGATGGATCAGCCGCGAGCAGGCGACGTCCGCCCGGCCGCTCGCGGAGCTGATCGGCGCCGAACGCGTGGCGGCGCTGCGGGAGGACCGCGGGCTCGCCGCGAAAGTGCTCGCGGGCGGGCTGCTCTCGGCCGCGGACCTGGCGCCCGAGACGCCGACGACCTTCGGCCGCTATCGGATCCTCAAGGCGCTCGGCGAGGGCGGCAGCGGCCGCGTCTACCTCGCGCACGACCCGGAGCTCGGCCGCGACGTCGCCGTGAAGATCCTCGACCGCGTCCGCGACCTCGAGCGCTTCCGCCGCGAGATGGCCGTGCTCGCCTCGCTGCGGCATCCCAACATCGTCCCCGTCTACGACGCCGGCGCCCACGACGGCCGCCCCTACTTCGCGATGGAAGTCGCCCCCCACGGCTCGCTCGCGGACGCGAAGCCGCCGCTGAAGGAAGCCGTCGCGATCCTGGAGGCCGTCGCCCGCGCCGTCCACGCCGCCCACGAGAAGGGCGTCGTCCACCGGGACCTCAAGCCCGCCAACATCCTCCTCGCCGACCGCCCCCTCGTCGCCGACTTCGGCGTGGCCAAGCTCCCCGGCGCCGACCTCACCGAGACCGGCATGACCGTCGGCACGCCCCACTACATGTCGCCCGAGCAGGCGCGCGGGAAGGACGTCGACGCCCGCAGCGACGTCTACGCGCTCGGCGTCATGCTCTACGAAGCGGCGGCGGGGAAGAAGCCCTTCGACGGCCCCAGCGTCCCCGACCTCCTCCGCCGCATCACCGACGAGGAGCCGCCGCCCGTCCCGCATCCGCTGGGCGCGGTCGCGCTTATGGCGATGCGCAAGGATCCCGCGCGGCGCTACCCGACGGCCGCCGCCTTCGCCGACGACCTGCGGGCCTGGCTCGACGGACGCCCGGTGTCCGCGCGCGCGCCGTCGCTCCTGGATCGCCTGCGGCGGCGCCGCCGTCCCGCGCTCGTCGCGGGCGGGGCCTTCGCCGTGCTCGTCGTGTTCGCGGTCACGGCCGGCCTCGCCGTCTCGCGCGGCCGGGCGTCGGCCGCCGAGCGGACCATCCTGCAGGAGGCGATGGCCGTCCAGCGCTGGGAGACGAACCTCTACAAGTCGGCGCGGCAGATCTCCCACGAGGGCCTGGAGCGGGCCGTCGCGAACCTGGGCGACGCGCTGGCGACGCGCGGCCTGCCCGCCTCGATCCGCCACCAGGGCCTCGCGGCCGTCGCGCGCGCCCGCCTGTTCATGGGCGACACCCCCGAGGCGCTCGCGGCCCTCGACGCCGCCATCGCCACCGGCCAGAACGTCGGCGAGGAACGCTTCGAGCGCGCCCGCATCGTCTGGGAGGAGGTCCTGCGCCAGTCGCTGCAGAAGAACGACAAGGCCACCGAGGCCCTGGTGGAGAAGATCAAGGAGGACCTGCGCGCCGCGCTCGCCGCGGGCTTCCGCGACGACTGGACGCGCGACGTCGCCCGCGCCCTGCTCGCGCTCGCGGAGAGCGGCGAGAAGGCGCTCGCGACGTCGCTCGCCGAGCTCGACCGCCTGGAGAAAGTCCCCGAGAAGCCGGTGGAGGAGGTCGCGAAGCTCCGCGGCGACATCGAGCTGCTGCGCCGCAAGCCGGAAGCGGCCGCGCCGTTCTACGAGCGCGCGATCGCCGCCCGCGAATGCTACGTCCAGGCCTACAACGGCCTCGCGCTCTCGTTCGCGCTGCGGGAGGACGTCGTCCCCGCCTTCGACGCCGCCTCGCGCGGCATCGACATCAACCCGCGTTATGAAGGCTCCTACTTTCTGTTCATCATGCTCTGCCGCCGCGCGATGCGCGACTCCCCCCGCGAGCTCTCGCGCCGCCAGCCCAAGGCGATCGCGCTGCTCGACCAGGCGATCGGGAAGCTGCGCCTGGGACGTCGCTCCCGCCCCGCCTCCCTGCCGATCCTCGCCTCGCTCGGCATGGCGGGCGTGCTGCGCTCGTTCCAGGGCGGGGAGCCGGGGGACGCGCTCGACGTCCTGACCGAGGCGGCGCGGCTCGAGCCGTCGAACCCCGAGGTGCGTCTCGCGCTCGGCATCGCCCGCTACCAGCGCGGCGAGCTGGCGCGCGCGAAGGAGGAGTTCGCGCGGCTGCCGGAGGACGCGGTGGCGCTGCGCTGGGAGGGATACCGGGCGTCGAAGGCCGGCGACCGTCCCGCCGCGCTGGCCGCGTGGCGCCGGGCGGTCGAGCTGGATCCCTCGATGGCCGAATCGCTGCGCGAGGAGATGAAGTGAGCGAGTTCCAGAGCACCCTCTGGACGGTGATCCGCGGCGCCGGGAAGGGCGAGGAGGCGGCGCTGCGCGACTTCGTGCTGAAGTACCGGCCGCCGGTGCTCGCCTACCTCGCGCGCCGCGGCTTCCGCGCCGAGGCGGAGGACCTGGCTCAGGAGGTCTTCCTCCGCGTCTTCCAGGACCGCGTGCTGCTCAAGGCGGATCCGTCGCTCGGCCGCTTCCGCTCGCTGCTGCTGTCCGTGACCCGCCACGTCCTGGGCCACCACGTCGAGCGCGAGCTCGCGAAGAAGCGGCAGGCTCCGTCCCCGACCCCCGAACCGGCCCTCGATGAAGACTTCGACCGCGAGTGGGTCGCGCACCTGATCGAGGTGGCGCTGGCGCGGCTGGCGAAGGAGCATCCGAACTACCACGACGCCCTCCGCGCGTCGCTCGAGGGCGGGACGCCGGCGGACTACAACCACGTCGCCCGCGGGAAGAAGAAGCTCGCCGAGTACCTGAAGGACCAGGTCCGCGACTACAGCGCCTCGCGGGCCGAGCTCGACGAGGAATTGCGCTTCCTCTCCCGGTTCTTCCCGCGCTAGTTACGAAGCATCCAGTTTAATTCGTAACAAGTGACAAAACGCGCCCTCCGTTCCGTATCGCACTGCCGTAGGAGGGTTTCCCATGCGCTTCGCCTGCCTCGCGCTCGTCCTGATGCTGCAGGACACCGACCCCGTCGCGAAGTTCGCCGACTCCCTGAAGCCCGGCGACGACGACCTCGTCAAACGCTTCCAGACCGCGGTCAAGACCCGCGCCGGCCGTGTCGTGCTGTCCGACCGCGCCGCGCGGATGAGCGACGAGCTCCGGAAGCGGGCCGAAAAGAGCGCCCTGCCGGACTGGTTCCTCCGGCACTTCGAGGACGTCGACGGCCGCTTCCGCCTCCGCGCCGGCCAGGAAGAGTGGCGCCGCGACACGCTGGCCGCGTTCGAAAGCTACCAGGTGGAAATCGAACGCCTGAAGCCGGTCCTGAAGGACGTCGCGTCGAAGCTCGTCGACGTCCCGGAGATCAACGCGCGGCTCAAGGCCTACCTGTCGCATCCCGCGGCGCCGCACGTGATCTACTACCGCGACCTGCGGCCGAAGGCGACGCCGGACGTCTACGTCCTCCAGAAGGCGGTCGGCCAGTTCGTCGCGCCGGACGCCGACGGTCGGCTGATCGTGCCCGAAGGGCTGCGGGCCCACGCGACGGCCGCCAAGACGCTGGCGGGCGCGCTGGTGAAGGCGGCGGCGGAGGCGTCGAAGCCGTTCGCGGCGGCCTGCGAGAAGCTGACGGCCGTCGACGACCTGAACGCGCGGATCAAGGCGGCCGTGAAGGATCCGCTCTTCCTCGGGCTGGTCCTCAAGAAGGCGGCGGGCGAGTTCAAGCCGGAGTCGGCGGACGAGCAGGCCCAGAAGATCCGCGACACGGCGGACCAGCTGGTCGGCCAGGTCGAGGACGGGATCGCCGACGGCCGCGTGAAGGAGGAGGCCCGCGAGCAGGTCCGGGAGATCCTGGACAACTACGACGCGCACAAGAAGCGGGCGGCGCTCCTGCGCGAGCCCGCGCGCCAGCTGGCGCGGATGATCAAGGCGGAGGACGCGCTCGCGAAGGAGCTCGGCGAGATGCTCCAGACCGACATCGTCCTGGCGCTGCTGTCCCAGGAGATCCGGGGCGGCGACGGCGACGCCATCGCGCTCCTCAAGGAGAGGATCCGGGAGGGCCTGACCGAGACCGCCGACGGCAAGCTGCGGATCCATCCCGACCGGGAAGCCGAGGCCGCGGGCGAGATCAAGGATCCGGCGAAGGCGTTCCGCGACGAGGAGAAGGCGCTCCGACTCGTGTCGGAGCACGGCGGGCGGATCGAGGACGCGGAGCTGAAGGCCGCGTTCACCGCCCCCTACGGCCGCTTCGTGGTCGAGGACGAGGCGAAGGCGGCGCTGGCGGCGAAGACGCCCGACGGCCTGGGCGCCTGGATCGCCCGGCACTTCGAGAACGGCGCGCTCAAGGCCGGCTCGCGCGCGGAGCTCGAGGGGATCCTCGCGCAGGTGAAGGCGCTCGAGGCCAAGGCGGCGAACGATGACCTCAAGTAATCCCATCGACGTCCTGCTCGCCGAGGCGTGGAAGGCGGCGGGCGTCGAGCCGGCCCCGCTCGTCGACCCGGCGCGGCGGATGAGCCTCGACCTCCTGGGCCGGATCCCCGCGGCCGGGGAGCGGCGGACGTCGGAGGACATGCTCGCCGCGCCCGAGTTCGCGCGGTTCTGGTCCGAGCTCTGGACCACGATGCTGGTGGGCTACACGAGCGCCTTCGAGGCGAACCGCGAGGCGCTGCGGATCTGGCTGGAGAAGCGCTTCGCCGAGAACCGCCCCTTCGACCGGATCGCGGCGGAGCTCGTCGCGGCCGAAGGGCCCTCGGCCACGACCGGCCCCGTGAACTTCATCCTGCAGCACGCGGAGGACCCGGCGGCCAAGGTCTCGCGGACCTTCCTCGGGGTGCGGCTCGACTGCGCGCGCTGCCACGACCATCCCTTCGACCGCTGGACGCAGGACGACTACAAGGGCCTGCGCGACTTCTTCGCGATCGAGCGCCGTCCGATTTCCGAGGGCAACGTCCGGATCGTCGACAACCCCGACCGCGGCGGCAAGCCCCGCTTCCTCACGGGCGCGACGCCCGTCACGCGGCGCTGGCGCGAGGAGCTCGCCCTCTACATCACGTCCAACAAGGCCTTCGCGCGCGCGTTCGCCAACCGCCTCTGGTACCACTTCATGGGCCGCGGGATCATCGATCCGCCCGACGACGCGAGCGCGAAGAACAAGGCCTCCGTGCCCGCGCTCCTCGAGTTCCTCGCGGAGGAGGCGCGGCGGACGTCGTTCGACCTCCGCGCGATGATCCGCCTGATCGTCGGCTCCGACGCCTACCGCCGGGCGGCGCGGAGGCCGTCGGATCCCCCCGCGGCCGAGAAGCTCTTCGCCGTCCGCGTCCTGAAGCCGCTGCTGCCGGAGCAGATCTTCGACTCGCTGGCCGTCGCGCTGGACCTGAAGGCGAGCCGGGCGGAGTTCCTCAAGGCGTTCACCGCGCGCTCGTTCGGCGAGGACCTCTCGAACGCGTGGACCTACCGCGAGACGGTCCAGGACCTGCTGACCAAGCTGTCGCTGGAGCCGAAGGCGCCGGAGAGGGACGTCGACGCCCTCTACCGCCGCCTGCTCAGCCGCGCGCCGAAGCCGCGGGAGCGCGAGCTCTGCAAGGGGCGCTCGGCGGAGGACGTCGTGTTCGCCCTCGCCAACTCGAACGAGTTCTACTTCAACCATTGAGGCCGATATGGATCGAAGGACTTTCCTCGGCGGCTCGCTCGGCGGCTTTCTCGGCTACGCGCTGCGCAACGGCGGCGGCGGGCTCGCGACGGGCGCGAAGCGGGTGGTCGTGCTCTGGATGGACGGCGGGCCCAGTCAGATCGACACGTTCGACCCCAAGCCGGGCGAGGACACGGGCGGCGAGTTCCGCGCGATCGAGACGGCGGCGCCGGGCGTCCGGATCTCCGAGACGCTGCCGGCGGTCGCGAAGCGCATGGACCGGCTCTCGGTGATCCGCGGCCTGAGCTCGCCCGAGGGCGACCACGCGCGCGGCCAGTACCTGATGCACACGGGCTTTCCGCTCTCGGAAGGCTTCGCGCGGCCGGCGGCGGGGGCGACGGCCTCCGCGCATCTGCCGGCGTCGAGCGTGCCCCAGTACGTCACCATCGGCGCGCCCGGCTTCGGGCCCGCGTATCTCGGCGCGGCGCACGCGCCGTTCACGATCGACGACCCCCGGCGCGCGCTGGAGAAGCTGCGCGCGGTGGAGCGGCGCAAGGACCGGCTGCGCTTGGCGCGCGAGCTCGACCGCGGCTTCGGGGAGTCGACCGCCTCGCCGCTCCTCGAGCGGCGCGAGGAGACGCTGCGGCGGATCGAGGCGCTGGTCGGCACGCCCTTCATGAAGGCGCTGGAGGTCGAGCCCGGCGCGGACGAATTCGCCACGCGCTGCAAGCTCGCGCTGAACCTGCTGAAGGCGGGCGTGGGCTACGTCGAGGTGCAGCTGGGCGGCTGGGACACGCACATCGACAACTTCTCGAACGTCCGCCGGCTCTGCGGGCAGCTCGACGCGCCCTGGGCGGCGCTGATCGACGACCTGGTCCGGCTCGGGCTCTGGGACGAGACGATCCTGCTGTGGATGGGCGAGTTCGGGCGGACGCCGCTGATCAACGCCCGGAACGGCCGCGACCACTATCCGCGCGCGACCTGCGCGGTGCTGGGCGGCGGCGGGATCGCGGGCGGCCGGCTCTACGGCGAGACCGACAAGAAGGGCATCGGCGTGGTGAAGGAGCGCGCGACGGTGGCGGATCTGTTCGCGACGCTGTTCGACCGCCTGGGCCTCGACCCGAAGAAGCGCTTCCGCACCGAGTTCGGCGGCACGGCGACGGCCACCGACGGCGGCACGCCGATCCGAGAGTTGTTCTAAGGTACCGGGTACCAGGTACCGGGAGAATTCCCCCCTCACCCCCCCGGGGGGGAAGGGGGGGACGCCTGGCACCCGGTACCTGGTACCTACTTGACGGGCTTGAACTCTTTCAGCTCGAACGTGATCGCGTCGCCGTTAGCGGGGGCGACGGTCACCTTCACGAGTCCGACCTTGGGGACAAGATAGAAGTTGATCAGCGTGTCGCCCTCGGCCTTGAGCTGGGTGTGCACCGCGTCTTTGTAGGCGCCGGCGGGCACCTTGACCTCCTCGGTTCCCAGGCGCGTCGACTCGCCGGCTCCGGTCGTCCAGGTATCGTCCTTCTTCGATCCGACCTTCAGGATCGGCAGCGCGAGGGAGACGGCCTCCTCCCCCTTGGCCCTCACTTCCGCCCAGAGGATGCCGTCCTTCACGAGCCAGGTCACTTCCGAGTTCTCCTCCGGCGTGCCGTCGAGCCTGGCTTCTTTCCAGTCGAGCCGGACGCGTCCCTCTTTCTCATCGAGCACTTTCGCCGTGATGACGCGCTCCTCGTTGTTCTGGACCCGCTTGTACGTCCACGCCGTCTCGGGCGGGAACTTGTAGAACTCGTCCTGGACCAAGAGCGCGAGAGCGATCATCATCATGCTCCCATTGTCTCCCACGCTTTGGTGGAACGGAAGCCGTTTTCGCGCTTATAGACGTCATGAAACGCAGAACGTTCCTGGCGGGGACGCTGGCCGCGGGCGCGAGCCTGGGGATGTCGAGACGCGCGCCGCGCGTGCTGCTGCGATCGTCATGGCAGACCGTCAACATCGGGGACATCGCCCACACGCCGGGCATGCTCGCGCTGCTCGAGAAGCACTGGCCCGAAGCTGAAGTCACGCTCTGGCCGAACGCGCTGTCGGCGGACGTCGAGAAGCTGCTCCGCGCGCGCTTCCCGAAGCTGAAGATCGCGAGCGGGGCGGACGCGATCCGGGACAACGACGTGGCGCTGCACGGCTCCGGGCCGGGGCTGGTGGGCGTCGCCGCGATGAAGGAGTTCGCCAAGACCGGCAAGCCCTACGGCTTCGGCGGCGTCACGCTCAACGACGGCGAGATCAAGGGCCAGCGCGAGCTGCTCGAAGGCGCGGCCTTCGTGTTCTGCCGCGACACCGACTCCCTCAAGGCCCTGAAAGAGAGCGGAGCGAAGCTCAAGCGCGCCGAGTTCGGGCCGGACGCGACGTTCTGCCTCGACCTCCGGAGCGACGCGCCCGCGGAGGCGTTCCTGAAGGCGAACGGCCTGGACGCCTTCGCCTGCTTCGTGCCGCGGCTGCGCTGGACGCCCTACTGGAAAGAGGGCCGCAAGTACGCGCCCGGCGAGATCGAAAAGCGGGAAGCCGAGAACGAGAAGCACCGCGAAGCCGACCACGCGAAGCTGCGCGACGCGATCGTGGCCTGGGTCCGCGCGGGCGGGAAGGCCCTGCTCTGCCCCGAGATGACCTACGCCGTCGAGCTGCTCCGGCCGCTGCTCTTCGACCCGCTGCCCGACGACGTCAAGCCGCGCGTCGTGGTCCGGCCCTCCTACTGGCTCACGGACGAGGCCGCCTCCACGTATGCGCGCGCGACGGCCGTCGTCAGCCTCGAGATGCACTCGCCGATCATCGCCGTCGCCAACGGCGTGCCCGCGATCCACCTGCGGCAGCCGACCGACACCCGCAAGGGCCAGATGTGGCGGGACGTCGGGCTCGCCGACTGGCTCTTCGAGATCGACGCCGCGACCGGCGAGCAAATCGCCGCGCGGGCGCTGACCTTGAAGGAGCCGGCCGCCCGGGACGTCGCCGCCCAGGCGCGCGCCTTCACGGCCGAGCGGGGCCGGGCGATGATCGAGGCGCTCAAGGCGGCCGCGGGCTAGCGAAAAGCCGTTCTTTGCGCTACGCTGCCGCGTGTGGCGCGATCCCTCACGTCGACCAAGGCGGTGAAGTTCAGCGAGAGCGTCATCCGCGAGATGACGCGGCTGGCCCTCCAGCACGGGGCCGTCAACCTGTCGCAGGGGTTTCCCGACTTCCCGGCGCCCGAGCCGCTCAAGCGCGCGGCGATCGCGGCGATCCAGGACGACGTCAACCAGTACGCGATCACCTGGGGCGCCGCGCCGCTGCGCGAGGCGATCGCCCGGAAGGCGAAGCGCTACAACGGCATCGAGGCGGATCCGCGGAAGAACATCACCGTCACCTGCGGCGCGACCGAAGGGATGATCTGCGCGCTGATGGGGATCATCAACCCGGGCGACGAGGTCGTCATCTTCGAGCCGTTCTACGAGAACTACGGGCCCGACACGATCCTCTCCGGCGCCACGCCCCGCTTCGTCAAGCTCCGCGTGCCCGGCTGGTCCTTCGACGAGAAGGAGCTCGCGAAGGCCTTCAACAAGCGCACCAAGGCGGTCATCGTCACCACGCCCAACAACCCGACGGGGAAGGTCTTCACGCGCGCCGAGCTGGGCGCGATCGCGAAGCTCTGCCGGAAGTGGAACGCCTTCGCCGTGACCGACGAGGTCTACGAGCACATCATCTACGAAGGCGAGCACGTCTCGATGGCGTCGCTGCCGGGGATGTCGGACCGCACCCTCACCGTCACCTCGCTGTCCAAGACGTTCTCCGTCACCGGCTGGCGGCTCGGCTACGTGATCGCGCCGGACCGGGTCTCCGACGCCGTGCGCAAGGTGCACGACTTCCTGACCGTCGGCGCGCCGCATCCGCTCCAGGTCGCCGCCGCCGCGTTCATGGACGCGCCCGGGGGGCTCTTCGAGTCGCTCGCGAAGGAGTACCTCGAGCGCCGCGAGACGCTCTACCCCGTGCTCGAGGAGACCGGCTTCCGCCCCCTCGGCCGCCCCGCCGGCGCCTACTACGTCATGTGCGACATCTCCGGCTTGAAACGCGGGAGCGACGTCGACTTCTCCCGCTGGCTCGTGGAGAAAGGCAAGGTCGCCGTCGTGCCCGGGAGCTCGTTCTTCCGGAATCCCCGCGACGGCCGCCGCCTCGTGCGCTTCGCGTTCTGCAAGAAGCTGGAGACCCTCCGCGCCGCCGCGGAGAAGCTGCGCGCGCTATGAACAAAGTGTTAACGTTCCAATCCGATTCGGACGTTAACACTTCCCGAAGTGTTAACGTCCGAATCAGATTGGAACAATAACACTCGTGAACTACGGGAAGCTGCTCACCGAACAGCGCAATCCGCGCACGACGCGGATCGACGCGATGTCGACGTCCGGCATCCTCCGCGCGATCAACCGCGAGGACGCGACGGTCGCCGGGGCGGTGCGGAAGGCCTTGCCCGCGGTGGAGAAGGCCGTCGAGCTCCTCGTGAAGCGGCTCCGCCGGGGCGGGCGGCTGATCTTCGTCGGGGCCGGCACGAGCGGGCGCCTGGGGGTGCTCGAGGCCGCGGAGCTGCCGCCGACGTTCGGCGTGCCGCGCGACCTGGCGCGGGCGGTGATGGCCGGCGGGCCCGCGTGCGTCTGGGCGAGCAAGGAAGGCGCGGAGGACGACGCGGCGGACGGCGGCCGGCAGGTCGCGGACGCGCGGGCGGTGGACGTCGTCATCGGCGTCGCGGCGAGCGGCGTGACGCCCTTCGTCCACGGCGCGCTGGACGCGGCGAAGCGGCGGAAGGCCGGCCGCGTGCTGGTCGCCTGCGCTCCGGCGCCGCGGAGCGCGGCGGACGTCGTCATCGTCGCGAAAGTCGGCCCCGAGGTGATCGCGGGCTCGACGCGGCTGCGCGCGGGGACGGCGACGAAGATGGTCCTCAACATGCTGACCGTGACGGCGATGATCCGGCTGGGCAAGGTCTACGAGAACCTGATGGTGGATCTGCGGACGACCAACGCGAAGCTCGTCGCCCGGGCGGTCCGCATCACGGCGGCGCTGGCGCGGACGGGGGAGGCGGAGGCGGGCCGGGCGATCGCCGTCGGCGGGAGCGTGAAGGCGGCCGTGGTGATGCTGCGCCTGGGCGTCGGCCGCGCGGCGGCGGAGCGCCGCCT
>DASVNH010000007.1:0-14628 GCA_036383955.1 Planctomycetota bacterium | reverse complement strand
GGGCGATCAGCGCCTCGGCGCCCAGGACGTCGCGCGTCGTCCCCGCCGTCGGGCTCACCAGGGCGTCGGCGCCGGCCAGGGCGTTGAAGAGCGTCGACTTCCCCGCGTTCGCCCGGCCGCGCAGGACGACCGTCGGGAGGCCGTCGCGGACCGCGGCGGAGGACGTCGCCCCCGCCGCCGCGCGAAGGCGGTCGAGCAGCTCCGCGGTCCGGGCCCGGGCGGCCGCCGGGGAGAGGATCTCGATGTCCTGGTCGACGAAATCGATGGCGGCTTCGACGTCCGCGCAGAGGTCGAGGAGGTCGGCCTCGAGGTCGCGGACGCGGCGGGACCAGGCGCCGCCGAGGAGGGCGAGGGCGGCCCGGCGCTCGGCCTCGTCGCCGGCCGCGATGAGGCGTTCGACGGCCTCGGCCTGGGCGAGGTCGAGGCGGCCGTTGAGGAAGGCGCGGAGGGTGAACTCGCCGGGCCGGGCGAGGCGGGCGCCGGCGGAGGTCAGGAGGCGCAGGGCGCGGTCGACGAGGGGGGCGGCGCCGGGCAGGGGGATCTCCGCCATGTCCTCGCGCGTGTAGGTGCGCGGGCCGCGGAGGACGACGGCGCGGGGGAAGGCGGCGGCGAGCTCGACGGCCCGCGGGCCGCTGAGGCGGACGAGGGCGCGCAGCGAACCGCCGGGGGCGGTGGCGGGCGCGGCGATCGTCTCCGCGTCAGCGGACGAAGGACTTGAGCTTCTCCTTGCCATCCTCGTCCAGCCCGTCGAACTTGACGGCGAGGGCGAACTCCTCCTCGTTGTCGGAGAACCGGACCAGCTTGCAGCGGAGCTTGAGGCCCTTGAGCTTGCCCTCGGCGACTTCGACGAGGAACTTGAAGCGGTCCATGGGCAGGGTGCGCTTCTTCGTCCGGAAGTTGCGGAGGAGCATGCCGGACATGGAGATTTCGTCGACGTCGACCTCGCCCTCGTCGAAGACCGTGTTGGTCCCGATGAGGATCTGGACGCGGCCGGTCACCTGGGCCTTGCGGCGGCTGGATTCGCGCCGGTTGGAGGTGATGAGCGACGGATGCAGGTAGCCCAGCTCGCGCGCGACCTTGAAGACCTTGTCGATGGTCTCCTCGGCGAAGGAATCGCGGGTGTCCTCGTTGAGGATCCGGGAGACCGACCCCTGGTCGATCTTGCACGCCCGGGCGATGTCCTCCTGGGTCACCCGCTTCTTCGGTTCGGTGGTCATGTGCTCGCCCTCCCAATCACGCCGTCTTCGGCCCGTCCCCCGGGGGCTTCAGGAAGAACTTCTTGATCAGCTTCTGCTCGGTCATGCTGAGCAGCGAATTCACGAAGAAGTAGAGGCTGAGGCCGCTCGCGAGGTTGTAGCACATGAGGCCGAAGACGACCGGCATGGCCAGCATCATCTTCTGCTGGGCGGCCATCTGGGGGTCCGGCGAGCGCGGCGCGAACCACGACTGCAGGAACCAGGTGACCGTCATGATCAGCGGCAGCAGATTGAAGGCGTCGAGGTTGAGCCCGACGAGGGGGACGACGAAGCCGCCCGCCCAGTCGATGAGCTTGTCCGGCTCGTGCAGCTGCATCCAGAGGAAGTTCCGGCCCCGGAGGTCGAAGGACATCTCGAAGACGCTGTACATGGCGATGAAGATCGGCATCTGCAGGACCATCGGCAGGCAGCCCGAGAGCGGGTTGATCTTGTGCTCCCGGTAGAGCCGCATCTGCTCCATGCCGAACTTCTGCTGGTCGTCCTTGTAGCGCTCGCGCAGCGCCTGGATCTTCGGGCCGAGCTGCTGGATGCCGTACATGGAGACCTGGCTCTTCTTCGACAGCGGAAAAAGGCAGAGCCGGATCAGGAGCGTCGTGACCATGATGGCCACGCCGTGATTCCCCAGCACGCTCGCGACCAGGCCCAGCACGCCCAGGATGAGCGGCGCCACGATGTCGATGAGCGCCGCCATCGGCTTGAACATCCAGGCGACGGGACCGGGGCAGCCGGCCGCGCAGCCGCTGCCGTAGTTCATCAGCGCCTCGCCCTTCGGGATCGCGCTCAGCGCCGACTTCTGCAGCGGGCTGGCGAAGACGCTGAAGGTCCAGGTCACCGGCTCGACGCCGACGCTCACAGGGTCCAGCCCCGCGCTCGCCATGATGCCCTTCCGGTCGTGGAAGCTTTTCAGCTGCGACGGCGGGATCGCGCGGAACCAGATGGACGCGACCCGGAACTGGGTCACCTCGTCCGGCACCACCGCGACGGCGAAGAAGCGGTTCTTGGTCCCGAACCAGGTCCTCTGCTTCCCCTCCGGCCGCAGAAAGTTGGCCGCGCCGTCCCACTCCTCCTGGGTCTTGGCCGCCGCGATCTTCTCCTCGCCGCTGATCACGTTGGCCAGCGGGCGGGGCTCGACGCCGAGCTCCGTGTGCGCGAAGCCCGCCGCGTACTGCTCGTAGCGGTACTCCGAATCCTGCTCCATGCCGTTGATCGCCAGGATCTCGATCGCGGCCGTCGCCGGCGCCGGGTCCTTCTTCCCCTCCGGCGGGGCGTTCACGTTGCTGAGCTTCACCTTCATCAGCGGCCGCGACCCGTCCGCCGGCAGCTCGAAGGTCTTCCGGATCTCGATCCCCGACGACAGCTTCACGCGGAACGTCACCGCGTGCTCCGACTTCTCCACGACCTCCCAGCCGATCGTCTGGATCTTCTCCGGCACGCCGCTGGCCTTCAGCGCGAGATGCGGGGCGACCCCCTCATGCGAGGCGAGGAGCGTGACGTCCTCCCGCGCCACCGACGCCTTGAGCGTCAGCTCGCGGATGCCCGCGCCCTTGTTCGTCAGAAGGAGGCGGTAGGTGTCCGATTCGAGCTTCAGGCCTTCCACTTCGGGAAGATCCTGGGCCGGCGCGGCGCCGGGCGCGACGGCCTCCGTCTTGCCGCCGGCCATGGGCGCCGGAGCCCCGGGCTGGACCTCCGCGGGGGGCGCCGTCGGCTTCGCCGGGAAGAACAGGGGCGAGAAGACGAATTGCCAGGCGAGGACGAAGACCAGCGCGATGCCGGTCGATACGAGGATGCGCTTGTCCACCGATCAGTCCGCCTTCGCCCGCGCGTAGGTGAGAGTCGTGCCGCACTTCGGGCACTTCAGGACGTCGTCCGTCCAGTCGCGCGTCGCCTGGCACTTCGGGCACGGCCGCTCGGCCTCGTCGATGAGCATGATGGGGATGTCGTCCTTGACGTGGTAGACCAGCCCGCACTCCGCCTTCTCGCAGCGGAGGCGGTCGCCGTCCAGACGGAGGGCGCTCTTGCAGAACGCGCAGGCCATGATGTCGAGAAGGTCCTTGGGAACCGCCATGGGGATCTCCGAATACGGCATGAACTATACGAAATCGCCCATAAGAAGGCAATAAATTATGCTGCATTATGCACAACCCGCCCGGATCAGGGTTACCCGGATCCGTTACGGAAGCCGCAGGCGGGCGCGCCGGCGCGCGTCGGCCAGGCCGACGGCCGTGACGTCCGAGATGACGGCCGACTCCCGGACGAGCGCGGGCGCCCGGCCGCCGAAGAAGCGCTCGAAGGCCCCGCGCAGCGGGTCCGAGACCGGCGCCTCCGGCCCGCGCAGGTCCGAGGCCGGCGCCGCCGCCATCGACGCGAAGCAGGCGCGCGCCCCCGGGCCCAGCGCCAGCGCCTCGACGGCGCAGCCCCGCCCCTCCACGCGCAGCGCGAACGGCCGCTCCGCGCCCGAGGCGTCCCGGAACACCGGCTTCGCCAGCCGCGGAAACGACACCGCGGTCTCCGCGGGCGTGGCCGCCCCCACGAACCAGATCCGCCGCTCCGTGCCCGCGACGTCCACCGCGATCTCCTCGACCCAGACTTGGCCCCGCGGAAACAGCCCCGCGTAGGCCCCCGCCCCCGCCAGCACCGCGACCGCGGCCGCCGCGCAGAACGTCCGGGGGCCCCGGCGCGCGCCGATGGCCAGCAGCGCGAACGCGCCGAACGCGTACGCCGCGGCGAACAGCACGCCCGTGGAGCGCTTCGCCGGCACCCAGCCCCCTTCCGGCGCCAGCTCCCAGATCGGGCCGTCGACGGCCTCGACTTGCGGCGCCCGGCGCGCCGCGGCGACCGCCCGCTCGGCGTCCGCGAGCGCGGGCGCGACGACCCACGCCGCCGCCGCCCCGACGTCGAGGCCGGCCGCGTCGCTCAGCAGGAGGAGGTCGACCCCGTCCATCATCCCGTCCTCGAGGAGCTTTCGCAGGTCGCCGTGCGCCACCTTCGAGTAGCGGACGCGGGGGCCGGACACGAGCTGATCGGCGTAGGGAAGGCGGGCGTCGACCGCCACCGCGAGATCGGCGCGTCCGCCCGGCCGGGGCACCGTGACGCTCGCGCCGCCGATCTCCACCGAATCCGGATCGAGGGCGGGCACGAGCTCGCGGACGAAACCGTCGCGCGGGACGTCGACCCGCTTCACCACCGTGAACCCGAAGCGGCTCCGGATCTTGAGGTCGCCCTTGAAGCCCTCGACGCTCCGGAGGGTGATCGCGAGCGGCGCCCAGGACAGCGGCCGGGGGACGTCGACCGCCACCCGCTCGACTTTTTCGACGCGGACCTGGGCGAGGAGGGCGAGGGCGAGGACGATCACGCCGCGGGCTCCGGCCGGTCGACGGCCATGAGCAGCGCCGCGGCCGCCGCCGCGAGCGCGGTCAGGAGCAGGCCGGTCCCGCGGAGGGCCGCCCAGACGGGGCTGAAGTCGGCCAGCCACCCGAGATCGCGCCCGCCGAACTCCTGGGCCACGAAGGCGGCGAGCGGGAGGCCGGCGCCGAGCAGGGCCACGACGAGCAGGTAGGCCGGCGCGCGGCGGGAATCGCCCGCGCGGAGGGCCGAGACGAGCGCCGCGAGCGCGAAGACCAGGACCTGGCCGCGGATCAGAGCGCCGCCGCCCGCGGCCGAGATGTTCTCGGCCAGGAGGGCGATGGGCAGGGCGAGCGCGGCCAGGAGGGCCGACCGGGCGGCCGTCCGCCCTCTTCCCTTCTCCAGGAACGGCCAGGCGAGGAGGACGAACGCGACTTCCGCGGCGACCAGGATCCCGTGGAGATGGCCCGGCGTGACGAACGGCAGGGGGTCGGCCAGGAGCAGGGCCGCGGCGGCTCCCAGGAACGCGAGCCAGGCGAGATAAGGCACGGCGTCGCCGGAATCGCGCATGGCCACGATCTTACCCCGCGGGAGCCGCGGGGGGAATCACCGGCGGTTGTTCGCGTGCCCTTCGGCGGGCTCCACCGCCCGGGCGCCCCGGAAGTGGATCTTCACGCGCCGGACGCCGGAGAGCTCGGGGTACGCCGCCAGCACCTCGCGGAGATTCTCGAGCTTCTCCTCGGGGCTGGGATCGCCGAAGCGCGCGGTGTCGGGCGTCCGGCCCCAGGCCAGCTCGACGCCGGCGGAGGTCGACAGCGTCACCTCGCTCTGGCGGGGGTCGAGCCGCCCGCCGTGGTTGGCCACGTTGACTTCCTTGATCTTCAGGCGCGCCAGCAGAGGCGTCGCGTCCACGTAGTCGGCCATCGCCATCCCCGCCCGGAGCGCCGCGTGGTCCCAGACCCGGCCGGGCTCGGGAGGCCGCGCCCCGACGCCCGCCACGCGCGTGGAGCGTTCGCAGGCGGGAGGCTCGACGTAGACGCCCGGGAGGCGGACGCCGTCGGCGTCGACCAGCACGTAGCCGTTCTCGCAGCGCACGGCGACGCGGGCGGTCCGGTACTCGAAGCGGATGCGGATCTGGTCCGGGAAGACGCGCTCGACGGCCGTCACCTTCCGGATCCAGGGGCATTCCTCGAAGGATTTGCCGACCTTGGCGACGAGGGCCTCGTCGAAGAGGGTGGCGCCGGGGTTCGCGATCTTGACGAGCTCTTCGCCCTGGCGGTCGGTCCACGCGGGCGCGACGGCCGTGTGGATGTCGGGCACCGCGTACGACCCGCGCCGCGTGAGGAAGCTGTAGACCTCGCGGTGGATGAGGAGGACGACGAGGGCGAAGCCGCCCGCGAACAGGAGGGCCCGCCCGGCCGCGCGATGCCGGGAGGCGAACGCCCCCGCGGCGGCGGCGAATTTCTCCAGGTCGGGGGGCCGGACCTTCTTGAGCAGCTTGCGCAGCATTCGTCGTCTTGTGTATCGGCGGTCCGGATAGAATGCTTAAGCCGGAATGATCGCCGTAATCCTATCCCTGGTCGCGGCGCAGGACGCCACGTGGGTCCGGCGCGACCTCGACGTCCTCCGCGCCGACTGGCTCGCGGTCGCTCCGCCCCCCTTCACGGACGCGCTGGCCCCGCTCTGCGCGCGGCGGGCCCGGACCTTCAAGGTGGCCGTCGCGCGCACGGACGACGTCGAGGCCCGCTTCGGCAAGGGGCCGGAGGGAATCGCCCGGCTCGTGGCCGCGGCGAAGCCCAAATACCTCCTGCTGGCCGGCGACGCGGACCGCGTGCCGACCTTCACCCGGAACTCGGCCTACGTCAGCGAGAGGTTCGCGAGCGATCCCGACCTGGCGACGGACCAGCTCTTCGGCGTCCCGACCGGCCGCTTCCCCGCCGACACCGCCGAGGAGCTCCGCGCCATGGCGGAGAAGACCGTCGCGTACGAGACCGCCCCTTCCCCGGGCGGGTGGAGGCGCCGGATCGCCTTCATCACCGGCGAAGGCGGCTTCGGCCCGCTGATCGACACCGTCCTCGAGCGGCAGTTCTCGACCCTCGTCGCGGACGCGATTCCGGCGGGGTACGACGTCGAGACGGCCTACGCCAAGCCGGCCTCGAAGTACTTCTACTACGCCCCCAAGTTCAACGAGAACGCCGTGCGGCTGCTGAACGAGGGCCCGCTGTTCTACGTCTACGTCGGCCACGGAATGCGGGAGCGGATGGACGACGTCCGCTACAAGGACTTCCTCTATCCGATCCTGGGGTCCAAGGACGCCGCGCGGATCGACTCCCGCGGCGGACCGCCCATCATGGTGTCGATCGCCTGCAACACGGGGGAATTCGACTCCCGGCTTTCCGACTGCGTCGGCGAGGAGCTGTTCAAGCGGCGGCGCGGACCCGTGGCCTTCGTCGGCGGCACCCGCGTCACCCAGCCGTACGGCAACGCCCTGCTCGGCCGTCATCTGATCGGGCAGGTCTTCCACGCCCGGGCCCGCACGATCGGCGAGGCGATGGCCGGCGCGAAGGAGGCGGTCCTCGGCGCGGACGACTCGGCGTTGCGGACGCAGGCCGACGCCCTGGCGGGCTTCGTGCAGGGCCCCGGCAGCCTCGAGCCGATGCGGCGGGACGTCGTGCTCCAGTACAACCTCTTCGGCGACCCCGCGCTCGTCATCCGCCGGCCGGACCACGACCTGGCCGTGGAGGCGCCGAAGACGGCGAAGCCGGGAGCGACGATCCGGGTGTCGGGCGCCGCGGAGGACGCCGCCGACGTGAGCCTGACGCTGGAATGCGGGCGCGACGCCTTCTGCCGGCCGACGGACCTGGAGGAGGGCGACCTCGAGAAGGCGGTGGCCCGGCGCTACGCGAACGCCAACGACAAGGTCCTCGTCCGCCTCCGTCCGCGCGCCTACGACGGCGCGTTCGAGGCCGCGCTCGACATCCCGCGCGACGCCAAGCCGGGACGCTACTGGATCAAAGTCGCGTCGGACACCGCGCTCGGCTGGCGTGAGATCGAGATCAGTAGCCCGTAGACGGAATCCGGAATCCAGAATCCGGAATCCAGGGGAAGCCAGAAGCCTTCGTAAGCTTCCCGGATGAAATGGACAGCTTGAGGATCCGACTTTTCGAGCTGGATTCTGGATTCCGGATTCTGGATTCCGTCTACAGCATGGCCGCCGCCCAGAACGCGTCGCGACGGCGCCGCAGGGCGAGTTCCACCAGGCGCCAGCAGAGGCGGGGGAAATCGACGCCCGCCGCCGCGGCGGCCTTGGGCAGCAGGCTGCGCTCCGTCATCCCCGGGATCGTGTTCACCTCGAGGACGTGGACCGAGCAGAGCGGCGTGAGGATGGCGTCCACGCGGCTGACGCCCTCGCAGCCGAGGGACTTGTGCGCCTCGAGCGCGGCCCGCTGCACGCGGCGCTTGTCGAGGTCGCTCATCTCCGGATCGACGATGTAGCGCGTGTCGGCGCGCTCGTACTTGGCTTCGTAGCTGAAGAACCCGTCCTTGGGCCGCATCTCGACGATGGGCAGCGCCTGGCCGTCGAGGATGCCGATGGTGAGCTCGCGCCCGGCGATGAACTTCTCCATCAGGGCGATGGCGTCGTGGCGGAAGGCCTCCGCGGCGCCGTCGAGCAGCGTCGTCCGGTCGCGGTGCACCGTCACGCCGACGCTCGATCCTTCCGAGCGGGGCTTCATGACGACGGGGTAGCCGAGCGCCCGGGCGCACTGCTCCAGCAGGGCCACCGAGTCGCCCCGCGCGATCACCCGGTGCGGGGGCGTCTCCACCCCGTGCTGCTTGAAGAGCCGCTTCGCCTCGACTTTGTCCATCGCGGAGCGCGAGGCCTGGGGGCCGCTGCCCGTGAACGGGATCCCCTTGTCCTGCAGCAGCCGCTGCAGCGTCCCGTCTTCGCCGAAGCGCCCGTGCATCGCGATGAACGCGACGTCGATCGCCTGGCCTTCGAGCTCCGCCCCCGTCTCCGTCCGCAGGTCGATCTCGACCACCGCGTGGCCGATCGAGCGGAGCGCGCCGGCGACCGCCGCGCCCGAGCGGAGCGACACCTCCCGCTCGGAGGACGTCCCGCCCATCAGCACGCCGATCACCGGATGAGATACTCTCGCCATGGCCTTCCCCCTCTCGCGCCCTCGCGCGACGCCTCCTACCAGACCTCGACTTCCAGCTCCAGCGCCGGAATCCGGCTTCGGATCCTCTCCACGAGCGCGAGGACGTCCGACGCCGTCGCGCCTCCGTCGTTCACGATGAAGTTCGCGTGCTTCCGGGAGACGTGGGCGCCGCCGACGCGCTCCCCCTTGAGTCCGCATTGGTCGATCATCCTTCCGGCGTGGCCGCCCGGCGGGTTCTTGAACATGCAGCCGGCGTTGTGCGTGCCCAGCGGCTGCGCCTTGCGCTTCTCGTCCATCACCGCGTCGTAGCGCGCCCGCGCGCCCTCCCCGGGACGGAGGTCGAAGCCCGCCGCGATCACGATCGCGCCGTCGAGCGACGTCCGCCGGTACCGGAAGCCGACCTGCTCCTTCGACATCCTCCGCAGATCGCCCGCCGGCGTCATGACGTCGACGTACAGGACGGACGACGCGATCTCGCCGTGCTTCCCGCCCGCGTTCATCCGCACCGCGCCGCCGACGGTCGCGGGAATCCCCGCGAGGACCTCGAGCCCGGTCAGGCCCTCCGCCGCGGTCTCCTTGCAAAGCCGGGGCAGGCTGTAGCCCGCGCCCACGTGGAGGCCGTCGCGACGTCCGAAATGCCGGAGGTAGATCACCGCCCCGCGCGTGCCGGCGTCGCCGACGAGCAGGTTGGCCCCGCTGCCGAGGAAGCGGACCGGGAGGTCGCACTCGCGGGCGGCGGAGAAGACGGCGGCCAGGTCCTCGGGGGTGCGGGGCTCGACGAGGAACTCGGCGGGCCCGCCCACCTTCATCGTGGTGTAGGGCGCGAGCGGGCGCTCCGCGTGATAGGGAACGCCCCGTTCGCGCAGAAGCGCGTCGAAAGCGCGGACCGCGAGCACGACTTCCCCCTCTTCCAACGTCCCTTAAATTATAACTTATGAACTGTAAAAGGCAAGGGAGAAAGCCCCCCGTAACGCGGATTCCTCCGGCGGCTCCACTTCTCACTCAGGAGAAAGGGAAACCGCATGAAAACCCTCGTCGCGACGCTCGCCGCCGTCCTGTCGCTGGGCCCTCAGGAGCCGGGCCTCGTCAGCGTCCAGGCCGGCGACATCCCGTGGCAGAAGGCGGAAGGCCTTCCGGCGGGCGTCCTGGTCGCGCACGTGACCGGCGACGCCAAGGGCGGCCCCGCCGTCGACTACATCAAGTTCCCCGCCGGCGTCCGCGTCCCCCTCCATTGGCACAGCGCCAACCACGTCGTGACCGTGATCTCCGGCCGGCTCCACATCGGCGGCCCCGGCTCCCCCGAGCTCGAAAAGGGCTTCGAAGTCGGCCCGGGCGGCTACTACAAGATCCCGGCCAAGACCCCGCACTGGACCGCCGCCAAGGACGTCACCGTCATCGCCGTCTCCGGCGACGCCCCCAACGACCTGCACTGGGTCAAGCCCGACTAGGGGTTCGACCCGCTGAATGGCCGGATTGCGGGCTCACCACTAGGGGTCAAACCTCTACTAGGACCTAGCGGGCCCGGGAGCGCGGTTCCCCAGCCGCGTTCCTGGGCTCTTCCCCCTTCGGTCGAGGTTTCGACTTCCTCTCCTCGCGGCGCCGCCGCGCCTCGAGAATCCGCCGCCAGGCCGCCGGGTTAGGGTCCACGCGGCACGCAAAGGAAGAGGCCGAACCAGTCCCGGTCGTCGCTCCAGCGGCGCTCGATCTCCAGCCCGGCGGCCTCGCAGAGCCGGGCGAATTCCTCGGGCTCGTACTTGTACGCCACCTCGGTCCGCACGCTCTCCCCCCGCTCGAACGCGATGAGGTGCCCGTCCAGGCGGACCCGCTGCGGGGAGCCCGCCACCAAATGCATCTCGATCCGCCCGCGGGTCTCGTCGTAGAACGCCCGGTGCCGGAACGCCCGCGGCTGGAAGTCGGCCCCGAGCTCCCGGTTCAGCCGCCGCAGCAGGTTCAGGTTGAACTCCGCCGTCACGCCGTCGCGGTCGTTGTAGGCCCGCTCGATGATCTCCGGCTCCTTCTTCAGGTCCACGCCCACGAGCGCCGCGCCGCCGGGCCCCGCCGCCCGCGCGAACGACCGCAGCAGGTCCACCGCCTCCCACGGATGGAAATTCCCGAGCGTCGATCCCGGGAAGAACACCACGCCTCGACGTCCCCGGCCGCGCGGAAGCGCCATCGATCGCGCGAAGTCCCCCCACACCGGCCGGATCGGAAGGAACGGAAAGCGGCCGGCGATCCGCCGCGCCGCCTGGTCGAGCGCGGCCCGGGAGACGTCGATCGGCACCCACTCGGCGGGCGCCTCCAGGTGATCGAGGAGGATCTCGGTCTTCCAGCCGGTCCCCGCGCCGGGCTCGATGAGCCGGACGTCGCGTCCCAGCCGCCCTCCGATCTCCTCCGCGTAACGCGAAAGGATGCCGGACTCGACGCGCGCCGGATAGTAGTCCTCGAGGCCGCAGATCTCGTCGAAGAGGCGGGAGCCCCGCGAGTCGTACAGGAATTTGCTGGCGACGGACTTGGGGGTGTCGAGCAGTCCCGGCAGGACTTCCGCGCTCCGCATACCGGGCTGATCCCGCGAGCGCCGGAACATTGCGTCCCGCCGCGGATCGACGTCCGTGTCGCTCCGCGCGCGCTTCGAGACGATCCGGGACGCCACGCTCCGCCTGGCCGCGCCGCTGTCGGCGGACGACTGCCAGGCCCAGTCGCACCCGGACGCCAGCCCGGTCAAGTGGCACCTCGCCCACACCACATGGTTCTTCGAGACCTTCGTCCTCGGCCGCCGCGGCGGCCTCAACGGCGCCCTCTTCAACTCGTATTACGCGTCGCTCGGCGAGCCGCTCCCCCGCGCCTCCCGCGCGCTGCTGACCCGGCCGTCGCTCGACGACGTCCTCCGTTACCGCCGGGAGATCGACCGCGAGGTCTGCCGGACGCCGGACGTCGACGCCGCGCTCGTCGAGCTCGGGCTTCAGCACGAGCAGCAGCACCAGGAGCTGATCCTGACGGATCTGAAGCACCTGCTGTGGATGAACCCGGCGCGGCCCGCCTACGTGAAACGGGCCGCGGAGGCGCGGGACGTCGACGCCTCTCCGGCCGCCTGGATGGAGTTCCCCGGCGGGCTGGTGGAGATCGGCGCCGACGGCTCCGGCTTCGCGTTCGACCACGAGCGGCCGCGGCACCGGCGCTTTCTAGAGCCGTTCGCGCTGGCGTCGCGTCCGGTCACCTGCGGGGAATACCTGGAGTTCATGCGCGACGGCGGATACACGCGCCCGGAGCTCTGGCTGTCGGACGGCTGGGACGCGGTCCGCCGCGAAGGCTGGACGTCGCCGCTCTACTGGGAAGACGGCCGGTTGTTCACGCTGGCGGGCCCGCGGCCATTGGATCCGCTGGAGCCGGTCTGCCACGTGAGCGCGTACGAGGCCGACGCGTACGCGCGCTGGGCTGGCGCGCGGCTGCCGGGCGAGGACGAGTGGGAGGTAGCGGCGGAACGGGCGCGGCTTCCGCGCGGGACGTTTCTGGAATCGGGGCGCCTGCATCCCGCCCCCGGCCCCGCGGCGCGGCTCCTCGGCGACGTCTGGGAATGGACGCGGAGCGCGTACGGGCCCTATCCCGGATACCGGGCGCCGGACGGCGAGCTCGGCGAGTACAACGGGAAGTTCATGAGCGGCCGCCTCGTCCTGCGGGGCGGCTCCTGCGCCACGCCCGAGTCCCACGTGAGCGCGACTTACCGAAACTACTTCCCGCCCGACACGCGCTGGCAATTCACGGGAATCCGCCTGGCCAAATGACCAAGGACCAAAGTCCAAGGACCAAGGCCCTCAGCCATTTCGTAGACTACGGCGGGAGGGAAAGTCCATGAGCGCGTACGGGACGATGTACTACGTCGACGACATGAAAAAGGCCGTGGCCTTCTATTCCAAGAAGCTGGGCTTGAAGGCGCGCCATCAGAGCCCGGACTGGTCCGAGTTTCCCGTCAGCGACACGCACGCGATCTGCCTGCACGCCAAGCCCGCCAAGGGAAAAGGCAAGGTCAAGCCCGGCGGAACGCTGATCCTGAACGCGAAGGGCCTGCAGGCGCTCCACGCCAAGCTCAAGCGAGCGAAAGTCGCCGTCACCGCCCTCAAAGAAGTGCATCCGGGCGCCTGGTCGTTCACGCTGACCGACCCGAGCGGCAACGACGTCAGCTACTACGGCGCGCCCTAGGCGCTACAACGCCGCGGGTGAGTACGTCAAAGTCCGTAGGTCGAATGGCAAAGACGGGCGGAGTCCTGGCAATCCTCGCGACCCTGGCGCTCTCCATGTTGCTGGTCTTAAGACTCCGCCAGGAGCGATACTCCGGCCACGCCTACGACGTCACGGGAGAGGTGTGCACCTTCTACGTCGACCATCCTCCCTTGATGGGGTACTTCCCCAGCCTCCCCCCGACGTTTCCGGCCGAGCTGGGCGGTTTCAGCATCGTGGGAACCAAGGGCGACTCGGAGACCGTATTCCGGCTGCGCTTCCCATCTGATCTCCGAGTTCACGCGGTCCCCGACGCCCGGGTGGAAATCCGGCACGAGGTCCTGGATCTCCCGTTCACGGGATCCTTCGTGGGAAGCACCACCGTGAAGATCGGATCCGGCAAGTGGCGCCATCATTTCTGGCCGCTCTGGGGAACGATCGCGGGCATCGCCGCGGTGCCTGGACTGATGTGGCTCCTGATCGCGATCCCCATCGCGCTGCTGGAGAGGCGTCGCTCCCTTTAGCGAAAGCCCCCCCCGGGGGGCATGAGGGATGTCTTGGTCCTTGGCCCTTGGCCTTTGGTCCTTCGCTAGAGTTCCCAGCGCCGGTGGTACACCAGCCACTCCGCGATGAGCAGCAGGAGCACGCCCCCGGCGAACCAGCGCCAGTAGGGCGTCGCCGGCGCCGCCACCGCGCCGGCCCGGGCGACCCGCTCCTTCCCCAGCCGGATCTCGGGCGCCACCGCGCCGCGCGACTCGTGCGGGTCGAAGAGGTTGAGGGCCATGCCCGTCGTTCCCGCCGACGTCTTCACCGCGTAGACGCCGACGCGCTCCGTCTCCCCGAACACGGCCTCGCCGCCCGCCGGGCCTTCGACCGTCCGCGACCCGCCGCCCGGCGGCGACACCTCGGCTTTCGTCTGCCCCTCCGGCAGGCGCACCCGCAGCGGCTCTCCCGGCCGCGGCTTCGCCTTCTCGTCCCAGCGCAGCCACTCCAGCGCGTTCGACACGAAGAGCGGGAACGAAAGCCGCCACGGCCAGTCCGACTCCGACGGATCGAAGGCCACCACCACCGCCCGCGTCCGGCCTTTCTCCCACGCGAAAATGAGCGGCGTCTCCGGCGCGTCGGCCAGGGACGTCGCGTACCCCGGCAGCTTCAGCCGCGGCGCCGACTTGATCGCCGTCTCCGACAGGTCGAGGTTCCGCGTCACCGCGTGCCGCCGGCTCCAATCGACCACGACCGGCCGGTCCACCGCCGCGCCGATCTCCACGCCCTCCCACTTCGGCACCGCGCCGAAGACCAGATAGCGGCCTTCGGGCAGCGCGTCCGGCACCGGGCCGTGGATCACCGCCACCTGGTAGTCGCCGAGCGCGGCCTTGGAGACGTCCGCCACCCGGAACGCCTCCGCGTCCTTCACCTGCGCCACCGCGCTCCGCAGGAAGAGGTCGCCCGGCCCCGCCAGGAGGATCCGCGACGTCTCCCGCGTCACCACCTGCCAGGCCCGGTCGTCCGCCTCCAGGTCGTCTTCCCAGGCGACGCGGACCTCGACGACCTCCGGCACCGGCCGGGTGACCTCGAAAAGCTCGCCGACGCTGCCTTCCGCCGGGATCTTCAGCGTCTTCACGCCCTTGAGCTCGCCGTTCACGCGCAGCTCGACCGGG
>DASVNH010000006.1:0-7018 GCA_036383955.1 Planctomycetota bacterium | reverse complement strand
GGAGGAGGACGAAGCGGCCGGCGCGGGGGCCGGCGCCGGTCTCGGCGCGCAGGGCGCCGGCGCGCGCGCGGTCGATCCAGCCGCGGGCGACGAGCAGGTCGGCGAACGCGGCGGCCTCGCCGGCGGCGCCCGCCTTGAGGGCCTCGGTCAGCTGGCGGGGCGTGATCCAGCCGCGGTCGAGGGCGGCGCGCAGGAGTACGCTGTCGTCCACCGCAAGGAGTCTACTTCGGGTTCCGGGTTCCGGCCGTCGGGTTCCGGGGCTTATTCCCCGTCGCCGAAGTACAGCGCTTCGTCGAGGGAGCCGGGGGTGGAGCGGGTGGGGATGCGGAGGGGGGAGCCGCACTTGTAGCACTGGAGGGAGGCGCCGGGCTTGAACATGACGACGTTGTACTGGGTGTCGCAGTGGGTGCAGTAGACGATGAGGCCCTTCTGGGTGTCGGTGACTTTCTTCACCTGCTCGACGGTCAGGTAGCCCTTGATGACCAGGATGTCGCCGAGCCGCATGAAGCGGTCCTTGGGGAGCTGCTCCTGGAGGGCGAGGCATTCGGCGAGCTGTTCCTCGGTGGCGAAGCCCATGCGGATGGCGACCTTGCCGAAGAGGTTGTCCTCCTTGACGGCCTTCTGGCGGTTGCCGGCGTCGGCGAGGATCTTCTTCTGCTCGTCGAGGATGCGCTCGAGGTCCTTGGGGGTGACGAACTTGAGCTCGATGAGGATCAAGCCCAGCGGCCGGTGGCCCGCCGCGAAGCGTTGGACCTCGAGAGCGTCCTGAAGCTGCTTCTGGGTGACGACCCCCAGCTTCATGGCGATCTGGCCGAAGAGCCGGTCAGCGCGGCTTCTGCTTTTTTCTTCGTTGCTCATGGACCAGGAGGCCCGCGATCGATTTCGCGTCCCGGATCTTCCGGCGCTCGATCAATCCGATCGCCTCTTTCAGGGACAGCCGCACGGGGCGCAATATTTCATCGAGGTCCTTCTCGGCCGTGTCCGGCGAAAGGCCCCTCGCCTCGAAGACGTGGAGCAGCTCGGTGCAGAAGCCCGGCGCGCTGTAGAACTCGCTGATCTTCGTCCAGGTCTTCGCCTTGTAGCCCGTCTCCTCCACGATCTCCCGCTTGGCGGTGGCGAGCGGCGACTCCCCCGGCTCCAGCGTGCCGGCGGGGATCTCGTAGAGCTCCTGGTTGATCGTCGGGCGGAACTGCTTCAGCAGGAGGACGTCGCCGTTCTCGAAGACGGGAACGATGGCGACGGCCCCGGGATGCTCGACGATGCCGAAGGTGGTCTTGCGGCCGTTGGGAAGGACGAGGTCGCGTTCGACGAGGCGCACGACCCGGCCGCGGTAGAGTTCCCGCTCCCGTTCCACCCGCAGCCTCATCGGATGGATTGTAACGGCGGGGGAAGGGAATGCAACACGATAGGAGCAGGACCCGCGGGTTCGGGGCTTAGCGGTGGGCGGCGGGGGCCGTCGAGGTCGCGCGTCCCACGGGTTCCGTGTTCCGGGCGTCGGGTTCCGTCGCGCGGTCGGCTTCGCAGGCTTCGACGGACGCGGACGGGTCGTAGGCGTGGGCGTAGCCCTGGGCGTCGAGCCAGTCGTAGACGGCGGCCAGCGGCGCGAGGATGCCGAGGTGGGGGACGGGCGTGGAGACGGCGCCGTCGTACGTGCAGATCATCACGGAGACGCCGATGAGCTCGTTCGTGTCCGCGTGGAAGACGCCGCCGCCCGAGTTCCCGTAGATCGTCGGCGCGTTCATCATCCAGAAGCGCTGGCCGGCGACGTCCTTGTTCAGCGTCGCCACCTCGCCGCGCGTGGGCAGGGGATCGTGGCCGAGGGGGCAGCCCACCGCGTAGAGCGGGGTGAAGACCTGGACCGTCCGGAGCGTCTGGCGCGACGCCAGGCGCGCGGGCCTCGACTTCCGCCCGTCCCGCAGCCGCAGCAGCGCGAGATCCTTCGCCTCGTCCCATACCACCAGGTCCGCGTCCACCGTCTCCGCGGGGGCCCCCCCGGCGTCGTAGAGCTTGACCTCCACCGGGTCCCGGCCGTCCTCGCGCACGGCCTTCTGCACCACGTGCCAGGCCGTCACCGCCCAGGTGCGGCCTTCGGCGCTCGAGAGGATCGTGCCGCCCCCCACGCCGCCGCGGGCGTTGACCTGCAGGGAAGGGCCCAGGATGTCGCGGTGCATGCCGGCGACGTCCCGCGCGAGGCGGGCGTCGACGTCCCGGCGGTTCTCGTCGAGGAGGCGGAGGACGTCGCGGCGCGCGGCGTCGGAGGCGGAGAGGCGGTCGCGGAGGGTGTCGACGCTCCCGGACAGATCGCGGAAGAGGGCGGTGGCGACGGCGAGGGTGGCGGCAAGCGCGAGCGCGATCGTCAGCCGGACCATGATCCGAGCTCCCTAATTCCCCATGGGTTGAATCGGCGGGGGGGAGCCCGAACTTGAATGGCTATTCCTGCAGGTGCCTCAGGGCGCGGAGGAAGGCCAGGGCGGAACCCTCTACGGAGAGGAGGAGGGTGACGGCGACGCCGAGGAGGCCGCCGGCGCGGGCGGCGGCGGAGGGCTGGAAGCCCAGCTCGGCGCAGCGGACCTGGTAGCGCCAGCCGGCCCACCAGGCGAGGGGGCCGAAGGGGGCGAAGAGGGCGACGCCGAGGAAGAGGAGGATGGCGGCGACGCGGTCGGCGGCGGTCAGGAAGGCGGCGGGGAGCAGGGCGGCGGCGGCGAGGCCGAGGAGGCCGAAGAGGGGCGGGACGTTCGCCGAGGGCAGGCGGGGGGCGGGCGGCGGCGCGACAAAGCTTCCCGGGGGTTTTGTCGCCGCCGGCTCAGGGTCTTTCTTCGGGGTGCCGTTGCTGGGGCGGTCGAGGACGGCGAGGGCGGTGGCCGCGACGTCCTGGCTCTCGCCTTCCTGTCCGCAGAAGGCGCACTGGCTGAGATCGGAGCGCCAGACGGCGTCGCATTGGCGGCATTTCCGTACGACCATGGGAGCCTCCCTCGGAACGCGGAAGCGCGAGCGGGCGGTTCGTTACGGGCGGTTTCCGTCGCTTGCCAGAGGGGGCGGAGGCGAGTAAGATACGAGCCCACATGGCCTCTGAAAAAGACCCCAAGACGCCGCCTCCGGCCGAGCCGCATAACCACGGCAAGCTCCTTCCGACGCTGGTCGAGGAGGAGATGAAGGACTCGTACCTCAACTACGCGATGAGCGTCATCGTGTCGCGCGCGCTTCCGGACGTGCGCGACGGCCTGAAGCCCTCCCAGCGCCGGATCCTGGTCGCGATGAACGACCTGAGCCTGGGCCCGCGCGCCAAGTACCGCAAGTGCGCGAAGATCTGCGGCGACACCTCGGGCAACTACCATCCGCACGGCGAAGGCGTGGTCTATCCCACGCTGGTGCGCCTGGCGCAGGACTTCGCGACGCGCTACCTGCTCGTCGAAGGCCAGGGCAATTTCGGCTCGATCGACGGCGATCCGCCCGCGGCCATGCGCTACACGGAAGCGCGCATGACCGAGTTCTCGACGAGCATGCTCGAGGACCTCGAGAAGCAGACCGTCGACTTCGTCCCCAACTACGACGAGCGCCTCGAGGAGCCGGTCGTCCTGCCCTCGAAGTTCCCGAACCTGATCTGCAACGGCGCGGTCGGCATCGCCGTCGGCATGGCGACGTCCATCCCGCCGCACAACCTCGGCGAGGTCTGCGACGCCCTGATCCACCTCATCGCCAACCCGACCTGCGCGGTCGCGGACCTGCTGAAGTTCATCCCGGGGCCCGACTTCCCGACGGGCGGCATCATCTGCGGCACGGCGGGCCTGCGGAGCGCCTACGAGACCGGGCGCGGCCACATCACGCTGCGCGGCCGCGTCGAGACCGAGGAGCTCAAGAACGGCAAGAAGCTGATCGCGATCACCGAGATCCCCTACAACCTCAACAAGACCAACCTCATCGAGCGGATCGCGGAGCTCGTCAAGGAAGACAAGATCTCCGGCATCTCGGACGTGAAGGACCTGTCCGACAAGTCCGGCATGCGGATCGAGATCGAGATCCGCAAGGGCGAGGACATCGACGTCATCCTCAACCAGCTCTACAAGCTCACCCAGCTGCAGGAGACGTTCTCCGTCATCATGATCGCGCTGGTGGCCGGCCGGCCCCAGACCCTCTCGCTCAAGGCCGTGCTCCAGGCGTACATCGACCACCGCAAGGAGGTCATCCGTCGGCGCACCCGCTTCCTCCTCGAGCAGGCCGAGAAGGAAGCCCACATCCTCGAGGGCCTCGTCAAGGCCCTCGACCTGATCGACGAAATCATCGCGCTCATCAAGCGGTCGGCCTCGCCGGCCGTCGCCCAGGTCGGCCTCGTCAACGAGTTCGGCTTCAGCCCCCTCCAGGCGGACGCCATCCTCCGGATGACGCTGTCGAAGCTCACCAACCTGGAGCGCGAAAAGCTCATCAAGGACCTCGAGGAGCTCCGCGTCAAGATCGCCGAGTACAAGGCCATCCTGGCGGACGTCAACCTCGTCTACGACATCATCCGCGAGGACCTCTTCGAGCTGAAGAAGAGCGCCGACGCGCGCAAGACCGAGATCTCCCTGGAGGAGGTCGAGGACTTCGACCGCGAGGAGCTGATCCAGGAGGAGGACGTCGTCGTCGTCCTCTCGCACCTCGGCTACATCAAGCGGGTGCCGAAGACCTCCTACCGCAAGCAGAAGCGCGGCGGCAAGGGGCT
The DNA here is from genome assembly GCA_036383955.1 of Planctomycetota bacterium. Classification (GTDB taxonomy): domain Bacteria; phylum Planctomycetota; class MHYJ01; order MHYJ01; family JACPRB01; genus JACQFK01. The sequence goes on along the minus strand of DASVNH010000006.1, from coordinate 2,322 downwards.
CATCGGCGCGGACGTGAAGGAAAAGGACTTCATCGAGCAGATCTTCATCGCCTCGACGCACGACTATCTGCTCTTCTTCACCCAGGACGGCAAGGTCCGCTGGCAGAAGGTCTACGACCTGCCGCAGCTCGACCGCACCGCGCGCGGCAAGCCCGTGACCGCCATCCTCGGGCTCAAGGACAACGAGCGCATCGCCGCGACCGTGCCGGTGAAGAGCTTCGAGAAGGGCTTCCTCGTCATGGCGACGGAGCAGGGCGTCGTCAAGAAGACCGAGCTCGCCGAGTACGGCAACCCGCGCCCCAGCGGCATCATCGCCATCAAGCTCGAGGAGGGCGACAAGCTGATCGGGGTCGCGACGACCTCCGGCGAGAACGAGATCGTGCTCGGGACGGCCGACGGGATGTCGATCCGCTTCCACGAGAACGACATGCGGGCCATGGGCCGCGCGACGGTCGGCGTCTACGGCATCGAGCTCGAGGCGGGGGACCGGGTCGTCGACATGATCGTCCTCACGCCGGGGGTGACGATCCTGACGGCCTGCGAGAACGGCTACGGAAAGCGGTCGGAGGTCGAGGAGTACCGCCTGCAGACGCGCGGCGGCAAGGGGGTCATCAACATCCGCACGACGGACCGCAACGGGAAGGTCGTGGGGATGCTCGCGGTGACGGACGACAACGAGCTGATCATGATCTCCTCGGGCGGCATCGTGGTGCGGATCGGGATGAAGGACATCCGCACGATGGGCCGCGCCACGCAGGGCGTGCGCTTCATCCGGCTGGAGGACGCCGACAAGCTCGTCTCCATCGCCCGGGTCGTGAAGGAAGAGGACGACGACAACGCCGCCGGGATCGAGCGCGCCGTGGTGCCGCCGCCGGACGAGAACGGCGGGGCGCCGGCTCTCTCCGACGTGCCGCCGCCCTCTGACGCGCCCCCGCCGCCGCCCGTGGCGTAAGCCCCCGGGATGGGGTATCATGTTCCGAGAGGCCCCATAACGGGAGGGACGATGGGCGACGAGAAGAAGAAATCCGGCGGCAAGAAGGGCGGCACGCTGTTCAAGCTGGCCGCTCTCGTCATCCTGGTCCTGATCGGCGCCGAGCTGTTCGCCCGCATGACCAGCCAGTACGAGTGGTCGCCCGTGACCCGGGTCCTGCAGCTTCTCAAGTCCGCCCGCTAAAGGAGCCCGATGGCTCCGAGCCCCGAGCTCGCCGAACGGATCCGCTGGTTCATCCGGCTCCGCTGGTGGGCCGCGGGCGGCATCGTCGTGGCCGGGGCCGCCGTCCGGGCGCTCGACCTCCCCATCCGATCCGCGCCCCTGCTGGGCGCCGCCGCGCTGCTGGCGGCCGCCAACGTCGTGTTCGCGCTGCTGAACCGGACGCCCCGCGCCCCGCTGCCCTTCGCGTGGGCCCAGGTCGTGACCGACCTCGTCATCCTCACCTTCGCGCTCCACGTCTCCGGGGGGATCGAGAACCCGTTCGCGTTCTTCTTCGTCTTCCACGTCATCATCGCCTCCATCCTCCTTCCCGTCCGCATGGCCTATCTCACGGCGGGGATCGCGACGGCCTTCTTCGCCGCGATGGCGCTCCTCGAGCACTACGGCGTCCTGCCGCGCCACCCGCTGGACTTCGGCCGCGGGACCGTCGCCCTCGCCGTCCTGGTGATGGCCACCACGCTCTTCCTCGCGACCTATCTAGCCTCCACGATCATGGAGAGCCTGCGCCGCAAGGACGAGGAGATGCGGCGCTTCAACGACCGCCTCCTCCAGACCGAGAAGCTCGCCGCCATCGGCCAGCTCGCCGCCGGCATCGCCCACGAGCTCAACACGCCCCTCGCCTCCATCGGCGGCTATGCCGAGGAGCTCGCCGAGATCTCCAAGGGCGGCGGCCCCCAGGTCGAGAAGTACACCGGCGTCATCCGCGCCCAGACCGAACGCTGCAAGGCCATCACCCAGAGCCTCCTCAACTTCGCCCGCAAGAGCGAGGTCCGCATCGGGCCGGTGGACGTCGACGCCCTCCTGAAGGAGGCCGTCGACTACCTCCGCTTCAAGCGCGGGGCCGTCACGTTCGCCGTCGAGACGGACCTCGGCCGGCCGCCGGCGCCGCAGGCCGACGCGGGGCAGCTGCTCCAGGTGTTCCTCAGCGTGCTGATGAACGCGGCCGACGCCCTGGGCAGCGGCGGCGGGAAGATCCGGGTGTCGAGCCGGGCGCGGGAGAAGGACGTCGCCGTGACGATCTCCGACACGGGCTGCGGGATTCCGGAGGAGAATCTGAAGAAGGTGTTCGAGCCGTTCTTCACGACGAAGGCGCCGGGGCAGGGGACGGGGCT
>DASVNH010000005.1:0-41433 GCA_036383955.1 Planctomycetota bacterium | reverse complement strand
CCCCGGGGGCAGGGGGATTTTCTGAACCGGAACCTGAACCTCCCCTCGGGGGCGGGGGGGACGTTCTGAACCTGATCGTTGAAATCGGCGCTGCCGCGGTCTAGACTGGTTCGATATGAAGCGAATGCTTGGTGCCGTGCTCGCTCTCGCCGGCGGAGTCGCGTTGTTCTTCTTCGTGTCCAGGGGGATGCACCACGGACGCTCCTTCCTGGGCGCCGAGTACGACCCCTCCGTTCCCTTCCGGGCCCTCGGACGCGATTATCCGACCGACGGCTTCCTCCTCCTGGGCGCCCTCTGGGGCTTCATCCTGGGGACCTGGTTCATCGTCACCGGCGATGAAGGGGCCTCCAAGGCGCTCCAGGGCGGCAAGTCGGCCCGGCTGTTCATGCTGAACGGCCTCCTGCTCCTCTCCTCCCTCTTCGTCGGTTACGTGGGCGGCCGGGGAGGCGCCGACCCGCGCGCGGTCGCCATCTTCGGCGTCCTCGCGCTCGGCCAGGGCGTGCTGGGCCTCATCCTGCTTCTCCTGGCCCTCACCGAACGCCCCAAGGGCTTCGTCTCCCTGGCGGTCGGCTCCGTCGTCTGGCTCGGCGGCACCGCCGCCGGCGTCATGGTCTTCATGTGGGGGGGGGCCTAGACCATGCCGATCCGCCACTGTCAGAAGTGCTCCCTCAAGGTCCTGATCGACGAAAGCCAGGCCGGCGTCAGCCCGTTCTACTGCCAGCGCTGCACCGCCGCCCTCAAGAGCGACGGCGGAGGCGCCGAGCCCGCGCCCTCGCCCGCCGCCCGGCGCGCGTCGTCGCCGCGCCTGACCCCCGTCCCCGCCCCGGCCGCCGTGGCCGTCGCCGCGCCCCCGTCCGCCGGCAAGTCCACGGTCAAGGTCTTCTGCCCCTACTGCAAGGCCTCCTTCAACGGCAAGATCCCCTCCAAGCCCGCGCGCGGCTCCTGCCCGCTCTGCCAGAAGGACCTCATCCTGCTGCCGAACGGCGACATCAAGCCGGCCGCGGACTTCGACCTCGCCAAGTGGCAGGCGGAGGGCTCCGGCGGTCAGGCCAAGGAAAAAGAATCGGGCACCGTCGCCCTCGTCAAGAAGTTCGCCGCGTCGTCGTCCTCGACGTCCGACAGCGCCGAAGCCGGCGTGAAGATCATCGAAGACAAGGCGTCTCCCTCCCCCGCCGAAGAAACCCAGAGCCCGGAGGAGGGCGTCGAGCTGCCCTCCTGGCTGGACGAGAGCGACCGCATGAAGCGGAAGAGCTCGGAGCCCGTCCTGCCGCCGCCCGACACGGACGAAGCGGTCCCGGTCCGCCTCGAGGACCTGGAGAACGCCGAACCGGCCGAGCCGGAGCCGGACCTCCTGCCCGAGCCTCCGCCGGCCAAGCGGTCCGGGTCGATTCCGAAAGTGTCGCCTCCGCCGATCCCGGCGAAGACGGCGACGCAGCCGGTCCAGACGGCCACGGCCTCCGTGCCGGCGGTCGGCAAGAAGGCGGCGCTCCGGCGCGAGAAGACGGAGCGGCGCGCGGCCCCCGCGGGGGACGTCGCCACCACCACCTCCGGCCCCGGCAAGTTCATGCTGTCGCTGCTGCTGACGGCGCTGCCGGTGGCGGCCTGCCCGATCCTGCTGTCGTCGAAGGAGAAGATGGAGTCGTTCCTCGGGCCGATGGGGGCGCGCTTCGTCAAGGGCTTCAAGGAGCTCGATACCCGCCTGTTCCCGGTGGAGGTCGAGAAGCCCAAGCCGCCGCCCCCGAAGCCGCGCGAGCCCGAGCCGGAAGCGCCGGCGAAGCCGACGGCCGAGGACCAGCGGAACATGGAAGACGAGATCAACAAGCGCTGGATGGAGTACAAGCGCGAGGAGCGCACGGTCAAGCAGCTGTCGGTCGGCGCGAATCCCGAGCAGAAGGCGGAGATCGAGAAGGCCCAGGCCGAGCTGAAGACCAAGCACGCCCACATCGACCAGCTGCGGGCGACCTACAAGAAGCTGTTCGGCAAGGACCACGACCCGACGAAAGAGTAAGGCTTCAAAAAGAAAAGGCCCGGCTCATCCCTGAGCCGGGCCTTTTTTGTTTTCCGGGAAGCGCCTACCAGCGCTTGAACTCCTGCATCGCCTCGCGGACCTTGAGGATGACGTCCGCCCAGCGCTCCTCGAAGGCGATGGAGCCGTCGCCGGGCGCGGCGCCGCCGGGGACCTTCTCCTTGGCCTTCGCCTCGGATTCGGCGCGGCGCGCGGCGTCGGCCTGCGCGATCTTGCGGGACTCGGCCGACCGGTCGGCTTCTTCCTTGGCCTTGCGGCGCTCGACTTTTTCGCGCTCGGCGGCCGCGTCCTCCTCGAGGGCGGCGGCGAGCGGGTCGTCGGACTGCTTCGAGCCGGCCGAGAGGTCCTTCAGCTTCGCCTCGAGCTCGGCGATGTCGAGCGAGCAGGCCTGCTTCTTGCGCTTGGCCTCGTTCTCGAGCGTGGCGATCTCCGCCAGCCGCTTGGCGTCCGCGGCCCCCTGCTCGCGCTCGGCCGCCAGGCGGTCGAGGTCGGCGTTCGCCTGGGACAGGTCGGCCTTCTTCGCGGCGAGCTGGGCGCGCGTCGCCGAGATCTCGGCCTCCTTCGGGCTCGCGGACGGCGGCGCGGGCCGCGCCGCTTCCGGCTGCCTGCCGTCCGGATCCGCGTCGGGCCCCGAGCTGCAGCCCGCCGCCAGCGCCAGGAACATCGTGCACGCGCGCTTCATGGTCCCACCTCCGAAGAGGATTCAATCTAGCCCGCCCGGCTCGGCCGGGTCAACAGATACTAGACGGAGATGTTACGAAGCATCCAGTTTAGTTCGTAACACCTGTTACGAAGCATCCAGTTTAGTTCGTAACACTCAGCTCGTTCACGGCATGGAGGGCGGCCTCGACGTCCCCCAGCGTGTTGAACCAGCCGAAGCTGAAGCGGACCGTGCCTTTGGGCGACGTCCCCAGGAACCGGTGCGTCCCCGGCGCGCAGTGCAGGCCCGGCCGGCAGGCGATCCCGTACTTCTCGTCCATGATCCGCCCGACCTCCGCCGGCTCCAGGCCCTTGATCGTCAGCGAGACCGGCCCCAGCGACTTCTCGCGGCTCCGGCAGGAGTAGACGGTCACCTTCCGGTTGCCGCGGAGGCCGTCGGCGAACTTCAGCGCCAGCTCGCGCTCGTGGCGGCCGATCCTCTCGACCCCCTCCTTCTCCACGAACTCGATCCCGGCGAGGAGGCCGGCGTAGCCGTGGGCGTTGGGCGTCCCGCCTTCGAGGCGGAAGGGCATCTCCGTGGGGTGTCGCTCTTCTTCGGCCTTGAAGCCGCTGCCGCCCTCGCGGAAGAAGTCGAGGTCGAGCCCCGGCCGGACGTAGAGCGCGCCGGTGCCCATGGGCCCGAAGAGGTTCTTGTGGCCCGGGAAGGCGACCAGGTCGAAGCTCCGGGCGTCGAGGGGCACCACGCCGACCGACTGCGACGCGTCGATGAGCGTGAGGACGCCGTGGGCTTTCGCGAGCTTCGCGTACTCGTCGACCGGATTGAGGACGCCGAGCACGTTGGAGCACTGGGTGATGGCGATGAGCTTGGTGTTCTTGCGGATCAGGACTTCGATGGAGGACGTCGCCACCGACCCGTCCGGCTCCGACGGCGCCTTGTCGTAGGTGAGGAAGCCTTCGGCGGCCAGCCGGGCCAGCGGGCGGTTGATGGAGTTGTGCTCGATCTGGGAGGTGATGACGTGGTCGCCTTTGCGCAGCAGGCCCTTCATCGCGATGTTCAGGGCGTCGGTGGCGTTGAGCGTGAGGATGACGCGATCGGCGCTCTCCGCCCGCAGCAGCCGGGCCAGCGCCTCGCGGCAGCCCTGGACGCGCTTCTCGCTCTCGACGGCCATCCGGTGCCCCGAGCGCCCCGGGTTGCCCGCGAACTCGCGCGCGAACTGATCCATCGCGCGGTACACGCCCTCGGGCTTGGGCCACGAGGTCGCGGCGTTGTCGAGATAGATCATGGCCCCGATAGTATCAGTCGACCTTCCACTCCGCCATCCACGCGTTTCCCGCGGCCGTGGTTTCGGGCGCGCGGAGGGCGGCGAGGACCTCGGCAGGGGTGAGCTCCCCGCGCTGGATTCTCGCCTGGAGGGAGTCGGCGAACTTCGGCACGGCCTCATAAGAGCGCAGGAGGTCATTGCGGACTTCCCGGCCTCCCACGCCGCAGCCGCCCCACGAGGTGCCCAGCAGATAGTAAGGCGAACCCTGCCGAAAGCCCCAGACGTGCGCATGGACCGGGTCCGGAAAGTCGAGCAGGAAGCGCGACGTGCGCGTTGTTTCGGAGATCGCGCTGAGCGGCACGGAGGTCCCCGAAAAGCCGAAGTGCCATTGGGAGCGGACCTGCCTCGACGCGCAGACGCACTCGTAGTTGTCCCGCCGCTGGTAGGTGAAGTAGGCGGCGGTCGCCCCGAGCGGGAGCGCGATAAACACCCAGAACACCCAGCTTTTCAGGAGGCGCTTCACGGCGGCGTCCAGCCGAAATCGCAGCTCTCGGGCGGCCGCAGATCCACGGCGGCCCGGATCATCTCCCGCGTGACCACCCCGGAGGCCACCTGAGCGCGGAGCCACGCCCGAAACGCCGGATCGTTATGGTACAGGAGCGCGACGCCCGCTTCCGGCGCGAAGCCGTATACGGGCCTCTTGCCCCACACGCTTCGACGTGTTCCGTCCCGAACGGGCCACGTGTGAATGTGCCCGTCCGTCAGGAAGTCTTCGTAAAAGGCCGAATTCGACTCGCTGCCTCCATGCGCGCCGAACATCAGGACATCGTTTCCGACCCCGAACAGCCAATGGGAGCCGCTGATCGTCGAGCCGCAGAGGCAGACGTGGCGCAGGGACTCATGATGAATCCCGAAAAGCGCCAGCATCAGCAGCGGCGCCAAGATGGCCCAGGACAGCCAGTTCGTTAGAAGGCGTCTCACCTTTCTCTAATCTGACGCGGACGTGCGCAATTGGGAGCTAAGAATTGAAATTCCGGCGCTAGGCACCCACGTAGCGCGCGTAGAGCGAGCGCGCCCGGGCGGGGTCGTTCGTGCCCTGGATGATCGCGCGGGCGTCGGGGAAGAGCGTGAGCTCGCAGCCGTCGATCGACGCCTTGAGCAGGAACTCGTTCCGCCGGACTTTGGTCAGCGCCGAGAGCCGGCGCTCGGTTTCCGCGAGGTCCAGCGTCGCCGGACTCGCCGGGCTGATCTGCACCGCGTTGCGGCCGCAGAGCACGGCGGTGCCGGACGGCGCGGCCACGAGATGTCGAAAGTCCCGCTTCCCGCAGGCGTCGCAAGTGTCCGCCCGCGGCACCTTCACCCGCTGCCACTGGTTCGTCCAGACGTCCAGCGTCTGCAGCGCCGGCGGCTCGGCCTTCCCGATCAGGAGCTTCAGCGCCTCGGTCGACTCCAGCGACGCGACCACCGCCACCGCCGTGTTCAGCACGCCGGCCGTGTCGCAGGTCGGCGACGACCCCGGCGCCGGCTTCTCGCCCACCAGGCACGCGAAGCAGGGCCCCTCCCCCGGCAGCACCGTCATCACCATCCCGTAGCTGCCCACGCAGCCGCCGTACACCCAGCGCTTCCCCAGCTTCACGCACGCGTCGTTCAGCGTGAACCGCGTCTCGAAGTTGTCCAGGCCGTCGACGACCAGGTCGACGTCCTGAATCAGCCCCTCGACGCTCGCGTGCGAGACGTCGACGACCCGAGCCTCGAGGCGGACCTCGGAGTTGATCTTCGACAGCCGACGCTCCGCCGCGACCGCCTTCGGCAGCGCGGCCTTCACGTCCTCCTCGTCGTAGAGCACCTGCCGCTGGAGGTTGTCGAGCTCCACGAAATCGCGGTCGATCAGCCGGACGAAGCCCACGCCCGCCCGCACGAGATGGTTCGCGATCATCGAGCCGAGCGCGCCCAGGCCGATCACCGCGACGCGGGACGTCGCGAGCTTCTTCTGCCCCGCCTCGCCCAGCGGCTTGAACAGGACCTGCTTCGCGTAGCGGCTCACGCGGCCTTCTTCCGCAAGGCGAAGCCGCCCAGGGCGATCGCGCCCAGCGCGGCGGCGGCCGTCAGGTACATCGCCACCGTCCCCGTCCAGCTCGGCGGCGCGTGCTTGTACGCGGCGAAGTCGAGCCGGTAGAACGTCGGCCGGTGGTAGAAGTTGTCGTCGAAGACGGAGACCGCGAGCGTCGAGATCGGGCTCAGCTCGAGGGCGAGCGTGAGGCGACGTCCCATGTCCGCGTCGGTCCGCGGGGTCGAATCGTAGACGGGCGCGAAGAGGAAGAGGGTCGCGTAAAGCGCGACGGGGAGGAGGGACGCGACGACCTGGGCCGGCCCGGCGGGCACGCGGAGGGCCCGGGCGGCGAGATAGGCCGCCGCGACGAGCAGCGCGAGCGAGAGGGCGACCAGCCCGGCGCGGCCGAAGGGCAGGCATACGAGGAGGACGGCGCCGAGGATCGCGAGACGGCGCGGCGCGGGACGTCCTTCCGTCGACGCCAGCGCCCAGGCGGCGCCGAAGCCGGCGAGCAGGGGCATCAGGTAGGCGGCGCAGCGGAAGACGCTCATCCGCCGGCGATTATACCGGCGGTTTGGGCTTGGCCGCGAACCACATCTGCCAGGGGGGCACGACGGCCATGTAGGAGAACGTCAGCGACATGACCGTGACGCCGGCCAGCGCCAGGGGGGCGGTCGACAGCTTCCAGGCCACGAGGAGCGGCGCGAAGACGACGAGCATCATCGAGACGAAGGCCGCGCCGTACATCGCGAGCTTGAGGTTCCGCCCGCCGTAACTCATCTCCATCATGTGCGTCAGCACGAAGTACAGCAGCGGCATCATGAACGAGTGCGGATGGACGATGTCGTAGAGCGCCCGCTTCGTCGGCTCCGCGTACATCTTGTCGAACTTCTCGCCCGTTTCCTTCAACACCCGCTCGTCGCCCGCGAAGTTCGCCTTCACGCCCTTCGAGCCCAGGTCCGTCCGCTCAGCGAAGACCGCGAAGACCGAGAACGCGATCGCCGCCAGCGTCGCCAGCGAGAAGCCCGTCAGCGCCACCTTCGTCGTGACCGGCAGCTTCGACAGGTGGTAGTGCGGGATCGCCATGTAGGGAGGCATCTAGCGTAAGCTCCAAGCGCCAAGAGCCAGGAACCAAGACGTCCCCCCCCTGCCCAGCCGCGCGGCGATCATTCGCCGCTCCGGCGGAACTTCGCGCGCAGGGATTCCGCGACCTCGACCGTCCGGTCCGGACGCACCAGCAGGGCCGCGCGGCCCGCGGGGATCTTCCCGTCCACGTAGACGGCCGTCGAGAGCGCGTCCGACTCGGCGCCGGTCGGGGCGACGACGGACGTCGCCGCGACTCGCTCCGCGGGCCGCCCCGTGCGCGGATCCAGGATGTGCCCGTACGTCTTCCCGTCCTTCTCGAAGAACTTCTCGTAGCCGCCGGACGTCGAAAGCGTCTCGTTCTCCAGCGTCAGCGTGCCCAGCGACTTCCCCTCGACGAACGGATCGCGGATCTCGACCGCCCAGCGTCCCATCGCGAGCTGGGTCGAGCCGAAGTCGATCAGCGCGCGCGTCACGCCCGCCTCCCGCAGCGCGACGGCGGCGGCGTCGACGCCCTGCCCCTTGCCGATCGCGCCGGGATCCAGCTCGACGCCCTCCGGCAGCGCGACGCGGCGGCCGTCGACCTTCACCTTCGACATCCCGACCGCCTTCAACGCGACCTCGATCTCGGCGTCGACGGGCACGCGGTGGCGGCCTTCCTTGAAGCCCCAGAGCCGCACGAGGGGCGCGACGGTGGGATCGAAGGCGCCGCCCGTCTCCTTCGCGTACCGGAGGGAGTCGTTCACGAACGCGAGCAGGTCGGAGCCCGCCTCGATCGCGCGCTCGCGGTGCAGGCGGGAGAGCTCGCTGGCCTCGTCGTAGTTCGAGATCGCCTTCTCGACGCGCTTGACGGCGTCGAAGGCCTTCTCGACGGCCGCCGCGTCCCCGTCGGCCGTGATCTCGAGGAACGAGCCCATGAGGAGCTTCTTGCGGCGGACCGGCTCCCGCGCCTGGAGCTTGTCGACGAGCTGCAGCTTGACGAAGAGGGCCGTGCGCCGGACCGCCCGGGCGACGGCGTTGCAGGACATCGTCGCGCCGCTCATCGGGAGCACGCCGCCGCCGCCGCCGACCTTCAGGTTCGAGGCGGCCGTGGCGCCGTCGAACTGCCGGAGGAAGCGCTCCTTGCGGCACTCCCCGCCGATGTGCTCCTCGTGGGACAGCACGGCGACCTCCGTCACGGCGCCGGCGGGATCGACGCCGACGATGAACGTCGCCGGCAGGGTCTTGGTGATCTCGCGAAGGATCATCGCGTACCCGGCGATCTTGCCGTCGCGCCGCCCGAGGTAGACCAGGAAACGGGAGGGCGACACGCCGCAGCGCTCTTCGAGGGCGCGATGGACGTCGGGATCCGCGTCCACCCAGCGCTCCTCGACCTCCTCCCCGTTCGGGAAGACGAGCTTGAGCGCCTCGGACTTGCTGAGGTAGGTCTCGCCTCCGAGAGCGAGGACGACCGCGAGCGCCATCACGGGTTCTTCTCCAATCGACGTCCGATCTCCGCGAGCAGGGCTTCCGCCGCCGCTTCGCCGTCCACCCTCTCCCAGTTCCGGGAGCGCACGCCGCCGGGCGCCCGGCGCTCGACGACCGCGCTCACGGAGGCCGTCGGGCCGCTCAGGAGCACCGTGTAGCGCGTCCGGTAGCGGTATCCCTGCCCCAGCAGGAAGCCCTGGCTGCCGGACTCGCGCTCGGGCCCCCAGCCGGCGCGCAGGACGTCGCCCTCCTCGCGGACGTCCTCGTGCGCGGCGAGGGCGGCGAGCGTGGCGGCGCGGACCTCCCCGGGCGGAGCCTGAAAGCTCCGCTCCGGGGCGGCCACGCCGGCGCAGCCGAGCCCGGCGCAAAGGAGGAACACGCCTCCTCGCGTCAGGCTAACCCTTCGACTCCGCTCCGCCCCTCGGGGCGGAGCTTCGCTCAGGGTAAGCGCCGCTCCGCGGCGCTTAAAAATAAGTCGCCACGGAAAACACGTACGCGTCATTCTGCAGGTCGGGCTGAAGCCCGTGCTCCTCGCGGAACTGCACCTCGAACTTGAAGACCGTATCCTCGATGGGGCGGAAGTTGACGCCGACCGTGTGGGCGTCGCGCTTGAAGCCGTCGAGATCGACGTCGTCCCAGCGGTACACCAGCGTGAACGTCGACTCGTCCGACGCGCCCGGCACGATCGCGCGGAGGAAGTCGGGCATGAAATGGAAGCGCGTCTCGACGTAGAGGCCGTCGAAGTCGTCCGGCACGCCGGCCGTCCTCGCCAGCGCGTCGCGGCTGATCAGGGCGCGGGCGGTCTCGCCGACGACCTCGAAGCGCGTGAAGAACTCCGCGGGGGCGCCGACGGCCCGGGCGATGCCGCCGAGGTTGACGGTCCAGTCGACGGCCCAGATCGTGAGGCGGTTGTCACCGCGCTCGTCGTACATTCCCGTGTGCGCGGAGATCCCGGCCTCCAGGCCCAGGAAGGGCGAGGCGGACACGCGCCCGACGACCGCCTTGTCGTCGTTGAAATCGCGGTAGGCCGACCCGAACCCGGTCGCGCCCAGGTGGGGCCGCGCGTTCCGCAGCCCGGCGGTCCGGCTGATGTTGGTGACGCCCAGCTTGGTCAGGCCTTTGAAGCCGTTCACGAGGTACACCTCGTACTCGATCTCCCAGGGGTCGAGGTCGAGGCTGCCGAAGAACCCGACGCCCGGCTCCCGCAGGACGGCCGGGATGATGGCCTCGTCGACGAGGGGCCGCAGCGTGAGGTCCTGGAACGGCGCGTCGTGCGTGAGGTTGAACTTGCCCAGGGGGTCGAGGATGATCCCCGCCCGGAAGTTGATGAGGTCGTGCATCCAATAGTCCACGTGCGCGAACTCGACGCCGAGCTCGGTGCCGTTGCCGTGCTCGATCTCGATTTCGGCCGCGACTTTCACGTTCTTGGTGACGTCGGCGTAGATGAACGGCACGAGCCGGTGCTGGTCGAAGGTGTCGCTGTTGTTGTCCTCGGTCCCGATGAACTCGAGGTCGATGTAGCCGCCGAGATAGACGTTGCGGCCGAAGCGCGCGAGGAAGGGCTTGGAATAGACCTCGCCCGCGTCGCGCTTGGCGTCCTGGGCGGCCTTCGGCAGGTCGCCTTCCTGGCCGCCCGAGAGCTTCCGTTCCAATTCGTCCACGCGCTTCTTCAGCGCGTCCACGTCCTGCTGCAGAGCCATCACCATGAGTACAGAAAGCATCGGACCTCCTCTTTGCAATCCCGCCCAAGGCGGGTTATAAAGGAGGTCGGCGGGGAACAGCCCCGTCGACCCAAGAGCCGCCGCCGGGAAGGGTCGCAAGCTCGCTTCCGACGGCGGCTCTGTTTATCTTCAGCGCTTCACGGGACAGCCCGCGCAGGCCTTCCGCCGCGGCCAGGCCCGCCAGGCCAGGAACGCGACGGCCAGGGCCACCACCGCGGCCGTGATCAGAGCGTCCATACGGCTCTCCCAATCTGATAAGTCGCGACGGCCCCCACCCAGGCGAGGGCGGTCATGTACGCGAAGGCGAAGCCCGCCCAGCGCCAGCCCGCCTCGCGGGCCATCACGGCGACGGTCGAGCCGCACTGCAGGCAGAACGCGATGAAGACCATGACGGCCGCCGCGATCGGACCGGTGTAGGCGGCGGCCATCTTCTCCTGGAGCCTCTTTTCGTCCTCCTCGTCGACGGCGTAGAGGATGCCGAGGGTGGGGACGATGAGCTCGCGGGCCGGGAAGGCGGCGAGGACGCCGATCGTGAGCTTCCAGTCGAAGCCGGCCGGCGCGAACGCGGGCTGCACGGTCTTGCCCGCGCGGCCGAGATAGCTGTCCTCGAGGCGGGTGGCCTCGTCGCCGCCGGCGGGGCCCGGGAAGTACGTCAGGGCCCAGATCACGATGGCGAAGGCGAGGATGACGGTGCCGGCGCGGACGGTGAATTCCTTCCCGCTGAACCACATGCGGCGCAGCACGGCGCCGGCGCGGGGACGTCGGTAGGGCGGCATCTCGAGGATGAACGGGATGGCCTTGACCTTGAGGAAGAAGCGGTTCATCAGGGCGGCGAGCGGCAGGCCGACGACCAGGCCGACGAGGTGCATGCCGAAGAGCGCGGCGCCGGCCCAGAAGGGGCCGTAGGCCGGCCGGACGAAGGCGCCGATCAGGATCACGTAGACGGGCAGGCGCGCCGAGCAGCTCATGAGCGGCGCGATGAGGATCGTGGTCAGGCGGGCCCGGGGATCTTCGATCGTCCGCGTCGCCATGACGCCCGGGATCGCGCAGGCGAAGCTCGAGAGCATGGGGACGAAGCTCTTGCCGTTGAGGCCCGTCCAGCCGAAGACCCGGTCCATGAGGAACGCCGCGCGCGACATGTAGCCGCTGTCCTCGAGGATCGCGATGAACATGAAGAGGATCAGGATCTGCGGCAGGAAGATCACCACCCCGCCCACGCCGCCGATGATCCCGGTCTCGACCAGGCTCTGGAGCATCGGCCGGCCCTCGAGGGCCGCCGCCGCCTTCGTCCCCATCCAGCCGAAGGCCGCGTCGACGCCCTTCATGAGCGGGTCCGCCACCCAGTAGATCGAGGAGAACATCGCGAACATGATGGCGAGGAAGATCGCGAGCCCGAAGACGCGGTGCGTCAGCAGGCGGTCGGCCGCGAAGCCGTCGCGCGCGCGGGCGGGATCGCCGGCCGTCACCACGCCCTTCGTCAGCGCCTCGAGGTGCGCGTAGCGGACGGCCGCCTCGCCGTCGGCGTTCTGGAAGTGCTCGAAGGCCGGGCCCTTCACGCCGGCGGGCCAGGCGACCGGCGGAAAGCCGCCCGAGGCGGCGCGCAGGGCGTCGCCCAGCTCCCCGATGCCCACGCCCGTCGGCGCGACCGTCGCCACGACGGGCACGCCGAGCCGCTGGCGGAGCAGCGGGACGTCGATCTTCACGCCTTTCGCCTCGGCTTCGTCGATCATGTTCAGCGCGATCACGATCGGCAGGCCGGTCTCGGCGATCTGGGAGACGAGATAGAGATTGCGGCGCAGGTTGTTGGCGTCGACGACGCAGAGCACGGCGTCCGGCTTCGGCTCGCCGGGATGGCGGCCGAGGAGGACGTCGACGACCACCTTCTCGTCCGGGCTGCTGGCGGTGAGGCTGTAGGTGCCGGGGAGGTCGACGAGGGTCAGGTCGCCGCGACGTCCCTGGCGGCGCTCGACGGTGACGCCGGGGTAGTTGCCGACGTGCTGGCGGGCGCCGGTGAGGGCGTTGAAGAGGCTGCTCTTGCCGGTGTTAGGGTTGCCGGCGACGGCGACGCGGAGGGTGTCGACGGCGGCGGTCGTCACGGCGCGGCTCCTTCAAGCTCCGGCCGGACTTCGAGGAGGGAGGCCTCGGAGCGGCGGAGGCTGACGCGCCAGCCGTCGAGGTCGACCGTGATGGGGTCGCCGAGCGGGGCGACCTGGACGACGCGGACGGGGGCGCCGGGGAGGAAGCCCATGGCCTGGAGGCGGCGGGCGAGCGGGGCGGGACCGCCGACGCCGACGATGGCGGCGGGGCGGTCGAGGGTCAGCTCGCCGAGCGTCACCGGCGGACTCCCCGCGGCGGCGCGCAGTTCTCGCAGTAGCCGAAGATCTTGTGGCTGTGGTAGACGGGGGTGAAGCGGTAGCGGGCGACGACGGCCTCCTGGAGGCGCTCGATGCCGTCCTCCTCGAACTCGATCACCTTGCCGCAGGAGATGCAGAAGAGGTGGTCGTGGTGGGCGCGGCCGACCATGGGCTCGTAGACGCGACGTCCGCCGTCGAAGTCGTGGCCGTCGACGAGGCCGGACTGGCTGACGATGGAAAGGGTGCGGTAGACGGTGGCGCGGGAGACGTCCTCCTTGTCCTTGCGGAGGAGGTCGAAAAGCTCGTCCGCGGAGACGTGCCCCTTCACGGCGAGGAGCTTCTCGACGACGCGGCGGCGCGGCCGCGTGAGCTTGAAGCCCCGCGAGCTCATGTACTCCTGGATGGAGCGCAGTTGGTCGTCGGATCCCATTTGCAACTGAGACTGAGTTTCAATCTCCTATGAAAGAGTAACGTACGCCGCGATGGGCGTCAAGCGTTGATGTAAAGATTCTCCCCGAGGGGGGGATGCGGAGATAGGAGGGATCCCCTACCCTTCTGGGAGATCGGGCGAAGAGACGGATGAATTGATCGATCCCCGAATCCGCCCCTTCTCCGGATCTCCCGCGTCGTCGCCGATCCGTCGAATCCCCGGATCCCCTCTTCGGGGTGCTCTAGCCGGTGCGCTTCTGGGCGAAGCACTCGATGCAGAGCACCGGACGGTCCCCGCGCGGCTTGAAGGGCAGCTGGGCTTCCTTCCCGCACTCCGCGCAGATCGCCAGGAAGAACTCCCGCGGCGCGAAGCCGGGATCCGCGCCGGGCCCGGGGCCTCCCCGGTTCTCCCGGTTCTCGCGCGGCGGAGGCGGAGGGCCTCGACGTCCCCCGTCCCGGCCACCCCTGCCCTGCTGCTGCGGCTGGCGCTGCTGCTGCTGCGGCGGCCGGTTCTGCTGCGGGGGGCGCGGAGGCGGAGGCGCCGCCTGGGCCGCCGTCGGGGCCGCGGGAACCGCCGGAGCGCCGGCGACGGCCGGAGCCGCGCCGTTCTCCGCAGGGGCGGCGGGAGCCGCGCCGCGGTCCCGGCCTCCCGGGCGACGCTGGCGCTTGGCCTCGCGGCAGGGATTGCAGCGCTTGGGCTCGTTCTGGTAGCCCAGGGACTTATGGAGCTCCTGCTCCGCCGCCGTATACGTGAAGTCCTTGTTGCACTCGATGCACTTGATCTGCTTGTCGGCGAACGCGGACATGCCTAGATCCTCTCGTGGGGGAAAATGGAAGTGAAGGGATGTAGCGCGGAAAGACGTGCCACTAAAACCTTCCCGATGCGGCCCCGGAAACCCGTCCCTCTCCTACCTGTGGGCCCGAACCAAGTATATCTCTCGCCCCGGACGAATCAACCACCTTTCCGGACCATCGACACCGCCACCCCCACGATCACCGCCGCCAGGATCCCCCGCACCACCCGCTCCGGCACCTTCTTCGCGATCGCCACCCCGATCTGCGCCCCCAGCGCCACCCCCAGCCCCATCAGCCCCACCACCTTCCAGCCCTCCGGCGTCAGGTGGCCGTCGATCAGCGACACCCCCAGCCCCACCAGCGACGTGAAGATGAACGCGAATTGGGACGTCGCCGTCGCGACGACCGTCGGCGCGCCGTACGCCACCACCATGAACGGCACCAGGATCAGCCCGCCGCCGACCCCGAAGAGCGACGACACCACCCCCACGAGCGTGCCCGAGATCACGCCCGCCGCCGCGTTCAGCTCGTAGCGGTGCGCCTGGCCGTCGGAGTCGACGAGCTCCCTCGACGTCCCCCGCAGCAGCCCCTTCCCCGGCTTGAGCTTCACGAGCACGAGGTAGAGCGCGACGGCCGTCAGCAGCGCCGCGAACGACCACGCGAACGCGCGGTCGGAGAGGATCTGATGCAATCGACGTCCCACCCACGCGCCGGGCAGCGTCCCCGCGGCCAGCACGAGGCCCATGCGGACGTCGATCCGCTTCCTCCGCGCGTTCGCCCAGGTCCCCGAGAGCGCCGACACCAGCACGATCCCGAGCGAGCTGGCGGTGGCCGTCTCGGGCGTGAACGTCCCCGGCTTCCAGACCCGCAGCAGGAAGGGCACCACGAAGAAGCCCCCGCCCACGCCGATCAGCGCGCCGACCAGCCCGACCGCGACGCCGATCGGCACGAGGACGAGATCCGACATGGGGGCCCATGCTATGCTCATGTCCCATGGCGCGCAAGCGAGTCGTCTGCATCGGCGGCGGCACCGGCCAGTCGCAGGTCCTGCGAGGGCTGTCGAAGCTGCCGCTCGACATCACCGCGCTGGTCGGCGTCACCGACAACGGCGGCCACAGCGGCTCCCTCCGCAAGATCTTCGGCATCCCCCAGGTGGGCGACATCCGCAACTGCCTCGCCTCGCTGGCGGACGACGACATCCTCCTCAGCCGCCTCCTCCGCCACCGCTTCAAGGAGGGCGAGCTCGACGGCGTGAGCCTCGGCAATCTCATCGTCTGCGCGCTGATCTCGCAGACGGGCTCGCTCTCGGCCGCCATGCGCGCGCTCGGCGACGAGCTCGGCATCGCGCCGCGGATCATCCCGGTTTCGGACCAGTCCACCCAGATCTGCGCCCGCCTCGCCGACGGCCGCCTCGTCCGCGGCGAGTGGGAGATCATCGGCCGCGAGCCGCGCGTGCCGATCGTCGACCTCTTCCACTGGCCGGTCGTCGAATGCCACCCCGCCTGCGTGCGGGCGATCGCGCACGCGGACCTGGTCGTCTACTGCCCCGGCTCGCTCATGACCGGCATCGTCTCCGCCCTCCTCCCCCGCGGCATCCAGACCGCCCTGCGCGTCTCCCCCGCGTTGAAAGTCCAGATCGTCAACATCATGACCCAGCCCGGCCAGACCGACGGCATGAGCGCGCGCGACCACATCGAGACGCTCGCCCAGGTCGTCGGCACCGCCCCGGACGTCGCCATCGTCAACACGAAGCGCCCGCCCGACGCCTGGCTCAAGGCCTACAGGAAGGACGGCTCGGAGCCGGTGCGGCTGGACGTCGACGGCCTCCGCGAGACCCGGGTGATCGGCGGCGACCTGCTGGAGCCGGAGGGCAAGGACGTGCTGTCGCTCTACGCGCGGGGCGGCGCGGGGATGTCGGTCGGCCCGCATTTCATCCGCCACGAGCCGCAGAAGCTCGGCCGGATCCTGCGCTCGCTCATTGAGTCGGGGGGCGGGCGGCCTTCGCGCAGGGGGCGCACAGCCCCCCGGCCGCGGCCAGCTTGATCAGGCAGTTCTGACAGAAGCCCTTGGCGCAGCCGGGGCAGGCGCGCTGGCCGCGCCGCACGATGACCTTGCAGCTCGGGCACTTGAACTCGTCCTCGCGGAGGCTGAGCTCGATCGGCCCCGCCGGGCCGGCCGCCTCCTTGCACTCGGGGCAGACGCCGTCGACCGGCGCCACCGACTCGCCGCAGAAGGCGCACGTGATTTTCTTGCCGACCACCGCGGCCGCCGCCGGGCGCTCGCCGCGGCGGCAGCGCTCGAGGTCGGCGATCACCTCGTCGATCGTCTGATAGCGCTTGTTGCGATCCTTCTTGAGCAGCTTGAGGAGGACGGCGGCGAGGCCCGCGTCGACGTCCGGCTTCGGGGCCAGCGTCTTCAGGTGGGCGTGCTTGTAGTCGTCGACGGTCTTGCCCTGGTAGGGGAACGCGCCCGTCGCGCACGCGTAGAGCATGACGCCCAGCGCGTAGAGGTCGGCGCGGCCGTCGATGGGACGTCCGATCCACTGCTCGGGCGAGATGTACGGGGGCGTGCCGACGACGCAGCCCTTGTAGCCGTCCTCGCCGCCGCGGGCGACGGCGAGGCCGAAGTCGGTGATCTTGACCGCCCCGGCGTCGGTCATCACGACGTTGTCGAGCTTGAGGTCGCGGTGGACCAGGCCGGCGCCGTGGATGGCGGCGACGCCCCGGGCGGCGCCGAGCGCGGCGTCGTAGAGGTCGGCCTCGCCGAACGCGCCGCTCTCCTGGACTCGGGCCTGGAGCGTCCGCCCTTCGACCAGCTCGAGGATCATGCAGAGGGCCTCGTCCTCGAACTTGACGTCGTAGACCTTGACGACGTTGGGGTGCTCGACGCGGGCGAGGGCGCGGGCTTCGCGGAGGATGGCCTCCTCGCCGTCGGCGTCGCGGGGCCCGACGGCGAGGATCTTCAGGGCGACGGGCCGCTTGAGGGCAAGATGCACCCCCTGCCAGACCTCGCCCATCGACCCGCGGCCGATCAGGGCGTTCAGCCGGCAGCCGGCCAGAATCGTTCCCCGGAGATCCCGCTGTACCACGATCAGGCCATTATACGAGGAAGCCACCCGCATCCGAGCGCCCCCTTATCCCGCCGGGGATGGATCCCCGGATCCGTCCGATCTCCGGATCTCCCGCGTCGTCGCCAATCCCCTCTAGTACTTCAAATCGAGGCCCACGACCGCGTTCACGCCCGGCTCGTTCACGCCGGAGCCGTGCACGCGGTAGTCCTTGTCGGAGATGTTCTCGACGGCCGCCGTCAGCGTCGCGAACTCGCTGACCCGGTAGCCGCCGCGGACCGTGTAGGCCGTGTACCCCGGCGTGCCGTGCTTCTGGGGGATGCGCTGCGGGTCGGCCCCGTCGCTGATCGAGAGGTGGGACTGGCGGTCGGCGGCCGTGACCAGCCCCTCGATCCAGAACGCGCCGTCCACCGGCGCGTAGCGGGCGCCCACGTGGAGGATGGACGGCCCGACCTTGCCGAGCGGCTGCTCGCCCGCGTCCACGCCCGCCGTGGTCCGCTGGTCGACCTTGCCCCGGGCGTAGCCCCAATCCGCGAACAGCGTGACTTCCGCCGTCGGCTTGACGAAGAACTCGACCTCGAAGCCGTAGACCCAGCCGTCGGCCGCGTTCTCGCGCTGGAAGTCGATGGCGGCGTCGCCGGCCACGTCCCCGATCGGCACGCGGACGATGAAGTCGCGCAGCAGCGTGTAGAAGGCGAAGGCGCTCGTGCCCCAGCTTTCGTACTGGCTCCGCACGCCGACATCGAACGTGTGGCTCTTCTCCGGATCGAGGTCCGGGCCGCCGAAGTCGATCGAGCCCGCGCCGACCGACGCCACCACCGTCGTGTCGTCGAGCGAGGGCGCCCGGAAGCCCATGCCCCAGCCGGCGATCACGTTCCAGTTCTCGTTCACGTGGAAGACGAAGCGCAGGCTGCCCGTGACCGCGGAGTAGTCGTCGTCGAGGTCGGGGATGTCGGTCGCGTCCGCGAGGTTGGGATCGACGTCCTCCGCGTCCACCGAGGCGCGGGTGAAGCGCAGCCCGGGCACGATGTCGAGGCCGCCGAGCGTGATCTCGTCCTGGATGAAGACGCCCGTCAGCAGGTACTCCGCCTCGCCGGCGACGTTGCCGCGCGGCAGCTTGGTGAGGACGCCGGCGGCGTCGCGGTTGTAGCCGTCGGAGCTCACGTCGTCGCGGTAGACGTCGACGCCGGCGGTGAAGTAGCCGGCGCTGGTCTGCTTGCCGACGCGGGTGAAGAAGCCCAGGGTGTCGACGTCGTGCAGGCGCACCTGCTGGGCGAGCGTCGCGGGATTGGTCTTGCGGTTCTCCTTCTCGGCCTGCTGGTGGAAGGAGAGGCTGAGCGTGACGGCGTCGACGGCCGCGTCGGTGTAGCGGCCGCGGTACTGGACGTAGTAGAGGTCGCGGTCCTGCTCGAAGTCGTCGCGCAGCTCGGTGCCCGGCGTCGTGCCGTGCCAGCTGTCGGAGTCGACGGTCCGGTGCCAGCGCGGCGAGTTGTGGGTGCGGTCGCGCTGCGCCGCGAAGACGATCTCGGACTTCTCGCCGACCTTGAAGCTCACCTTCGCGTCGGCTCCGTACTGGTCGTAGCCCGTGCCCTCCGTCCAGCCGACGTGCTTGCCGCCGTTCATGTCGTGGTAGTCGCGGTAGGTGCCGCCGACGAACGCGCCGACGCCCCCGCCGCTCGCCCAGACCTCCTGGCGCGCCTGGTACGCGTCCTCCGAGTACGCGTAGCGCCCGATCGTCCGGCCGCCGAAGTGCTTCGCGTCCAGGAACGCCGGGCCGTTCGTCGTGGCCAGCACCGTGCCGCCGATCGAGTCGCTGCCGTAGAGGACGCTCGACGGCCCCCGCACCACCTCGATGGAGTCGATCATGTAGGAGTCCACCGTGGCCCAGTACTGGTTGGGGCCCTCGCGGAAGACGGAGTTGTTCAGGCGGATGCCGTCGATGAGCAGCACGTTCCGGAAGCCCGTGAAGCCGCGGATGAAGGGCGAGCCCTGCCCCGGGCCCGTCTTCTGCACGCTGACGCCGGGCGTCTCCTCGAGGGCTTCCGGGAAGGTGCGCGACATCCGCCGCTGGACGATGTCGTTCTCGTCGATCGCGTTCGTCGAGTAGGGGGCGTCGAACAGCTGCTGCCCTTTCTCCGGCGACGTCCCGTAGATGGTCACGTCCTGCTGCTTGGGCTTTGTTTCCTGCGCGAACAGCGCGCCGCCGATGAACAACAGCATCAGAACCAGTCGCATGCCCGTTCTCCCCCAGCCGTTCCGAATCAGGTTTGGATCTTGAAGGTGAATCTCACGCGGTGGACGCGATCCACGGGAACGCCTCCCAGCGTGGCGGGTTGATAGCGCCAGTCGATGACCGCTTTCAAGGCGGCCTCCGCGAACAGCGGCGAGCCGACGCACTCCAGGACGACGGGATCCGCGACCGAGCCGTCCTTCAGGATCCGCAGGCCGATCAGGGCGTGGCCCTCCTGGGAGCGGCGGCGGGCGGCGGGCGGATAGGCGGGCGGCGGGTTGTAGATCTCGACCGCGGCGATTTCGGCTTCGACTTCCGAGGCGGGTTCAGCGGCGGCGGGAACGCGGGTGGTGTCGCGAAGAGGCCGCTCGGCCGGCCTTTCTCGAGAAGGCGCGAACGCGCGAACCGGCTCGGAGATGTCGACGACCCGCTCCGGCTCGAACTCCAGCTCGGCCTCGGCGAGAGGCAGGGATTCGGGGAGAGGGGCGGCGTCGAACTCCACGGGGCTGGGATCTTCCGTCTCCGCTTCGAGGCGGATGGGGACGGGCGTCGAGACCGCGACGGAGGCCTCGGGAGCCCGGCTCGCGAGCCCGGCCCAGACGAAGGCCCCCAGCAAGCCGGCATGGAGGGCCGTCGAGCCGCCGAACGACAGAAAGCGCGTGATCACTTGGCCTGTCTATGGCAAGTCTCAGGCCAAGGCCCCTAATGCACGAATCTGTATAGAAACTAGACAGGAGGCGGTTACGAAACAGACGGTCTGTTTCGTACTTCAGAGTCCCAGGTACGAAACAGACCGTCTGTTTCGTACTTCAGAGGCCCTGGGTATGGCGGAAGGCGAGGGCCTGGTAGCGGAGGGCGCGGGCCTCGGCTTCGGCCCATTGGGCGTCGGTGACCTGCCCCACCACCTTCCCCGGGACGCCGACGACGATGGAGCGCGGGGGGATGACCTGGTCCTCGCGGACGAGGGCGCAGGCGGCGATGAGGGAGCCTTCGCCGATGACGGCCCCGCTGAGGAGCACGGCGTGGATGCCCACGAGGCAGCGGTCGCCGACCTCCTTCGCGTGGATCATGGCCAGGTGGCCGACGGTGACGTGCCGGCCGATCACGAGGTCCTTGTCCGGATCGCAGTGGAGGACGCAGCCGTCCTGGATGTTGCTCCCCTCGCCGATCGTGATGGAGGCGAGGTCGGCGCGGACCACGGCGCCGTACCAGATCGACGCCCCCCGGCCGACCTTGAGCTTTCCCAAGGTCACGGCGTTCTCGGCGGCGTACCAGCCCCCGCGGTCGAGCATCTTCACCGAAGCATCATACTCGCGTTCGAAAGTCACCTGGTGACTTTCGAACGCGGGATTCTTTCAAATGAAAATAAGGCGCGGGCGTAGTATATCCACCGAACAAGGAGAAGACCCATGCTGACCGTCGCTCTCGCGCTCGTTCTCGCCCAGGCGGAGCCCCCCAAGGGCTTCACCGCGCTCTTCAACGGCAAGGACCTCGAAGGCTGGGTGGGCGGCGACACCGCCGACCCCAAGAAGGTCGCGCTGAAGACGCCCGAGGAGCGCGAGAAGTGGACGGCCGACATGCGCGCGCACTGGAAGGCCGAGAACGGCGAGCTGGTCAACGACGGCAAGGGCAAGTACGCCACGACGATCAAGGACTACGGCGACATCGAGCTGCTGGTCGACTACAAGACCGTCGCGAAGGCCGACAGCGGCATCTACCTGCGCGGCGTGCCCCAGATCCAGATCTGGGACACGACCGTCGAGGGCGGCAAGCACAACCTCGGCGCCGACAAGGGCTCCGGCGGCCTTTGGAACAACGCGGGCGGCTCTCCCGGCAAGGATCCGCTCGTCCTCGCCGACAAGCCCTTCGGCGAGTGGAACTCCTTCCGCATTCTCCAGGTCGGCGCCCGCTGCACCATCTGGCTCAACGGCAAGCTGGTCGTCGATCACGCCCCCCTCGCCAACTTCTGGGAAAAAGGCAAGCCCCTCGCCCCGGCCGGCCCCATCCAGCTGCAGACCCACGGCGGCGAGATCCGCTGGCGCAACGTCTTCGTCCGCGAGCTCCCCGCCGAGGAGGCCAACAAGATCCTCGCCGAGAAGGGCGTCGACGGCTTCGAAGCGGCCTGGAACGGCAAGGACTTCGAGGGCTGGGCGGGGGCCGTCGACAACTACGAAATCAAAGACGGCGCCATCCTCTGCAAGCCCGGCAAGGGCGGCGTGCTCCACACCAAGGCCGAGTACGGCGACTTCGTGGCGCGCCTCGAGTTCAAGGTCCCCCCCGGCGGCAACAATGGCCTCGCCATCCGCTACCCCGGCACCGGCGACACCGCCTACACCGGCATGTGCGAGCTGCAGGTCCTCGACGACAGCTCGCCGAAGTACGCGAAGCTCGACGTCCGCCAGTACCACGGCTCCGTCTACGGCATGATCGCCGCGGTCCGCGGCTACCAGCGCCCCGTCGGCGAGTGGAACTTCCAGGAAGTCACCGTGAAGGGCTCGACCATCCGCGTCGAGCTCAACGGCAGCGTGATCGTGGACGGCGACGTCTCGAAAGTGACCGAGTTCATGGGCGGCAAACCGCATCCCGGCATGAACCGGACGAGCGGCTCGTTCGGCTTCGCGGGCCACGGCGACGCCGTCCAGTTCCGCAACGTAAAGATCAAAAAAATGTAGGCCGTCGAGTCGATCGCGTCCGGCGCCGCCCGAGCTATACTCCGGAGGTTACCGGAGGATCGTCATGGTCGACCCCGTCAACCTGAAGGCGTTCTACGACAGCGGCGAGCTCAAGCGCCCGACGGTGGCGCTGCGGGAGCTCCAGCAGAATCCCGAGCAGTTCCTCAAGACCTACCCGATCTCCATCGACGAAGCCCAGGACTCCGGCGTGCGCACCGCCTACCTCCGCAACGGCCGCGTCGGCTGGCGTCCCGGCAGCAAGCTGGGCACGCTGAACATGCACAAGACGCAGGAGTTCATCTTCTCGCTGTCGCAGCCCGAGGGCCACGCCTTCCAGTGCCAGTACGTGCGCATGGATCCCAGCGACCAGGCCATCCAGTGGTACGCGCTCGCCCCCGCGCCGGACGTCATGCTGACCTGCAAGCTCACCGGCTGCTCCTTCGTCGTGCGGCAGAACGGCCCGAATGTGGAAGTCGCCCATCTCCAGCCCAAGCAGGAGACCGGCCTCGAGCTCAACCAGCGGCTGCTCACGGGCGGCCAGAAGGCCTTCGGCCGGTTGAAGTACGACCTCGAGAAGCGGCAGGCCCACGTCGTGGCGGTGCGCCGCGGCGGCACGTGGGAGGTCTACGCGCAGAAGGTCGACAAGGCGAAGGAAGTCGGCATCAGATCCGTGAAGAAGATCTGGCCCTAGAGCGACGCGACGAAGTCCTTCCAGAGGGCGTCGACGTCCTTCCCCCCGACCTCCGTCCATAGCTCCGGCTTGTAGGCCTTCCGGCGCATCGCGGCGTTGAGCTTCTTCACGGCGCCGGGGCTCTTCTTCTCGAGCCAGCCGAGGAAGGCGGCGGTGGTCGCGTAGCTGTCCTTGTAGCTCGCCTTCTTCGGATCGATCCGGATCTTCCGCTTCCCCGGCTCGTAGACGTAGTCGCGCACGTAGTCGGCGATCCCGTCGGTGAGCCACATCGGATTCGGATCCGGGTACTTCTGGACGACGTGGACCAGCTCGTGCACGACCATGCCCCAGTCGTCGGGATGCTTGCGCACGAAAGGCGCGCTGATCGACACCCTGTTGCCGCCGGTCGCGCCCGGGGCGTCCTGCTTCGCCTTGAACACGATCGCAACTTTCCCGGGCGGCGTGAAGCCCTCGCTCTCGAGCTCCTTGGCGATCTTGGGATACCACTCCTCGGTCAAGGTCTTCGCCTTGCCGGCCCACTCGGCGAGATCGGGGGCTTCGGCATGGTCGAGGGTCACCTCGACATCCGGGGCCAGCAAGAGCCCTTCGGCGGAGCTCAGGGCAAGGAACGCGAGGGCGATGTGCTTCATGCCGGACTAGACACCGGGAACGCGGCCGACCCAAGCGGAAGCGAGTTTCGACACATTTTCAGATCAAATGTGGTCAGCGATTTCGGGGAGGAGGACACTCTCGGTGTCGGGCCCGCTCGCCGGCACCCCATTCCGTCTCGACGCCCGCCACCGCGCCCTGGCCCTCCAGGCGGGCTCGGAGATCTCGCGCCGGCTCAGCGTCGAAACGCCATCAGACTCCGGGGAGTGATACCTGGCCAGGACGGCCGCGGAAGCGATAACCAGCTGAGAATCACTCTGAAACCGGCGCCGCCGGCGCGCCACAGTACTGACATTTCGGACGACGGGGCGGGCTGTTGCGCGAGCAAGAGGTGCAGCGCCACAGCACACCCTGCACGTCCCTGATCGGGCCGACGGGCTTGCCGAGGGGAACGCCCAGAATTCGACGAAGACCTTCGACCAGGGACAGCGACTCTTCCCCTTGCGTCCCCTGCAAGTCCAGCGCCGTATCGTCGCTGAACAGCACACCCGTCCACCCCGTGCAAACCGCCCCCTCGCCTTGAAATGTCGCGACTGGAACTCTTTCTCCGGTTCCTTTCAGCACCAAGCTCACGACGTAAGTCTCGATCTCGTCGGTAGTCCCATGCAAGTACGACCAGCTCGTCGGCAGGCCGCTGTAGTCATAGTCCAGATGGTCGACCTCCTCAAAGGCCACTTTTCGATCGCGCGAAAAGGCCCAGAGGAAGCGCTTGCTGAAAGCGATTGTGCGACGGCGTGAGTCGACGACTATCCTATGGCAATAGGATCCCAGCGAAAGCACCCGCAACAAGAGGGGCGTCTGGAGATGGAGGCTTGCCTCTTCCGTCCAGACGGACGGCCCCAAACTCAGGAAACGCGCTGACGCCGTCCACAAGCTCATCGGCTATTCGGGAGACGACGTCCCCCGAGCGATATTACCGCAAGCCAGACATAGAGGTCTCGATCCCGGGGTCCTGTCGCTCGATCGGCGGATCGCCGGACTATCCCCGGATCTCCTCAGGATTCCAGGAAGCCTTCTAATCCAGGTATCCCGCGAGGGCGCGGGACCGGCTGGGATGCTGGAGCTTCCGCAGGGCCTTGACCTCGATCTGCCGGATCCGTTCGCGGGTCAACCCGATGACTTTCCCGACTTCCTCCAGCGTCTGCGGGCATCCCGATTCCAGCCCGTAGCGGCGCGTCAGGATCTCCCGCTCCTTCGAGGACAGCTGCGCCAGGCTGCGGCGGAGCTGATCCCGGAGCATGCTCCGGGCGGCGCCCAGCGCGGGATTGGACGCCTGAGCGTCCTCGATGACGCCGCTCAACGACGCGTCCCCATCCCAGTCGAGAGGCCGGTCCAGCGAGAGGGTCGTCTTCTTGAAGCGCACGAGACGCTGCGCTTCCCGGGCCTCTTCCCCTCCGGCGCTGAGGACTTCGCCGGGAGACGGCTCCTTCCCGAGGGTTTGGGCGAGGGTGTTCGAGATCTGCCGCAACCGGTACGTCGCCGCGCTCACGTGAAGAGGAATCCGGATGGTGCTGGACTGATCGGCGATCGCCCGGCTGAGGGACTGGCGGATCCACCACGTCGCGTAGGTCGAGAATTTGAAGCCCCGGGTGCCGTCGAACTTGTCCGCCGCTCTCATCAGTCCCAGGTTTCCTTCTTGGATCAGATCCAGGAACCCGAGCCCGCGATTGCGATACTTCTTCGAGATCGACACGACGAGGCGAAGATTGCTGGCGGACAGCCGGCCGAGCTCCTCCATATACGTCCGGTAGAGGCCCCGGATGTCGGAAACGCGGGCTCGCAGCTGAGAAGGGGACTCCAGGGCCTCGGCTTCCAGCCGGCGGTAGTCCGCGTCCAGCGGAGACCGTCTCCGCTCGATCTCGTCGTACTTCCGCGAGACCTCCTCGATCGCTTCCATCATGAGCTTGACCTTCTCTGACTGGAAGTCGAGCTCCTGAAGCGGCCGAATCCACGCCTCCCGGCCCAGGGCTTGGCGCTTTTCAAAGAGGTCGCGCGCTTCGACCCGGGCCTGGCCGAGACGCTGGACGGCGCGGGAAAGCCGCGCCTGGACGCCCTTGTCCTTCGCGTCCGCGCTCAGATGTCCGTTGAGAACCCGGTCGACGGACGCGTCCTCTTCCAGGACCCGCCGCAGGAGCTGCTCCGCGACCGGCAGGACGATCGGGGACGCGAAGACGGCTTCCCGGAAGAGAGAGCGGGCGCGCTGGATGTCTCCGGACAGCGTGAACTCTTCCTCCCGCGACAGGAGGGGCGCGCGGGCCATCTGCTTCAGATAGAGCTGAAGGGAGTCGGAGATCCAGACGTCGGCTTCCGCGTCGGATTCGCCGATCGGGGAGTCTTCTTCAGGCGCGGCGCTGACCGGCGTCTCGCGGAGTCCCCGCTCACGGAAGACGGCGGGGTCGGCTTCGAGAGCGGGAGGCGCGATCTCCGGATCCTCCAGCGTTTCGGCGGAGGGCGAGAGGAGAACGACCTCCGCGTGCGATGCGATGCTGTGCAACCGTCTCCCCCACCCTAAGCTGATCGAGCGCGCCTTTTGGAAGCGAGGACTATATCGGGGGAGAGGCGCCGTGGATACTAAAAGACGCGGCGTGTTCCGGAATGCTCATACTTGACCGCGCCCGTCCGAGCATCCCCGGATCTCCCGAGGCGGTCGCCGTTGCGGCGTATCCCCGATCTCCCTACGTCATCCCCGGATCTCCCGGCGTCATCGCCGGATCCCCTTCAGGATTCCAGGATCTTGAGGTAGCGGTCCTTCTCGCGCTCGAAGACGTAGACGATCTCGGTGAGGCGGTGCTCGCGCCACATCGCGGAGTAGCGCTTGGCCCAGTCGGTGGCGACTTCCTGGGGGTCGGGAGCGCAGCCGGTGTTGATGCCGCGGATCCACTTCTCCCGCTGGATCTCCTCGAGCTGGTCCTGGATCTCCCGCCGCGGATTGATGGAGCGCAGGCGGAGGATGTAGAACTTCACCGCCGCGTCCTGGGGGACCTGGAGCCCCCGGGCGGCCTGCTCGGCCGCGAAAACGCGGATCTTCTCGCGATGGGCGACGAGGAAGCGCTCCAGGTCTCCCCGGAGCCCTTCCAGCCGCCCCGCGTCGTAGTTGGCCCTGATGTCGTCGAGCTCGGACACGCCCAGAAACGCCCTTTCGCCTACTGCAGGCCCAGAAGCTCCGTCAAGTTGGCTTTGCGAGTAATGATGGCGTCGATCGCCCCCGAGGGGCTCGTCATGAGCACGTTGAGGCCCGGGCCGGTGCCCGCCTTCCGCCCGGCGCCGTGGACGACCACGCCCACGGTCACCGCCGGCGCGTGGTAGCGCCCGCCGTGCGTCGCGTCGTACTGCTTGACCGCGACGATGTCGCCGAGGCGCAGCTGGTCCAGGGCCAGCTTCTTGACCTCGTCCGGCGAGCTCGCCTGGATGTCGATGTCCCCCGCGAACGGCAGCGTCCCGCCGGTGCCCTTCCCCATCAGCGAGGCGGGGATGAGCTTGGTCACGGGAACGCGGACCTGCCCGCCCTTTTCCGAGGGGTTCAGGGCCTTCAGCAGCCGCGGGCTCAGGTTCATGCAGCGGACGTCCGGATAGTCCGGAAGCGCCAGCCCCTGCCCGCCCGCGCGGACCTGGATCGTATCGCCCACGCAGAGCTTATCGACGATCCGCTTCGGGAAATGCACCAGGACCCGCCCGCACGACGTTTTCCCCGTGACCGTGCCGGGCATCCCCTTGAGCTTCTCCTTGCCCTCCATCGCCGCCTCGACGATGACCGCCTCGTTGCCCACGCAGGCCGCGAAGACCAGGCCGGAGTTGGCCTCGTCGCAGCAGTTCTCGATCGCCACGCCGGGCTCGACCCCCTCCGCCCCCGCCCAGTCGAAGGCCGGATCCCCGACCTTCACCGAGTAGTTGATCCCGGAGAAGCACGCCGGCAGGATCGACCCGCCGTCGTAGGCCACGTGCTCCTCCTTGCAGGCGCACGGATGCGCGGCCCCGCCCGACACCGCCACTTCCACCAACTTCTCCAGGTTCGACTTGATCATGCCTGTCCTCCCTACGCGCTGACGTTCCCCTGCTCCACCCCGGCGCCCGTCGTCGGGAAGGTGAGGGTGACCGTCGTGCCCTTACCCAGGTCGCTATGGATTTCGATCTTTCCGCCGTGATTCGCCACGATGTTGTTCGCCACCGCCAGCCCCAGGCCGGTGCCTTCGCCGACGTCCTTCGTCGTGAAGAACGGGTCCAGGCAGCGGGCCCGCTCCCCCTCGTCCATCCCGCAGCCGTTGTCCGCCACCATGACGCTCACGTCCCCCTCGCCCGCCCGGTGGTACACCGTCACCACCCCCTCGCCCATCACGCACGCGTCCACCGCGTTCTTCAGCACGTTCAGGAACGCCTGCTGCAGCTCCACCGGGTTCCCGTTCACCGCCGGCAGGTCCGCCGGCAGCTCGACCTGGAGGGCGACGTCCTTCGCCTTGAACGTGTGGGAGAGGAAGGCGGCGGCGCTGTCGACGGCCTCCCGGAGGCTCGACGGCTTGGGCTCGAAGGTGCGCGGCCCGAACTGCAGCATGCGCTGGACGATGGCCCGCACGCGCCCGAGTCCCTCGGACACCAGGCCCAGGTACTCGGCGCGCTTGGCCTCGTCGAGCCGGCCCTCCTCCAGCGCGCGGACGGCGTTGATCATCCCGCCCAGCGGGTTGTTGATCTCGTGCGCGATGCCGGCCGCGAGGGTGCCGGTCGTCGTGAGCCGCTGGGCGGCGAAGAGCCGGCGCTCGGTGTTGGCGACCTTGCCGCGGGCCTGGCGGACGTCGTCCTCCAGCGTCCGGCGGTGGTCGGCGATCTTGTCGAGCATGAGGTTGAAGGCCTGGATCATCCGGCCCATCTCGTCGTAGCGGCCCTCGGAGGCGATCTTCTGGGAGAAGTCGCCGCGGGCGACGCGGCCCGAGGCGTCGACCAGGCTCTCGAGGGGGCGCAGCACCAGGCGGTTGGTGACGACGTAGAGGTTGAGCAGCAGCAGGACCGTGCCGAGGGCCATGACGGTGACGATGGCGCCCATGGCGCCCGAGAGCCCGCGGTGCGGCACGGCGGGGCCCCGGAGGTCGAGCCGCGCGACGAAGCGCTCGCCGGAGGGGGTGTCGAGCGGCATGTAGATCCGGGAGCCGTCGGGCTCGGGGACGCCGGCGAGGGCCTCGCGGAAGCTCTCGACGTCGATCTCCGGATCGAGCTCGTTGCTGGCCATGACGACGGGCTTGTCGTCGCGGAAGCCGACGACGGTCCAGCGCTCGAGGATGTCGGTGAGCTCCAGCTTGCGGGAGAGCTCGGCCCAGGCCTCCTCGGTCCAGTCGGGGTAGCGGGAGGTCCAGGAGCGGGCGAGGTCGGAGACGAGGCGGCCGATGAGGAGGGCGTTGCGCTGGGCCTCGGCGCGGGAGCGCGCGGCGGCGTCGAGCCAGAGGTTGAGCGTGAGCAGGCCGAACACCAGCACGAGGAAGATGAAGATCGAGGCCATCATTTTAGTGCGAAGGGACATCAATCACCCCGGGTTCCGGACGTCGGGCTCCGGGTTCCGGATAATGAAGAAGGCACCCCCGTCGCCGGGGGTGCCTTTTCGTGTTCTCTCGGGTCTGTGCCACTCGGTCGACTTCGCCTCCTAACGACGGCCCTTTCCGATGCCTTCCAGCAGGCTGATCAGGGGCAGGAACAGCGAGACGACGATGAAGCCGACGGTGAAGCCGAGGCCGACGATCAGGAGCGGCTCCAGGATGCTCATGAGGGCGCTCACGGCGGCGTCGACCTCGTTGTCGTAGTTGTCGGCGATCTTCAGGAGCATCTTGTCGAGCTCGCCGGTCTCTTCGCCGACGTCGATCATGTTGATGACGATGTCGTCGAACACGCCGCAGGCGGCCAGCGGCTCGGCGATGTTCTCGCCTTCCCGGATCGAGTCGTGGACCGTGCCGATGGCGTTGGACACGATCTCGTTGCCCGTGGCGTTCTTGACGATCGCCAGGGCCTCCAGGATCGGGACGCCGGACTGGAGCAGCGTGCCCAGCGTGCGGCAGAAGCGCGAGATGACCGACTTCTTGATGATCGGGCCGACGAGCGGCGCCGAGAGCTTCAGGCGGTCGAGCGTGAGCCGCCCGCCCCGGGTCCGTCCCCAGGCCTTGAGGATGAAGAAGAAAATGAAGGGCGTCGCCAGGATGGCCCACCAGTAGCCGACGATGATGTCCGACACGCTCATGAGCATGACGGTCATGCCCGGCATGGGCACCTTGACCTGCTCGAAGACCTCTTTGAACTTCGGGACGATGAACTTCATGATCGCGAGCACGACCGCGATGGCGATCGTGATGACGACCGCCGGGTAGATCGACGCGCCGATGATCTTGCGCTTCAGGGCCTCCATGCGCTCCATGAAGCCCGCCAGGCGCTGCAGGATGACGTCGAGCACGCCGCCGGCCTCGCCGGCCTTGACCATGTTGACGTAGAGCTTGTCGAAGGTCCGGGGATGCTTGGAGAGCGACTCGGAGAAGGAGGAGCCGGTTTCGACGTCCTCCGCGACCTCGACGAGGATGTTCTTGAGGGTGCCGGGCTTCTGCTGGTTGCCCAGGATCTTCAGGCTGCGGACGATGGGCAGGCCGGCGTCCATGAGGACGGACAGCTGCTGGGTGAACTGGGTGAGCTGCTTGTGCTTCACGCGGCCGGAGCCGAAGAGGCCCTTCTTGGGGGCCTTGCCGCCGGTCGGGGCGGCGGCGATCTGGGCGACGGTCGCGGCTTTCTTCGCGGGAGGGGCGCCCGGGGGGGGCGTCTCGGTGGCGGCGGGCGCGGCGGCGGGAGCGCCGGCGGCGGCGGCCTTTTCCTTCACGTTCATCGGCTTGAGGCCCTTGGCCTTGGCCTTGCCGATGGCGTCGTTGGCGCTCGCGGCGTCCACGTCGGCGCGGACGCGCTTGCCCTTCGAATCCATACCTTCGACGGTGAACGTGGGCATACAGCCTCCTCCCAAGACCCCCGGCTTCAAACCCAGCCCCAGGGAAACCCGCCGCGCGTGAAATCTTATCACGCCGTGAAATCGTGTCGCAAGGGAATTGCGCGCGCGGCCGGCTTATAAGTTACGACACCCCGAGCAGCCCCGACCTTGCCCGTTTCGCTACGCGCCGAACAGCGTCTCGCGGACGACCTCTTCGATGGTCGTATGGCCGTCGAAGATCGCCAGCAGGCCGGCTTCCCGGAGGGTGCGCATGCCCTGTTCGCGGGCGATGTGCCGGAGCTGCTCCGTCGAGGCGTTCTTCATGATGAGCTCCTTGGCCCGCTCGGTCAGGAGCATGATTTCGAAGATGGCCTGCCGGCCCTTGTACCCGGTGTTGTTGCACTTCCCGCAGCCCCGGCCGTAGCAGAACTTCTTGCCCTTCACCTCGCCGGGCGTGAGGCCGATTTCCATCAGCATCTCTTCGGTCGGCGACATCTCCTCCTTGCACTGGGCGCAGATCTTGCGCACCAGCCGCTGGGCGACGATGGCTTCCATCGAGGCGCAGATCAGGAAGGGCTCCACCCCCAGGTCCAGGAGGCGGGTGATGGCGCTCGGGGCGTCGTTCGTGTGCAGGGTGGAGAACACCAGGTGGCCCGTCAGGGCGGCCTCGATGGCGATCTGGGCCGTCTCCAGGTCGCGCACCTCGCCGACCAGGAGGGTGTCGGGGTCCTGTCGCAGGATGCTTCGCAGCAGGTTCGCGTAGGTGACCTGGATGTCCTCGTTCACCTGGCACTGGATGATCCCGTCCAGGTCGTACTCGACCGGGTCCTCGGTCGTGATGATCTTCCAGCGGATGTCGTTCGAGAAGTTCAGCGAGCTGTAGAGGGTCGTCGTCTTGCCGGAGCCCGTGGGCCCGGTGACGATGATGATCCCGTGCGGCAGGTTGAGCAGGTTCTTGACGAGCTTCATCTCGTCTTCGCGCAGGCCGACGTTGTCCAGGTCGAGCTTCACGACGCTGCGGTCCAGGACGCGCATGACGACCGACTCGCCGAAGATCGTCGGCAGCGTGGAGATGCGCAGGTCGACGGGGCGGCCGCTCACCGACAGCAGGATGCGGCCGTCCTGCGGCAGCCGGGTCTCGGAGATGTCGAGGTTCGCGAGGACCTTCACGCGCGAGACGATCGCGTTCGCGAGCTGCAGCGGAGGCGCCTCCATCTCGTACAGGACGCCGTCGACGCGGTACCGGACCTTGAACTCGGCCTCGAAGGGCTCGAAGTGGATGTCCGAGGCCTGCGCCTTGATGGCCGTCGAGAGGATCAGGTTGAGCAGCTTCACGACCGGGGCGGAGTTGACCAGGTCGTCGACGTTGTACGCCCCGCGCTTCGACCCCTTGGCTTCCTGGAACTGCAGCTCGTCGCCGCCCATCGAGCTGATGACGCCGTCGAGGCTCTCCTGCTGGTGCGCGTAGTACTTCTCGAGGGCCCGCTGGACCCCCTCTTCGCTCGCCACCGCGCCCTGGATGTCGAGGCGCAGGTTCGAGCGGAGGTCGTCCTGCACGTTCACGTCGTTCGGGTTCGACATCGCCACCGTGAGCACGCGGCCGTCGAACTTGATCGGCACCACGTTGTAGTTCTTGGCCATCGTGGCCGGGACCTTGGCGATCACCTCGGGCGGGATCTCCAGCTCGTCGAGGTCCACCACTTCCATGCCGCGCTGCGCCGCCAGCGCCAGGAGGATCTCCTCCTTGCCGACGTAGCCCAGGTCGACCAGGATCTCGCCGATCACGCCGCCCTTCTTGCGCTGGATCTGCAGCGCCTCCTGGATCTGCGCCTCGTTCACGAGCTCCATTTCCTTCAGGAGCTGGCCGAGGGGCTTCTGGCGCCCGGCGCCGCTGAAGCTGCCGGCGGTCGTGCCGCCGGTCCCGGAGGGAGGTTTAGGTGGCATGCGCTAGATTGTGGCCCGTCCGGGGAGCCGCGTCAAGTCTCCAGCTCCTCGAGGCCGCCCAGCTTGGCGCCGCGCCCCACCGCCAGCGCCAGCTGCACCTCTTCCTGGCTGACGTAGCCCAGCGTGACCAGGATCTCGCCGATGAGGCCGCCCTTCTCGCGCTGGATCTTCAGCGCCTCCCGGATCCGATCCTCGTCCACCAGCTCCAGCTCCTGGAGGACCTCGCCGAGACGCTTCTTGGGCATGCGGTCTATTGTAGTCCGGAACCCGACGTCCGGAACCCGGAACCCGCGGCCCGCCCCCCCCCGAAACCCGCACCCCGCGGCCCGCGAACGGGCCCCGGTTCCCGGGCTTCGGGTTCCGGGCGTCGGGTTCCGGCTTCCGTCTGTATAGTGATGCAGATGCGCGCGCTCGCCCTGGCCCTCCTTCTGATCCCCCCGCAGGAGAAGCCCGCCCTCCGGGACCAGATCGAGGCCGCCGTCGCCGCCTCCCGGATCAAGGACGGCCGCGCCGGCGTCCTCGTCCACTCCGCCCGCGACGGCCGCGCCGTCTACGCCCTCCACGAGCGCGACCCCTTCCTCCTCGCCTCCAACACCAAGCTCCTCACCACCGCCGCCGCCCTCGTCAAGCTCGGCCCCGCCTTCGTCTTCCGCACGCCCGTCGGCCTCGCCGGCGAGGACCTCCACGTCGCCGGCGCCGGCGACCCCAACATCAGCGGCCGCTTCCACGACGACGACCCCGTCGCCGTCTTCAAGCGCTGGGCCGCCAAGCTCAAGGCCGCCGGCGTCACCCAGATCCGCGACGTCGTGCTCCACACCGGCGCGTTCGACGGCCCCTCGCTCAACCCCGGCTGGAAAGACTACGACCCCTGGTGGTGGTGGGCCGCCCCCTTCGGCCCCCTCTCCCTCAACGACAACTGCGTCGACATCACCGTGGACCCGGGCGCCGACGGCGAGCCCTGCCGCGTCGCCCTCTCCCCCGACACCGGCTACGTCAAGATCGTCAACAACGCCAAGAGCGCCAGGCGCCCCGCCCGGCCGTTCGGGTTCACGCGACGTCCCGGGACCAACACGATCACCCTGAGCGGCGAGCTCGCCGCCAAGACCACGTACTCGGTCACGATCCACGACCCGGCCCAGTACTTCGGCACCGTGCTGCTCGAGACTTTCGCCAAAGCGGGCGTGAGCTGCGTCGGCAAGCTCGCCGAGACCCGCGACCCCCTCCCCGAGGGCTTCAAGGAAGTCGACGCCGCCGAGCACGCCCTCGCCGACACCCTCGCCGCCTGCAACCAGCCGAGCCAGAACTTCTACGCCGAGATGATCCTGCGCGTCCTCGGCGCCAAGGCCAAGGGCGCCGGCACCCTCGACGCCGGCCTCGAAGCCGTCCGCGACTTCCTCGAAAAGGACGTCAAGGCCGACACCGTCTCCCAGGCCGACGGCTCCGGCCTCACCCGCGAAAACCGCGGCGCGCCCGCCGACCTCGTCAAGCTCCTCCTCTACATGAAGGACCAGAAAGCCTTCGTCGACTCCCTCCCCGTCAGCGGCGCCGAGAAAGGCACCCTGCGGCGCCGCATGCTGGGGCCCGACGTCCGCGGCCGCGTCCGCGCCAAGACCGGCCACCTCTCCGGCATCTCCACGCTCTCCGGCTACGTCGACGCCAAGGGCGGCGACACCTTCACCTTCTCCATCCTCGTCAACGCCGGCGGCGGCGACGCCCTCCAGGACCGCATCTGCGAAATCCTCGCCCGGAATTAGCTAGAATCTGGCGCGTGAGCCCCATCGCCCTCGTCGTCGGAGCCTCCCGCGGCATCGGCGCCGCCGTCGCCCGCGAACTGCGCGACCGCGGCTGGACCGTCGTCGGCGTGGCGCGGCGCGGCGAGGTGAAGGCGGACGTCTCGACGCCCGCCGGCGCCAAGAAAGCCGTGGGCACGGCCAGGAAGCTCTTCGGGCGCCTCGACCTCCTGGTCGTCGCGGCCGGCGACTTCGCCTGGACGCCCGTGTCGAAGGTCGACGTGAAGGCCTTCGACCGGATCTTCGACAGCAACCTCCGGACCGCCTGGCTCTGCGCGAAGGAAGCCCTCCCGCTCCTGCGGAAGTCGAAGGGCTCCATCGTCCTCTTCGGCGGCACCGTCACCCAGCGCGTCCGCGGCAACCCGAAGGCCGTCGCCTACGCCATGGCCAAGACCGCGCTGACGGTGTTCGCGACGTC
Organism: Planctomycetota bacterium; assembly: GCA_036383955.1. Lineage (GTDB taxonomy): Bacteria > Planctomycetota > MHYJ01 > MHYJ01 > JACPRB01 > JACQFK01. The sequence continues at coordinate 7,189 of DASVNH010000005.1, read as the reverse complement.
CCTCGCCCGCGCCGAGAAGGACGTCCGCGTCAACATGGTCAATCCGGGGATCATCGAAGGAGGCATCGACCTCCCGGGCCGCAAGGGAAAGCCGGAGGAGGTCGCGAAGGCCGTCGCCTGGCTCGCCTCCCACGAGGCCTCCCACGTCAGCGGCGCCGTGCTGGACGTCGGCGGGGGCCTGTACACATGACCGACCTCTTCGAGTCGCGGCCGAAAGGGCCGCTGGCCGACCGCCTCCGCCCCGAGACGCTCGACGAGTACGCGGGGCAGGAGGAGGTGACCCGGCCCCTGAAGCGGCTGCTGCAGCGGATGCCGTCGCTGATCCTCTGGGGCCCGCCGGGCTGCGGGAAGACGACGCTGGCGCGGCTGGTGGCGAAGGAGACGGGGCTGCACTTCCAGCAGTTCAGCGCCGTGACCAGCGGGGTGAAGGACGTCAAGGAAGCCATCGAGCAGGCGAAGTGGCGCCGCGCGAACGAGGGCAAGGGGACGATCCTCTTCGTGGACGAGATCCACCGCTTCAACCGCGCGCAGCAGGACGCCTTCCTGGGCTCGGTGGAGGACGGCACGATCGTGCTCATCGGCGCGACGACGGAGAACCCGAGCTTCGAGATCAACGCCCCGCTGCTGTCGCGCTGCCGGGTCTTCTCGCTCAAGCCGCTCGCGACGGAAACGGTGGTCGACCTCCTGCGCCGCGCCTGCGAGCGGGAGAAGATCCAGGCCGACCCGGACGCGCTCGAGCTCGTGGCCTCGTTCGCGGCCGGCGACGCCCGCACCGCGCTCAACATCCTCGAAAGCGCCGCGCCGCGCGTGACCGCCGAGGGCGTCCGCGAGATCGTCCAGCGCCGCGTCCTCCGCTACGACAAGGACCGCGACCAGCACTACGACATCGTCAGCGCCTTCATCAAGTCCATGCGCGGCAGCGACGCCGACGCCGCGCTCTACTGGCTCGCCCGCATGCTCGAGGCCGGCGAGGATCCGCTCTTCGTCGCGCGGCGCCTCGTCATCTTCGCCAGCGAGGACGTCGGGAACGGCGACCCCCGCGGCATCATGGTGGCCGTCGCCGCCAAGGAGGCCGTCCACTTCGTCGGCATGCCGGAAGGGTTCTACCCGCTGGCGCAGGCGACGACCTACCTCGCGACCGCGCCGAAGTCGAACGCGGCCGGCCAGGCCTACAAGGCGGCGAAGGAGGATGTCGAAAAGAACCCCGACGAGCCCGTCCCGCTCCACCTGCGCAACGCGGTCACCGGCCTGATGAAGGCGGAGGGCTACGGGAAGGGCTACCAGTACGCGCACGACCAGCCGGGCGCTGTCGTCTCGCACGGGCACCGGCCGCCGTCGACCGAGGGGCACGTGTACTACGCGCCGACGGATCGCGGCTACGAGGCCACGATCCGGAAGATGATGGAAGAACGGAAAAGGACCAAGGGCCAATGACCAACGACCAAGCGGTCGCCCCCCTTCCCCCCCCGGGGGGAGCCCGTTGGTCCTTGGTCTTTGGTCTTTGGTCCTTGCTGCTGGGTTGCGCGGCGCCGCCGCCGAAAGCGCCGGCCGCGCCGGTCAACGACCTGGAGTTCGAGCGCTTCGTCGCGACGCAGCTGCCCTTCGACGCGGCGCTGCTGAAGGGCGGCGACTGGGCGCTCTACACGCTGAAAGCCCAGGGCGTGATCCGGCCGGAGCATTACAAGTGGTCCGTCGTGACGGCGGACGTGAAGGGCCTCTGGATCGAGAACAAGGTCCCGCACGCCGAGACGGGCATGATCACCAAGTCGCGCTACGACCGCGCCGGCAAGCCCGTGGAGATCTGGATGGGCCCGCCCGGCGGCGTGCCCGCCCAGGTCTGGCCCAAGCCCGGGACCCCCATGGCGCCGCCCGCCCGCGCCGCCGCCCCGCCGCCCTTGCGCGAAGAAGCCGAGCCCGTCGCCGCCGCCGGCCGGACCTTCCGCTGCGTCAAGGTGACGTCCGAGGCGACGCGCCCCGACGGCCGCAAGATCCCCGTCGTGTCGTGGTTTTCGTCCGAGGTCCCCTTCGCCGGCCAGGCCCGCTACGGCGGCCTCGTCAAGCGCCAGGCCGGCCGCGTCACGATGGAGCTCGTCGACTCCGGCAACGCCCCCCGGCCCCGTCCCGAACTGGAGATTCCGAAGTAGGTTCAGGTTCAGCCCCGCGTGGCCCCCCCGGGGGGACGGGGGGGTTTTCTGAACCGGAACCTGAACCTGGTCAGCGGATTTTGGCGTCGGGCAGCACCTGCTTCACGCCTTCGTCGAGCGGCATGCGATCCGGCACCGCGTCGGTGGCGCGCAGCAGGCGGTCGAGCTCGGCCTGGAGCTCCTTCACGACCTCCGGCTTCGCGTCGATCAGGTTCCGGGCTTCCTGGGGGTCGGCGGCGATCTCGAAGAGCTCGGCCTTGTGGCGGTCGGGCCCCCCGTCCCCGTGCGGATAGCGGATGTACTTCCAGCGCTCGGTCCGCACGCCGCGCACGTTGGGCGTGTAGGGGAACTGCTTTTCGTAGTTGTAGTGGTAGAGGAAGGACGTCCGCCAGGACGGATCGGCTTCGCCGCGGGCGACCTTCACCCAGCTGCGGCCGTGCGCGCGCGCCAGCGGAGGACGTCCGCAAAGATCGAGGAGGCTGGGGGCGACGTCCTCCGTCAGCACCATGCGGTCGACGACCCGCGGCGCGAGAGACGGCGCGCGGACCAGGAGGGGGATCCGGATCGACGGCTCGTGCATGGTGCGCTTGTCGACCATGCCGTGCTCGCCCTCGAGGATGCCGTTGTCGGCCATGAAGACGACGATCGTGTTCTCGAGCTCGCCGCGCTCCTCGAGGAGCTTGAGCAGGCGGCCCACGCTGTCGTCGACGGACAGGATCGTCGCGCGGTACGAGCGCACCATGGCGGCGAACGCCTTCACGCCCTCAGGGGAGCGGTCGGGCCAGGTCTTGCGGAAGTCGAAGAGCGGCCCGTAGATCCCGTGCCAGGTGTCGAGCCGCTCCTTGTACCAGGCGGCCTTGTCGTCGTGGTTGAACGCGGGATAGCGGATGTCGACGTCGTCGAACGCGCGCTCGTACTTCGGCTCGGGCGTGTAGAAGCTGTGGGGCGCCTTGTGGCCCACGACCATCGCCCAGGGCCCCGTCCGGCCGCGGATCCAGTCCTCGGCCAGGTCCGTGACGACGGTCGTGTAGTAGCCCTTCACGACCTTGCGCTCGCCGCCGTTCGCGCGGAACTCCGTGTCCCAGTACTTCCCCTGCCCCTTGTGCGTCACGAAGTGGTCGAAGCCGGGCCGCGGGTCGTCGTTGTCCTCGCCCATGTGGTACTTCCCGATGTAGCCCGTCTGATAGCCGGCCTTTTGCAGCTCGCGCGGCCAGCTGGGCATGTCGGCGGGGTACTCGGTGAAGTTGTTCGACACCCCGTGCGCGTGCGCGTAGAGCCCGCTGAGGATCGACGCCCGGCTCGGCGAGCAGAGCGACGTCGTGCAGAACGCGTTCTTGAAATAGACCCCTTCCCGCCCGATCCGGTCGATGTTCGGCGTCCGGATCTTGGAGCTCGCCAGGCCGACGCAGTCCCAGCGCTGGTCGTCGGTGAGGATGAAGAGCACGTTGGGGGGCTTCGCCCCGGGGGACGTCGAGGCGCACCCGGCCAGCAGCAGGATCAGCGGATATCTCATGCCCGGATCTTAACCGGCCTGTCTTGCCCGAATCGGACGTCGAATGGTAAATTTCGGACATGCATGCTTTTCAACGGGCCTTCTTCCGGAAACTCGGCGGCGAGGCGCCGCTGCGGGCGATGTTCGACGCCCTGGGGCTGGCCTTCGCGGTGAAGGACGCGGAGAGCCGGGTGGTCTGCGCGAGCGGGCCGATCCTCAAGAAGTTCGGGCTGTCGGAGGCCGAGATCGTGGGCACCACCGACCGGGACCGCTATCCCGCGCGCCTGGCGGAGGTCTTCCGGAAGAGCGACCGGGAGGTGGTCGAAAGCGGACGTCCGGTGATCGACCGCCTGGAGGTCTGGTACGACGCGACGGGCGCGCTGGACTGGTGCCGGGTCACGAAGCTGCCGCTGCGGGACCGCCGCGGGAAGGTCGTCGGAGTGATGATGGTGATGCGGCCGTGGAGCGGGCGGCGGGAGCTGGGCTTCCCGCTGGTCGAGCGCATCCGGCGGGAGCCCGGGGCGCCGCATCGGGTGTCGGAGCTGGCCCGGCGGGCGGGCCTCTCGCCGCGGCAGCTGCAGCGGCGCTTCGTCGAGCTCTTCGGCGTGGGGGTGAAGGAGTTCGTGACCCGGGCGCGGATCCGGGAGGCGGCCGGCCTGCTGCGCTCGACGGCGCGGCCCATCGCGGAGATCGCGCTCGACTGCGGCTTCTACGACCAGAGCGCCTTCACCCGCGCGTTCCGCCGCCGCGCCGGGATGACCCCCGACCGCTACCGCCGCAAGCGCTGAAAAAAAAGACCCCCGGAGCCGGAGGGCCCCGGGGGTCGCGGAGTTACTTCTTCTCGACCTTGAAGAGCGCCTTCTGGATCGCGAGCTTGAGCGAGATCGGCTTCTTGGCGCCGGTCAGCTTCTCGATCACCGCCTTCTCGGGCGCGTCCTTCGACGCGTCGCAGACGTAGATCGACGGCAGGGTCGAGACGCCCCACTTCTTGGCCGTCGGCGAATCCTTCTCGTACGGCAGCTTCACGAAGCTGATCTTGTCGTGGTACTTCGCGAGCATGCGGTCCTCGAAGCCCTTGAGGGTGTCGCCCTCCGTCTCGAAGCCCACGACGAGGAGCTTCTTGCTGGAGGCGGCGACGTCCGACGCCCAGTCGATCGACTTGGAGGCGTAGACCGCCGCGGACTTGTCGAAGAGGGCCGTCAGGGCGGGCTCGCCGGCCGCCAGGGAGCCGCGGGCCAGCTCGGCGCCGTCGCCGTCCACGATGAGCGCGGCGGGCGATCCCTTGATGTTGAACTGGTTGGCGAGCTTCTGGGTGCCCTTCACGAAGATGAAGTCGTTGGCTCTCTTGGCCACCGGGTCGGAGACGAACGAACCGTTCGCCTTTTCGATCGATTTCGATCAGGTCGCGCCCGCTCAGGTCCCGCCTTCCTTCAGCGCCGCGTCCTGCGTGAAGAAGTAGCAGATCGGCGTTCCCGTCGCGGCGCTGCGCGCCTGCGCGGATTCCGGCTTGTCCCAGGCCACCCCGCCCGCTCCGCCCGCGAAAGCCGCGCCGCCGAGCGCCAGGACCGCCAATGCGTACCGTCCGTACCGCATGCTCGCCCTCCCCGAATCCGTGATAATTACCGCTATTAGTATAACCGACACCTTGGACGGACGGATTCGTGGCGTGTTTCTATTTTTCGGAAAAAGAAGCCTTAGGAGGCGCGGACGGGGCGGCCGCAGTAGGGGCAGTCCATCTCGAGGCCCTGGAAGTCGGGCGGCACCTCGAGCTCCTTCCCGCAGCCGCAGGGGAACTTGATCATGACGACGGGAGGGATGTAGACCTCGGACGGCCCGCGGCTCGCTTCGGCCTGGAGGATCTCGAGGGCGCGGCGGGCGTCGTCCTCGGAGACGGTGATGCCGAAGGGGATGGCGGCCGTGCCCATGCCGATGGCGAACGAGGCGCCGCCCACGTTGTCGAGCACCGACTCGATCCCCGCCCGCCGCAGCTCGACGCGCAGGAGCTCGGCTTCCGACGGGTTCGTGCAGCTCCAGACGCGCGTCAGCCGGCCCGGCGGCGGCGCGTCGGCCATCGCGCGCTCGCAGGCCTCGCAGCGCCCCGCCTTCGCGGGCGCGCCGCAGGATTCGCAGGTCGAGCCGTCCTGGCCGCAGGAGCAGGACGTCGAGCCGTCCTCGTTCCGCCTCCCGCAACCCCTGCAGATCCACATATCGTCGGTAGACAAACCAGACAGGCTGGTTTGTCTACACCACCACGTTGACGAGGCGGCCCTTCACCACGATGACCTTCTTGGGGACGACGCCCGCCAGGGCCGGGAGGGCGAGCGCGGCGGCCTTGAGCTGCTCCTCGGTGGCGTCCGGAGCGACCGTGAACTTGCCGCGGAGCTTGCCGTTCACCTGCACCGGGATCTCCAGCTCGTCGGCCTTCGCGGCCTCGGGATCGAACGACGGCCAGGGCGAGCGGAACACGCTGCCCGTGCCGCCGAGCATCTCGTGAAACTCCTCGGCCAGGAACGGCGCGAGCGGGGCGATCAGCCGGGCGCCGATCTCCAGCACCTCGCGGATCGCCGCCTTCTCGTCGTCGCTCTTCGGGTCGGGCTTGAGGTCGTCGTACGCGTTGACCAGCTTGTAGATCTCCGCGATCGCCGTGTTGAAGTCGAGCGGGCCTTCCGCCGCCTGCGTCATCCGCCCCAGCGCGAGATGCGCCTGGCGGCGCAGCGGCTTGAACGACGTCCCCTTCCCCTTCGCGTCCTTCACCTTCGGCGCGAGCGCCTCGAAGAGGTTCCAGAGGCGCACGACCAGCTTGTGCGCGCCGAGCAGGCCGTCTTCCTTCCACTTGATCTCCGCGTCGGACGGCGCGAAGAAGAACATCGCGAGGCGGGCGACGTCGACGCCCCACTTCTCCATGATCTCGGAGGGCGACACCGCGTTGCCCTTCGACTTCGACATCGTCTCGCCTTCGGCGTCGGCGACCATGCCCTGGTGGTAGAGGCGGACGACGGGCTCGTCGGTGGGGACCCAGCCGGCGTCGAAGAGCACCTTGGCGATGAAGCGGAAGTAGAGCAGGTGCATGCACGCGTGCTCGGCGCCGCCGATGTAGATGTCGACCGGCAGCCACTTCTTGATCTCGTCCTTGCTCCACGGCGCCTGGGCGTTCTTCGGGTCGACGTAGCGGTAGAGGTACCAGCTGGAGCACATGAACGTGTCCATGGTGTCCGGGTCGCGCTGGGCGGGCCCGCCGCACTTCGGGCAGGTCGTGTTCATGAACGACGGCTGGTCGGCCAGCGGCGAGCGGCCCTTGGGGACGAACTCCATGACGTCCGGCAGCACGACCGGCAGGTCCTTCTCCGGCACCGGCTGGGGGCCGTCCTTCGGGCAGTGGACGATGGGGATCGGACATCCCCAGTAGCGCTGGCGCGAGATGAGCCAGTCCTTGAGCTTGAAGTTCGTCTTGGCGCGCCCGACGCCCTTCTTCGTGATGAAGTCGATGACCTTGGGGATGCCGGACGGCGACGGCGTGCCCGTCATCTCGCCCGAGTCGACCATCGCGCCGTCG
>DASVNH010000004.1:0-49127 GCA_036383955.1 Planctomycetota bacterium | reverse complement strand
TCGCGGCCGCCCTCGGCGGCGCGGCGGGCCCGGTTGTCGGCGCCGAGCTTGTCGACGGCGTCCTTCTCCTCGGAGGACGCCTTGGCGGCGTCCCGCTGAAGCGATTTGTCGTCCGCGTCGCTGGGCAGCTGCGCGCCGATGCCGGTCACCGGGGCCGCCTTCGCCAGCGCGTCCGGCTCGGGAGCCCGCGTGAAGAACATGACGTTGAGGGTGACGAGCAGGATCGCCGCGGCGCCGACAGCCCACACGGCCCGGCGGCGCCAGAGGTCGATCCGCCGCACCCGTCCCGCGACCGCGATCTCCCGGGCCACGCCTTCGGCGATGGAGCGGGGGGCGCGGGGCCGGGCGAGGGTCTTCACCGCGGAGGCGGCCGACTTGATCTCGCCGAGGTCGCGGAGGCACTCCGAGCACCCGGAGATGTGGCGCTCCGTCTCCGCCCGCTCCTCGGCGTCCAGCTCGCCGTCGAAGAAGGCCGTCAGTCTTTCCTTGTCGAACACGCAGCTCATGGCACCCCTATGACGCGGTCTCTTTGTTGAAGGTTCCCAGAATCGGCTTCAGCTTTTCCTTGAGCTCCATCCGCGCGCGGTGCAGCCGCGACCGCACCGTCCCCTTCGGGACCTCGAGGATCGCCGCGATCTCGTCGTACGAATGGCCCTGGAGGTCCTTGAGGATGATGATCTGCCGGTCCTCCTCCTCCAGACGCTCGAGGGCCTGCTGGACCTTCTTCCGGGTTTCCTCGGTTTCCATCGACTCCCCGGGCGCCCGGTCGTCGACCGGCTCGGCGATCAGGCCGTCCTCGTCCTTCGCGTGGAGGGAGATCGACGGCCTCCGGTTCTCCCGGCGGAACGAGATCGCCTGGTTGAACGCGATGCGGTAGATCCAGGTCGAGAAGGCCGCGTCGCCCTTGAACTCCGAGATCTTGCGGTAGGCGTTGATGAAGGCGCGCTGCACGACGTCCGCCGCGTCCTCGCCGTTGCCGCAGAAGCGGGTGACCGCCGCGTAGACGCGATCCTGGTGCCGGTTCACGAGCTCGTTGAACGCGTCCGCCTCGCCCAGCTGGCAGCGGGCCACGAGCTCGCGGTCGGGCAGGTCGCGATAGACCATCACTTCGCGTCCCGGGCACAGCGGAAGCCGACGTCCGGATGGCGCAGCCGGGGATCCTCGGAGAGGCGGTTCGCGCAGCGCAGGGCCTTGGCCGACGTCATGAACGATCCGCCCTTCAGGATCCGGAACTCCAGGAGCTGCTGGCCGACCTTCCCGGCGGCGGAGGTGGACGTCCACTCCCAGACGTTGCCCCCCATCCCGTATACGCGGAACGCGCTCTCGCCGTTGGCGAGGACGGGGGCGTCGACGGCCAAGGTGGTGGGGGCGCCCTTGGCGACCTGCCAGTACTCGAGGGAATTGCAGGGGAAGACGTTCTCCTTCTCCGAGAACGCGTTGCCCCAGGGGAATTCGCGGCGGTCGGGGCCGCGGGCGGCCACCTCCCATTCGTCGGCCGTGGGCAGCCGCTTCCCCGCCCACTTCGCGTAGGCCTCCGCGTCCTCGTAGCTCACGTAGACCACCGGGTGGCGCTCGTCGCCGCGCGGCACGGACTTGCCGCCCCAGTGGGGCGGCGCGGGACGTCCGGTCGACACGACGAACGACTGGAAGTCCTCGTTGGTGACCTCGTAGCGGTCGATGAAGAACGGCGGCAGCTTCACCTGGCGGAAGGGCTTCTCGTCCTCGTTCTGGTCGTGGCCGATCCAGCATGCGGCGTCGGGGACCCGGACCATCTCGCTGTCGACCTTGGCGACGCGGACTTTCTTCTGGAACTCGCGGACGGCTTCGGTCCGCTCCGGATACCAGCGGATCGCCCGCTCGGAGGCCGTCGACGCCTGCGCGAAGCGCCCGGCCGCGAACTGCTTCTCCGCGTCCGCCATCTCCTTCTTGAAGATGCCGTCCCCGTCCTTGCGGAGGTCGTCGACGTTCTTGCGGAGGGCGGCGACGTCCTCGACCTTGTCGAGGTCGGGGAACTCCTTCAGGAGGGCGTCGAGGAGCCGCGTGGCCTCGTCCCAGCGGTTCTCGTTCTTGGCCTTTTCGATCTTCTCCCGGGCGACGACCCAGGCCTGGTCGCGCTTGCGGAGGGCCTCCTCGCGGGCGAGGGCGGCCTTGCGGGCCTCTTCCTCTTCCTTGCGGCCGGCGGCGATCTTGGCGCGAAGGACGTCGACCTCCGGCGTCTTCGCGAGCGCGTCGAGCGCCTTTTCGGCCTCGTCCCAGCGCCGGTTCTTGATCGCCAGCTCGGCGGCGCCGAGGCTCTGCGCGGGGGCGGCGGGCTCGACGGCCGGGGGCGTCGGCGGGGGCGGCGCCGGCGGCGGCGTGACGACGACGGGCTCCTCGGGGCGGGGCGGCTCCTTGACGACGAGGGGCTTGTTTTCGCCCTGCTGGCGGAATTTCACGACGAGGAAGGCGGCGAGGAGGAGGACGAGGAGGGAGATCGCGAGAAGGGGCCAGGGCCCGCTTTTACGGTCGGACATCCCGACATATTAGACGAACGGCGGGGGCGGCCGCGAGGCTATTTCGGCAGCTTCCAGGTCTTCACGCTCGAGAGGATGAAGTCGACGGCCTTCTGGTGCTTCTTGTACATGCCCTCGTCGCCGCAGAGGGTGATTTTGACGAAGTTCTGGTTCTCCTTGGCGACGAAGCACCACATCTTGAGCTCCTTCGCCTGGCCCTCGCGCTTGAAGTCCATGTCGAGGACGTGGCAGTTGACGTTGCCCGCGCCGCCGCCCGGCAGCTTCGTCGGCTTCATGGGCTGGCGCTGGACGTCGGTCACGCCGGGGAACCCGGAGATGTTCTTGTACTCGCCGTCGGCGGCGGCCTTGGGATCGAAGGACGAGAAGCCCGAGGCCTTGTCCTGGACGAAGATGTCGATGGTGAGCGTGTCGACCTTGTGGGCGACGACCAGCTGGGAGTTCGAGAAGAAGCCGTCCTTGGGGAAGCCCCACTCCTCGTTCTTCGGCGGCTTCATGATGGAGACGCCGACGTCCTTCTTGTAGAGGAGGTCGGGGTTCGCGTTCTTCTCCTGCGCGAGGAGAGAGAGGAGCGCCAGGGCCGCCGCCGCCTTCGCCATGTGCCTCTCCTATCTGCGGGCCGTCTTCCGGCTATTATACGACGTTCCAGGCGCTTGGAAGTAAGTTCAGCCTTCGATGGCGTACTCGCGCATCTTCTCCCAGAGGTTCTTGCGGGTGATGCCCAGGATGCGCGCGGCCTCCCCCCGGTGCCCCTTGGTGTAGGCCACCACGTTCCGCACGTGCCGCGCCTCCGCTTCGGCCACGGTCTCCTTGAGCGTCGCCAGCCGGCCGACCGAGGGGACGTCGGTCCCCGCCATCGGCAGCGGCCGGAGGAGGTGCTCCTTCTTCAGCATCCGCTCGTCGCCGGCGAGGGCGATCGCGCGCTCGATGGCGTGCTCCAGCTCCCGCACGTTGCCGGGCCAGGAGTAGGACTGCAGCGCCTCGAGCACCTCGGACGTCACCGCGAACTCGCGGCCCTTGGAGAACTTCTTGATGAAGTGGTCGGCGAGGAGCGGGACGTCCTCCAGGCGCTCGCGGAGCGGCGGGATCCGGACCTTGACGACGTTGAGGCGGTGGAAGAGGTCCTCGCGGAACTTGTTGTCCTGCGAGAGCTGCCAGAGGTCCTTCTTGGTGGCGGCGACGACCCGGACGTCGATCTTGACGAGCGTCGACGACCCGATCCGCTCGAACTCGCGCTCCTGGAGCACGCGGAGGAGCTTGACCTGGGGGACGGCCTGGAGGTCGTCGATGTCGTCGATGAAGATCGTGCCGGTGTGGGCCTTCTCGAAGCGGCCGATCTTGTCGGACTGCGCGCCGGTGAAGGCGCCCTTCACGTGGCCGAAGAGCTCGTCCTCGATGAGGGTCTCGGGGAAGACGGAGCAGGACATCTTGACGAGCGGACGGCCGCGGCGGGGCGAGTTGAAGTGGAGGGCCTCGGCGATGAGCTCCTTGCCGGTGCCGCTCTCGCCCTCGATGAGGACGTTGACCTCGCTCTGGGCGACGGACTTGACGAGGTCGTAGACGGCCTGCATGCCGGCCGACTTCCCCACCAGCGCGCCGAACTGGCGGCGGCCGGAGAGCTCCTCCTTGAGGCGGGCGTTCTCGCGCTCGAGGTCGAGGACCCGCTCCAGCTTCTTCAGACGGGCCAGGACGTCGTCGTTGAAGAACGGCTTCTGGACGTAGTCCTCGGCGCCGTCCTTGATGGCCTTGACCGCGCTTTCGACGCTGGCGTAGGCGGTGATCAGGATGACCTTGGTGGAGGGCTGGGCTTCCTTCGCGCGGGCGAGGACCTTCAAGCCGTCGGCTTTGGGCAGGCGGATGTCGGTGATGACGGCGTCGAAGGTGTCGACGCCCAGGGCGTTGATGGCCTGCTCGCCGTCGCCGACCACCGTGACGACGTGGCCGGCCCCGCGGAGGGCGTCGCCGAGGGTGACAGCGATGGACTTCTCGTCATCCGCGAGCAGGATTTTCATCAAGCACGTGGCGAAGGAGGTCGCGTCCCGCGTAAGGACGGGCGGCCGCTCCGCACGCGCGCTTCATCATATCGAGGCGGGCGGGGCTTTCCAACAGCTCATGGACTTTGTAGTCGAGGATGTCGACGGACCGGGCCTTGACGGCGCAGCCGCGCTCGAGGAGGAAGTCGGCGTTGCACTCCTCCTGGCCGGGGATGGGCGAGTAGAGGACCATGGGGAGGCGGCGGGCGAGGCATTCGGTGGTGGTGAGGCCGCCGGCCTTGGTGACGATGAGGTCGTGGCCGCCCATGAGCTCGTGGATGTTGGTCACGAAGCCGTGGACGGTGGCGCGGCCGTCGGCGATGCCCTCGAGCTTCCGGCGCAGGGCCTCGTTCTTGCCGGCGATCACGGTGATCTTGCAGGGGAGGTCGAGGAGCCGGCGGAGGGCGTCGGCCATGTCCCCCATGCCCAGTCCCCCGCCCATGAGGAGGAGGCGGGGGCGGTCGGAGGTCGACGGGGCGACTTCCTGGGAGAAGACCGGATGGATGGGGATGCCGGTGACGCGGATCTTCTCGGCGGGGTAGCCGTAGCGGGCGAGGAGGACCTTGACGTGCTCGGCGCCGACGAAGTACCCGGCGGCCTTCTTGTTGAGCCACTGGGTGTGGACGTCGTAGTCGGTGACGACGACGTAGACGGGCACGGAGATCTTCTTGGCGAGGAGCACGTTCATGGGCAGGAAGTGGGTGCAGACGACGGCGTCGGGGCGGAACTCCTCGACGCGGGCCATGAGCTTCTTGTAGGCGAGGCGGTCGTGGAGCTCGATGGCCTTGTCGAGGGTGTTCGCCTCGCGCTTCTTGCCGAGTTGCTTGTACATGGCGCCCCAGAGATCGGGGGCGTAGCTGGCCAGCCAGAAGTAGCTCCTCTCGTAGAGCTTGGAGAAGAGCTTGTTGGTGTACTTGAGGGAGTCGACCCACTCCGTCTCGACGCCCGGGCACCAGGTCTTGGCCGATTCGTGGACGGCCTCCGCGGCGCGATTGTGCCCGGCGCCGGCGGACGCGGAGAGAATCAGAAGTCTGGGCATGGGGACAGGATACCGCGGGGAGAGCGTCAGCGGTCCAACGACTTGAAGCCGCGCTCCAGGCCGTCGAGGCGGCGGGCGAGCCCCGGATCGGCCAGGTAGTACTCGACCTTGCGGCCGGCGCGGCGGAAGCCGGTGGACTGGAAGCGGACCACGCCGGCGATCTTGAGCGGCTTGAGCTGGTTGACGACGGCCGACGCCGAGACCCCGAGCTCCTTAGCGAGCTCCATGGGACGTCGACGCCCCCCGCCCAGGATCCTCACGATCCGGTAGGCGATGGGATTCCCCAGGATCCGGCAGAGCTGCGAGCCGCGCCGGACGTCGTCATCCGTCGTCCGCTTCATCGTTGAGCCGATCGATTCCGTTCACCCCGACCGTTTCCCCTCTCCTCAGGGCCTCTTCCCCGTACGTCCCTCTTCCCTCTCTCGACGCCTTAAACTTTACAAGTTTACTTATACGTAAATTTGTTAAATCTAGAATAGCGGGAGGGCGGGGCGGACGCAAGCGGAATCGCGCGCGGGAAAAGGAAAAGGCTTCGGTTCCGGGTCCGGTTCCGGGTCCGGTTACAGGTCCTTCGGAAACCCGATGTCGGCGACGATGATCTCGCCGAGCCAGGCGTGGGCGCCGGGCTGCTGGAAGCCGAGCTTGGGCCAGCCCATGGTGACCGTGGCGCTGGCCTTGATCGCGATCCCCTGCGGAAGGCCGGTGTCGGCGTCGAGGCCCGAGGGGATGTCCGCCGCGATCACCGGGAAGTAATCCCGGTCCAGGGCGTTGATCTCGCGGATCAGGTCGCGCTCGCGGCCCGTCACGTCGCGCGACAGGCCGGTGCCGAAGATCGCGTCGATCACGCAGGCCATCGCGCGCTTCTTCAGGCGGCCGACGAACTCGACGCCCTCATGCTCGAAGGCCTTCTTCGCGGCCCGCCCGGCGGGCGACGCCGCGTCGTAGCCGTCCTCGAGCGGCAGCACCTCGACCTCGAAGCCGCGCTCCGCGAGCAGCCGCGCCGCCACGAAGCCGTCCCCGCCGTTGCTGCCCCGGCCGCAGACCGCCACGACCGGACACGCGGGCGAGACGCGCTCGCTCACGACGTCGGCGATCGCCCGGCCGGCGTTCTCCATCAGGACGTCCGCCGGGATCCCCCGCTCCTCGACGGCGCGGCGGTCGATCTCCCGCATCTCCGCGCGGGTCACGAAGCGCCTCAGCGGGCCTGCTTCGCCTTCCAGCCCGGGTAGCTCGTCCGGTACCATTGTTCCCACTTTTCCCGTTTCAGGAAGCGCTCCCCCGTCAAGACGTAGAGGGCCGCCATCGCCGACTCCGCCGTCTCCAGGCTCGGGGACTCCAGCGCCGCGATCAGCGCCGGCACCCCTTCCGCCCAGCCGATGTCGCCGATCGCCCGCAGCACCCGCCGCAGGACGTAGCCTTCTTTTTCCTTCCCCACCCGCGCCGTCAGCAGCGGGCCCAGGAGGCGCTTCGACGGCCCCATCCGCCGGCAGGCCTCCGCCGCCGCCGCCCGCACGATCCACGAGGGATCCGTCGACAGGTACTGCGCCAGCGTCGTCGCCATCAGGTCGTCGCGCGCCTCCCCGATCGACTCCGCCATGCAGCGCCGGACGTTCGGCTTCTCGTGCTTGGAGAACTCCTCGACGGCCCCCCGCCCCGCGTCGCCGAACTCGATGAGCACCAGGAAGAGCTGCGTCAGGTCGTCGTGCGGGAACACCGCCGTCTCGGCCGGGATCGTCTTCGCGATCTCCCTTGCCAGCGCGATCGCGGTCTCCAGCGCCGGCTTGCCCGTCTCGACGACCTGGGTCCGCAGGTGCTCCCAGTTGTCGCGCGCGGCGCCGTCGATCAGCATCTGCATCAGCACCGTGCACAGCAGGGCCTCCCCCGCCTCGCCGCCCGCCATCAGCGTCTTCCGCGCCTCGTCCCACTTGAGGCGGTCGTGCTTCCCGCTGAACGTCAGCATCGCCCGCAGCAGGCCTCCCCGCCGCGCCAGCTCGCGCCGCGCGGGCTCCTCGCCCCGCCGCAGCCCGGCGATGAGCTGGGGATCCTCCTTGAACACGTGGAACGGGTGCATGACGTCCAGCCGGTTCCGCGCTTCCGCCCAGTCCGACGGCACGGGACTGCCGCAGAGCACCAGGGCGTCGACGTACTCCCGCAGCTGCTTGATGGAGATCTTGGCGAACTCGACGGCCATCGAGGCCGCGCCCTGGTCGGCCGGCAGGAGGGGCGGGATCGGAGCCGCCTGGTAGTAGGGCTTCGGGGCGCAGGCGGCCAGGCCGGCCAGGACCAGCGCGATAAGACTACGCATCCCTAACCAGACGTTACTTCGCGGCATAGACCGCTTCGACCGCCTTCGAAACTTTCACCCGCGCCTCGGCGCCCGACGCCAGCAGCCGCGACCGCTCCGACTCCAGGCGCAGCTTGCGGTCCGCGTCGACCAGGGAGGCCGCGTTGATCCGCACGTTCTCCGCGCAGCCCTCCAGGGCCCCCCAGAGAAACCCGCAGGCCGCCGCCAGGTCGCTCACCAGGTGCTTGTTGCAACGCGGAGCCAGGACCGCCAGGACGTCGAGCCCCTTCACCGCCATGCCCATGCCCTTGAGCGGGACCTCCGCCGCGTCGGCCAGCGCCGCCTGCAGGGCCGTCTTCCGCCGCCGCTTGGTCTCGTCGTTGTCCTTGGGCAGCGACATCGCGGACGACACCAGCCCGTACGCGTCCGCGTCCGCGTCGGCGAGGGCCAGGAGCTCGTTCTTGAGGTGGTCGAGCGCCGCCTCGGAATCCGTGTCCTCCGAGTAGCGGGCGGTCATCACGCCCAGGGCGGCGCCCAGGGAGCCGACCAGGGCGGACACGCTGCCGCCCCCGGGCGTCGGCCGCTTGGCCGCGACGCTCTCCAGGAAGTCCTTGATCTTGTCGTCGGCGAACATGGGGCGGCCAGTATAGCAAACAGGGACCGGAACGCGAGAGCCAAGAGACGAGAGACCGGAGCGGCGCGCGGGAACGGGAGGTAGACTGGGGCGGGAGGAAAAAGTCCATGCCCACGCTCATCGCCCTTCTCGCGCTTCAGAGCGCCCAGGCGGCGTCCAACGAGCGTAACGCCGCGGCGACGCTCAAGACCTTCGCCTCCGCCAGCGCGGACTTCCGCGCCAACGACCGCGACGGCAACCGGATCAATGACTTTTGGGTGGGGGACGTCAGCGGCCTCTACCGGATCGATCCCGGCGACGGCGCGATCAAGCTGATCGAGATCTCCGCGGCGGCCGCCGACGCCAAGCCCTGCGTGCCTCTCGACAAGGCCGGCGCGCTGGGCTCGACGAAGCTCGTCGCCGTCCCCGGGGGAGCCGCGACCAAAGCCGGCTACCGCTACGCCGCCGTCCCGAAGTATCAGCCCGACGAAGGCCCGGGCAAGCCCTACGACGAAGGCGGGGGCCGATGCCCCGCCAAGTTCGCCTTCTGCGCCTGGCCGGCGGAGCACGGCCCCGGAGGCACGGCGACCTTTCTGATCACCGAGGAGAACATCATCTGGAAGCGGAACACGGGAGGGCAGGCGGTCACCGTCGTCCCCCGCGACCCCGCGTCGCAGGGCTGGACGCGGCTCGACTAACCCTTGTCGCCCTGGCGGGCGTGATGCGGGTGGCAGCGGCCGATGCCCCCGTGCGGATTGAGCGCGCCGCGGTCGAGCCAGCTCTGGTCCACGCCGGGAATCGCGGCGAGCTGCGGAAACACCAGCCCCTTTTCCGTCAGCGCCGCGTGCACCAGCTTGCCGTTCACGCGCTCGAAGCCCTTCTCCAGCGGGACATCCGCCTTCACCCGCTTCAGCTCCGTCGCCACCACGAACGTCCCGCACTGCCCCGCCCGCGCCGAGCGCACGAACTCCGACGTCCCCTTCCCCGCCACGAAGTCGCCGTTCGGCAGCAGCGCGTCCGCGCCGACCAGGGCGACGTCCGCCCGCTCGTCCTCCGTGAGCTTGGCGCCGACGGCCTTCAAGACCGCCTCGACCGTGCCGCTGGTCCCGAACACGCGGTAGCGGCCGCCGGGCGGAAGGATGTCGATCGCCCGCTCCACGATCTTCTCGGTCGCCTTCCTCAGCTCGCGCCGCGCGGCGGCGACGCCCGACTTCTTCGCCTTGCGGACGGCGGCCGCGATGAGCGGCATCGAGGGGCGCGCCTTCAGCAGCCGGCCCGCCGCCGCGCCCGACAGCGCCACGGCGTCCAGCGCCCGCAGCGCCAGGGCCGTCGCCCCCCGCTCGCGGTCGCGCGCGATCTCGTCGACGATCTTCTCCCAGGTCATGCGCGCGAGACCCTACCACGTTTCCGGGATCAGGTACAGCATCCGGAACCGGAACCGGATCCGGAACCGGCCCGAGGGGGTCCGGGTCCGGTTCCGGGTCCGGGTCCGGTTCCGGGAGGGCCCCCCTGTTCCCGATCGCCCTCCTATCCTAAGATGGGGACATGGTGCCGGTCGAGGCGGTCGGGCTCGTGAAGGCGTACCCCCGCGCGCGGGCGCTCGACGGCCTCACGCTCGCCCTGCCGGGCGGCGGCGCCGTCGGGCTCCTCGGCCGCAACGGCGCGGGGAAGTCGACCTTCCTCAAGATCCTCCTCGGCTTCCTCCGCCCCGACGCCGGCCAGGCCCGCGTCTTCGGCCTCGATCCGGCCCGGGCGCCTCTCGAGGTCCGCCGCCATCTGGGCTACATGCCCGAGGCCGAGTCCTTCATCCCGGGCGCGACGGCCGTCGACACCGTCTGCCTCGCCGCCCGCCTCAGCGGGCTGCCGCGGATCGACGCCCTGCAGCGCGCCCACCGGGTGCTCGGCTACGTCGGCCTCCGCGAGGAGCGCTACCGGGACGTCGCCGGCTACTCCAGCGGCATGAAGCAGAAGGTCAAGCTCGCGCAGGCCGTCGTGCATCACCCCAAGCTCCTGCTGCTCGACGAGCCGACGGCCGGCCTCGACCCGATGGCGCGCGAGGAGATGCTCGCGCTGATCCGCGACCTGGCGGTCGGCAAGGGGATCGACGTCCTCCTGTCCACGCACATTTTGTCGGACGTCGAGGCGGTCTGCGCGCGCGTGGCGGTGCTGCATCGCGGCCGGCTGGTCCTGGAGGAGGACCTGCGGAAGATGACGGCGGGGCCGGACGGGGCCTACGAGATCCGCGTGAAGGGCGACCGGGACGCCTACCTGAAGGCGCTGAAGGCGGAAGGGCTGACGGGGGAGCCGGAGGGCGACGACGGGGTGCGCGCGGCGTCGCCGCGCGTCGGATCGGCCCCGCTGCTGCGCGCGGCGGTGGCGTCGGGCGTGCAGGTGTGCGAGCTCTCGCGGCGCCGGGGCACGCTCGAGGAGCGCTTCGCCGAGCTGGTGAAGGAAGCCTGATGGCGGTCCACGACCTGTCCTACGCGCCCTGGACGGGGACGCCGGCGTCCCGCGCGGCGGCGGTGCGCGCCATCGTCGGCATGGAGCTGACGCGCCCGTTCCGCAGCCTCTGGGTCCGGCTCGTGGTGATCGGCGCGTTCATGATCACGGGCGGCTGGCTGCTCCTGCTCTTCTTCGCCGCTTCGCAGCAGGAGCTGCCGACGATGCTCGGCGGCAACCGGATCTACCGCGACGGCTTCCTCAACATGACGCTCTTCTCGATGGTCCTGATGGGGCTCTCGGCGACCGTGGGCTGCCCGATCATCGCGCGCGACCTCCGCCACAACGCGCTCGTGCTCTACTTCTCGCGCTCGATCACCCCCGCGGACTATCTCCTGGGCAAGTTCATCGCCCTCCTGCTCTTCCTGCTCTTCTCGGCCCTCGGGCCCGGCCTCCTGCTCTGGGCGGGCCAGGCGGGCATCGGGACCGAGCGGCTCACCGCCGCCCAGCGCTTCGCCGACCTGGGCTCCCTCGTCCTCCACGCCCTCGCGCTCACCGTCCCCCTCGCGGCGGTGACGCTGGGGTTCTCGACGGCCGCCAAGCGCGGCTACGTGGCCGCGCTGCTGTGGGCGTCGGTCTACTTCGGCGGCGAGGCGGCCGCGGCCGTCCTGGGCGGGCTGCTCCGGACGTCGTGGCCGCAGCTCCTGTCCTGGCGCCTGCTGTCGGCGCACCTGGGCGACCTCTGCTGGCGCGGCGCGACGCCGCGGATCCTGGACTGCGGCTGGGGCGCGCCGCTGGCGATCCTCGGCTGCGCGTCGGTCCTGTCCCTGGCCCTCGCCTGGACGCGCCTGCGGTCGGTGGAGACCGGGGAATGATCGTCGAGACCCGCGGCCTGGGCCACTGGTACGGGAGCGTGCTCGCGCTCGACGACGTCTCGCTCGCGTTCGGCTCCGGGGTCACCGGCCTGCTCGGGGCCAACGGCGCCGGGAAGACCTCCCTGCTGCGGATCCTGGTGGGCCTCATGCGGGAGTCGGCGGGCCAGGTCCGCGTCTTCGGCGAGTCGCCCTGGAACAATCCGGGGCTGTCGGCCCGGATCGGCTACTGCCCCGAGCACGACGGCTTCTGGGAGTGGATGACCGGCCGGACGTTCGTGGAGACCCTCGCCCGCGTCCGCGGCCTCCCGCGCCCGCGCGAGGCGGCGGCGGAGGCTGTCGACCGCGTCGCCCTCGGCGAAGCGGCCGACCGGCGCGTTTCCGGCTACAGCCGCGGGATGCGGCAGCGGCTCAAGCTCGCGCAGGCCGTGGTCCACCGGCCCGACCTCCTGATCCTCGACGAGCCGCTGACCGGCTGCGACCCCATCGTGCGGCAGGAGATCCTGGAGCTGATCCGCGGCTTCGCCGCCGCGGGCGCGGGCGTGCTCGTCTCGACGCACGTCCTCCGGGAGATCGAGGCCCTGACGCGCCGCGTCGCGGTGCTGCACCGGGGGCGGCTCGCGGCGGAGGGGGACGTCGGGGAGATCCGGGGGCTGCTCGACCGCCATCCGCGCCGGGTGCGGATCCGCTGCGAGAAGCCCCGCGAGCTGGCGGCCGCGCTGATGCGCGAGCCGAGCGTGACGGAGGCGCGGCTGGACGACGGCGCGGTGACGGTGCTGACGCGCGACCCCGAGGCCTTCCGCGCGCGGCTTCCCGCGATCGCGCTGGAGACGGCGGGGGACGTCGCCGAGATCGCCTCCCCGGACGACTCGCTGGAAGCGGTGTTCCGCTACCTGACGGAGGAGCGATGAGCCGGGCGGCGGCGGCTCTGGCGATCCTCACGCTCCGCAACCTGGGGGCGGGGCGGCGGGGCTGGGCGGCGCTGCTGCTGCTCTCGCTGGGGCCCGTGCTGGCGGGGCTGGGGGCGCTGTTCGGGAGGACGGATCCGGAGGACGTCCTCCGCCACGTCGCGTTCCACTTCACGGACTGGATCGCGATCCAGCTGCTGGGGCTCGTGGTCGGGCTGGCGCTGACGTCCGGGGAGATCGAGGACGGCACGGCGGGCTACCTGTATCTCGCGGCGCTGCCGAAGTGGCTCACGGTGCTCGTGCAGATCGGGACGGCCTGGGTCGCGCTGTCGACGCTGCTGCTGGCGAGCCTGGCGCTGACGGCGCTCGCGGCGGGCCTCGGCGGCGGGCTGTCGGCGCGGCTCTTCGTCGACGCCGCGCGCGCGGCCCTGGCGGGCTCGGCCGGCCTGCTGGTGATCCTCTGCTGGACGTCCGCGTGCGGCCTGGCGTTCCGGACGTCGGTCGGCGCCCTCTCGGCCGCCGCGCTGCCGCTCTTTTTCTGGGAGTTCCTGGTCACGCACATGCCGATCCGCTTCGCCGCGTGGACGGTGACGAACAACGTGCGCGGGCTGCTGCTGCAGCTGATCTTCGACGGCAGCGGAGGCCGGGCCTACAAGTACGTGAAGAACTTCAGCGTGCCCCCGTACGACCGCGCGTCGATGTTCCTGTCCGCGACGGCCGGCGTCCTGCTCCTGGCGGCGATGACGGCGGCGATGAACCGCTCGATCGAGGGGAAAGAGGCGCGCTGACGCGTCACTTGGCTCTGGGCGCCTGGCTCTTGGCGCTGGTCGCCGCCTTCGCCTTCTCGTCCTCGTCGTTGAGGACCTCGTAGGCGCGGTTGGCGGCCTGCCAGATGCGCGGCGGGGTCTGCTTCGAGAAGGAGAGGTCCCAGAGGAAGTCGACGGCCTCCGGCCGGTCGATGACGTACCAGCCGCCCGCCGTGCGGCGGGCGCGGAGGCGGCCTTCCTCGATGTAGCGGACGACGGTGTTGCGGCTGGCGGCGATGAGCTTGGCCAGTTCTCCCGTGGTGAAGCGCGCGGCCCGGTCGCCCGATCGTCTCGCCATCCGTTCTCCCTTGATGCAAATTATATCGGGCGTTTAGCGCGGTGGGGGCGCGACTTTTGAAGCGGGCGGTCCTATAATGCGCCTCGAGTGAAGCCCGAATTCGTCCATCTCCACGTTCACAGCGACTACTCCTTCCTGGACGGCGCCTGCCGGATCTCCGACCTCTGCAAGAAGGTCCACGCCCAGGGGATGAAGGCGGTGGCCCTGA
The DNA here is from genome assembly GCA_036383955.1 of Planctomycetota bacterium. GTDB lineage: Bacteria > Planctomycetota > MHYJ01 > MHYJ01 > JACPRB01 > JACQFK01. Next base: position 35,117 of record DASVNH010000004.1, on the reverse strand, counting down.
CGGACCACGGCAACATGCTGGGGTCGATCGACTTCTACTCGACGGCCGTCGGGCTCGGCGTGAAGCCGATCCTGGGCATCGAGGCGTACGTGGCGCCGGGCTCGCGGCACGACCGCAAGGAAGTGAAGGGCATGAAGGAGCCCGCGCACCACCTGACGCTGCTGGCGCGCAACGAGAAGGGCTACCGGAACCTCATCAAGCTCTCGTCGCTCTCCTACCAGGAGGGTTTCTACTACAAGCCGCGCATGGACCGGGAGATCCTGGCGGCGCACGCCGAGGGGGTCGTGGCGCTGTCGGGCTGCCCGAGCTCCGAGTTCGGCCGCGCCTGCAAGGCGGAGGACTGGGACCGCGCGCTCAAGGTCGCCGACGAGCACAAGCAGATCTTCGGCGCCGAGAACTACTACCTCGAGGTCCAGCACCACGACTTCGAGGACGAGAAGAAGATCTGGGAGGGGGCGAAAACGGCCTCCGCCCAGCTCGGCCTCAAGATCGTCGCCACGAACGACTCGCACTACATGGCCCGGGAGGACGCGAAGGCCCACGACTGCCTCCTCGCCCTCTCCACCGGCACCGTCGTCTCCGATCCCGACCGCCTGAAGCTCCCCTCCCCCGAGTTCTACATCAAGTCTCCCGAGGAGATGGCGGCGGCCTTCAGCCACCATCCCGAAGCCCTGAAGACCTCCCTCGAGATCGCCGAGAAGTGCCACCTCGAGCTGCGCTTCAATGAGATCCACCTGCCGCGCTTCCCCCTGCCGGCCGGCGTCGAGAAGGCCGGCGACTACCTCCGCGAGCTCTGCCTGAAGGCGGCCAGGGACAAGTACGGCGACCCCATCCCCGACAAAGTCCGCGAGCGCATGGAGTACGAGCTCGGCGTCATGGACAAGATGGGCTTCGCCAGCTACTTCCTCATCGTCTGGGACCTCCGCCGCTACGCCCGCGAGACCGGCATCCGCGTCGGCCCCGGCCGCGGCTCGGCCGCCGGCTCCCTCGTCAGCTTCCTGCTGGGGATCACGTCGATCGACCCCCTCCGCTACGACCTCATCTTCGAGCGCTTCCTCAACCCGCACCGCAAGGAGATGCCGGACATCGACCTGGACTTCTCCACCGGCGACCGCCAGCGGATCATCCAGTACATCTTCGACACCTACGGCCACGACAAGGTCGCCCAGATCATCACCTACGGCACCATGAAGTCCCGCCTCGTGCTGCGGGACGTCGGGCGCGTCCTGGGCGTCGACCTCAAGCTCATCGACACGTTCGCCAAGAAGATCCCGAAGGTCGTCGACATCACCCTCGAGGAGGCCCTGCGCACGGAGCCCGACCTCAAGAAGGGCCTGGACGAGAGCCCGGCCCTGAAGGAGGTCTGGGAGGTCGCGCTGCGCCTCGAGGGCAACGCGCGCCACGCCGGCAAGCACGCCTCGGGCGTGGTGATCTGCGACCGCCCGCTCGTCGAGCTCGTCCCGCTCTACGTCCAGGACGAGGCGGTGATGACGCAGTACGACATGGGCGCCATCACCAAGCTGGGGATCCTGAAGATCGACATCCTCGGCCTCGAGACCCTGACCGTCCTGGACAAGGCGGTCAAGACGATCGAGAAGCAGCGCGGGGTGAAGGTCGACCTCCTGAAGATCCCGCTCGACGACAAGCTCACCTACGAGATGCTCAGCAAGGGCACGGTGAAGGGCGTGTTCCAGCTGGAAACCTCGCGCGGCATGCGCGAGCTCGTCCAGAAAATGAAGCCGGACCGCATCGAGGACCTCATCGCGACGATCGCCCTCTTCCGGCCCGGCCCGCTGCAGTCCGGCATGGTCGAGTCCTACATCCGCTGCAAGCACAAGCTCGAGCCGATCAAGCCCCTGCACCCCAGCATCGACCCCATCCTGGCGGAGACGAACGGCGTCATCCTCTACCAGGAGCAGGTCATGAAGATCGCCAACGTCATGGCCGGCTTCTCCATGGCGGACGCCGACGGCCTCCGCAAGGCCATGGGCAAGAAGATCCCGGAGATCATGGCGAAGTACAAGGAGCAGTTCGTCAAGGGCGCCGTCAAGAACGGCGTGAAGGAGGACGTCGGCGTCCAGGTCTTCGACCTGATGGCCTTCTTCGCCGGCTACGGCTTCAACAAGTCCCACTCGGCGGCCTACGGGATCGTCTCCTACCAGACGGCCTACCTCAAGGCCAACTACCCCGTCGAGTACATGTGCGCCCTCATGTCCTGCGCGATGGGCGACACCGACAAGCTCGCCGAGTACATCGAGGAGTGCCGGCAGATGAAGATCGAGGTGCTGCCGCCCGACATCAACAAGAGCGACCTCGACTTCGTCATCGTCGGCGCGCAGATCCGCTTCGGCCTCGGCGCCGTGAAGGGCGCCGGCGAGAAGGCCATCGAGGCCCTCATCAAGATCCGCGCGAAGGCCGGCGGCTTCAAGAGCCTCCACCAGTTCTGCGAGCACTGCCAGCCGCCGCACGTGGACAAGAAGGCCGTCGAGCAGTTCATCAAGTGCGGGGCGTTCGACTCCCTGGGCTTCAAGCGCGCGGCGCTCTTCGAAGGCCTGGAGGACGCGCTGCGCCTGGGGGGGCTCTCGCAGGCGGACAAGAAGTCGGGCCAGCTCTCGATCTTCGAGACGGCGGGGGCCGCCGAGGAGCCCCGCCTGCCCGACCTCGCCGAATGGCCGCAGGAGGTCCTGCTCTCGAACGAGAAGGACGTCCTGGGCTGCTACGTGACGGCGAACCCGCTCCTGCGCTACGAGGACCTGATCCGGACGCTGTCGACGGCCACCGTGGACCGGCTCGGCGAGATGCAGGACGGGCAGGAAGTCACGATCGGCGGGATCATCTCCGGCGCGCGGCAGATGATCACGAAGACGGGAAAGTACGCCGGCTCCAAGTACTCCATGTTCAAGTTCAGCGACCTCACGGGCTCGGTGGAGGCCGTCTGCTTCTCCTCGGACTTCGAGCGCAACCGCGGGAACCTGCTCAACGACGCGATCGTGTTCGTGACCGGCAAGGTGGGCTTCCGCAACGACGAGCCGTCGCTGCGGGTCTCCAACGCCCTGCCGGCGGACAAGGCCCGCGAAGTGCTGACCGGCAGCGTCCACCTCACCGTCTCCAGCGCCGGCCTGGAGGAGGATCTGCTGATGCGGATCCAGGACGTCCTCCGCGCGCATCCCGGGCCCTGCCCGGTGTTCTTCAGCGTCGAAACCTCGAGGGGCGTCAAGGTGCTCGTGAAGACCACCAACGAGCATTTCATCTCTCCCTCGGAGCGGTTCCTGGCCGATATAGAAGAGGTGTTGGGAACCGGACACGTGAAACTGGTGGGAAAGCCGACCAAATGAGCGCCATGACGACACCGATGCCTCCCGCGTCCCAGGACGAGTGGAAGATCCAGAAGCGCGCGCGCGCCTGCTCCCTCTGCCAGCGCGTCTTCAGCTCCGAGGAGGAGCACTACTCCGGCATCGCCCGGGTCGAGACCCGCTACGAGCGCCGCGACGTCTGCGTGCCCTGCTGGACGTCGAAGACCCCCGAGCTCTTCAGCTTCTGGAAGACCCGGATGCCGAAGATCGAGCAGAAGCGCTTCGAGGACCTCGCCGCCATGGTCGAGTTCTTCAAGAAGCTCGTGGAGACGCCCAGCGAGGACGCCACGCGCCACAAGGTCACCTACCTCATGGCCCTCCTGCTCGCGCGCAAGCGCCGCGTGCGCCTCGCCGGCTCGAAGGGCGGCAAGCTGCGCGTCGAGAAGTCGTGGGACGGGGAGGCCGTCGAAATCCCCGAGCCCGCCATCAGCGACGCCGAGCTGGCGGACCTGCGCGCGCAGATGGAGAGCCTCTTCGAGACCGAGTTCGCCCCGCCCGCCTAGCGGGGTCCTTTTTTTCTTGAAAAGAAACCCCGCCGGGCTATACTCCGCTCCGATGTCCGGGCGGCGCGTTCTGGTCGTCGACGACGAGCCCCGCATCCTCGACATCGTCCGCTACTTCCTCGAACAGGGCGGGTACCAGGTCGAAGCCTTCCCCACGGGGGCGAAGGGCCTGCAAGCCGCCCGAAAGTCTCCGTTCGACGTGGCGGTGCTGGACATCATCCTCGGGCGCGCGAGCGGATACGACGTCGCCGGACGCCTCAAAAACGTGGCCGGATCGGAGGAAACCCCGGTGCTCTTCATGTCGAGCAAGGTGGAGATGGCCGATCTCTTCCTGGACCACTACGACGGCCGGGCGGAGTTCATCCGCAAGCCCTTCAAGAAGGACGATCTGCTCGCGCAGGTTTCCGCGCTCACGGCCGGCGGCGGGCGCCGGGGCCGGAAGGCGCGGGAGAGCTGAAGATGCCCGACCCCGGCATGGACCATATCAAGGTCGAGACGGCGGCCCTCGAGGGCGACGTCCACGAGGTCCGGATCTCCGGCTCGCTCGACTGGTCCAATTTCGCCAAGGTCGAGACCGCGATCGAGGACCTCTTCAAGCGGAAGGTCTACAAGCTCGTCATCAACCTGAAGAGCTGCAAGTACATCTCCTCGGCCGGCTTCGGCTGCTTCATCAGCTCGCTCGACACCGCCATGAAGCACGGCGGCGACATCGTCTTCGCCTCCACGCCCGCGGAGATCCAGGACGTCTTCAACATCCTCGGCCTCTCCAAGATCCTGCGCTTCGCGGCCGACACCGCCGCGGCCGTCGCCCACTTCAAGAAGTAGCCGCGCTTCGCGCGGAAACCCCGACTCCCAAAACCCAAATCCCAAAGACGGAGAGGCGACGGGACTTCGGGTCCGCTTAAAGGGGGCGGGCGAGGCGCGCGATCTCCTGGCGCAGCTCGATCTCGATCGACTTCGCGTAGTCCCGGCGAGCGCCCGCCAGGTCGCCCTTCGCCTCGAGCGACAGCGCCCGGCCGGCCCAGGCCGTCGTGCACGTCGGATCGATCTCGATCGCCTTGCTCAGGTCCTCGATGGCGGCGTCGTGGTCCCCGCGCGCCTGCTTGGCGGCGGCGCGGTAGACGTACAGGACCGGGTCCTCCCGCTTGGGCGGCGGGACGTCGGACGGCGCGGTCTCGGTCTTGCCCGCGACGGCCGTCTTGGCGGCCGTGGCCTGCTTCCAGTTCGCGAAGGCGGCGACGACCGAGCTGGCCTCGCGCGCGGCGGCGGCGGGCGGCGGCTCGGCCGGCTTGCCCTCCGGAGCGGCGACTCTCGGAGGCGTGGGTTTGACGATCGTGGGAGCCGGAACGGTCTTCGCCGGCGGCGGCGCGGGAGCCTTGACGACGGCCGCCGGGGCGGGGGCGCTGACGGGCGCGGCCGGCTTCGCCAGGACCGCGGGCGGCGGCGGAGGCGCGGCTTTGACCGCCGGCATGGCTTTGGGCCAGGTCCGGGTTTCCCGCGGGATCGGCAGCACCGGCTCGGGTACGGGCGTGGAACGACCGAACAGCCCCATGTCTCAGCCCCTCTCTCTGGGGCAGATTATAACTTATGAAATTGGGAATGGCGGGGAAAAGCGCGGGGGCGGGGCCGGAATCTCAGGATTTCAGGGCCTGGCGGATCCGCTCGGCGGTCTTGGCGAGCTCGTCGCCCTGGGCGGGCTTCGTGGGCCAGCCGTACTTGACGCCGTCGTCGGTCTTGCGGGGGATGACGTGGAAGTGGGCGTGGGGGATGGCCTGGCCGGAGCAGCGGTGGTTGTTCATGAGGAGATTGAAGCCCTGGGCGCCCTGGGCCTTGACGACGCCGCGCGCGACGGCCTGGGCGACGACGGAGAGGTGGGAGGCCAGCTCGGGGGGCAGGTCGGTCCAGGTCTCGTGATGCGCCCGGGGCAGCACGAGGGTGTGCCCGGGCGCGACGGGGTTGATGTCGAGGAGGGCGACCGCCCGGTCGTCCTCGTGCACCTTCTGCGCGGGGATCTCGCCCTTGAGGATGCGACAGAAGACGCAGTCGCTCACGGCCGGATCCTCCCCGCTATTTCTTGGCGGGCGCGGCCGACTGCGCCGCGGACTTCTTCGCCGCCCGGCGCTCGGCGCGCTTGGCGTCGCGGGCTTCTTCGGCGGCCCGGCCCACGCCGGCGGCCTTCATCTCCTCGTCGCGGTCCTTCCGGACGACGAGCTCCCAGATCGACTTGGTGCCGTTGTCGCCGAGCCGGTTCGTGGCGTAGAGGCCCCGGCCGTCGCCGTCCCAGCGGCAGCCGCCGAGCCGCACGACGCGGGTGTAGCCGCCCGGGCGGTCGGTGAAGCGCTTGGCGACGTCCTCCATGATCTTCTTGGCGACCTTGGGATCCTTGACGGTCTGGAGGATCTGGCGGAACTTGTGGAGCCTGACCTTGGAATCCAGATTGGCGTCCTTCGCCAGCTGGATCAGGTGCTCCGCCGTGCCGCGGAACTCCTTGGCCTTCTCGTGGGTCGTGATGATCCGCCCGTACGTGAACAGGCTGGTCACGATGTTCCGCTCGAGGGCCTGCCGGTGGGCGCTGGTCCGGCCGAGCTTCCGTCCTTTGAGTCTATGGCGCATGCTTCACCTACACGAGAGGCGGCGTCTTCTTGCCGAAAATCATCTCGAGATCCATCCCGAGCTGGAGCGACATGTCGGAGAGCTTCTTCTTGACCTCGCGCAGCGACGTCTTGCCGAAGTTCCGCACCTTGAGGAGCTCGGCCTCCGACCGGGAGACGAGCTCGCCGATGGTCTCGATCTTCTCGCTCGCCAGGCAGTTCGCCGAGCGGACGGACAGGTCGAGCTCCGAGATCGACATCGAGAGCTTCTGGCGAAGGTCTTCCTTCTCGGACTCCTTCTTCCGGAGCTCCTCTTCCTTCTTCTCGTTGATCTGCAGCTCGCGGCCCAGCTCGAAGTACTGCACGAACGGGTTCAGGTGCTTGCGCAGGATCTTCGACGCCTCGGTCAGCGCCTCTTCCGGCGCGATCGTCCCGTTCGTCCAGATCTCCAGCACGAGCCGCTCGTAGTTCGTCAGCTTGCCGACGCGCGTGTTCTCGACCTTGTAGCGCACCCGCTTCACCGGCGAGAAGCTCGAATCGACCGGAATCGTCCCGATCTCGTGGCCGTCCTTCGTGTGCTCCTCGGCCGTCACGTAGCGGCGGCCGCGGGCGACCGTGATCTCGGCGTTGAAGTCGACGTCCTCCGCCAGCGTGCAGATGTGGAAGTCGGGGTTCACGATCTCGACGCCCGCCTGGGGCTCGATGTTCCCGGCCTTCACTTCGCCCTTCTTGCTGACGTTGATCTTGAGGACCTTGCGGCCGTCGTCGGCGAGGCGCACGACGAGCTGCTTGAGGGTCAGGACGATGTCGGTGGCGTCCTCGACGACGCCCTCGATCGCCGTGAACTCGTGCGCGGCGCCCTTGATCTTGATGTGGGTGACCGCCGCCCCCTCGATGGACGAGTAGAGCACGCGGCGCAGGGAGTTGCCGATCGTCGTCGCGAATCCGCGCTCGAACGGCTCGGCGTGGAACATGCCGTAGGTGGGGGTGGCCGTCTTCTCGTCGCAGGACACCCGGGTGGGGAGCTCGAATTCCTTCCAGCGGACTCGCATGCGGGAAACCTCTTCTATTCTTCAGGGGCCGCGCACGGCCGGGCTCGCTTCCGCGGGCTCGAAGGCCCGCGCGCGCCCGCCCGTCCGCGGCCGCTTCCGTCCGTCTCCGGACGATTTAGCGCGACATGAACTCGACCACGAGCTGGGTCTCCAGGGGCACCTGGATCTCCTGCGCCGTGGGCCGGGTCACCACCGTTCCCGTGGCCTGCTCCTCGGCGAGCTTCAACCACGACGGGATCTGCTGGTCCTTCTTCCCCAGCAGCGACTCCTTGATGATCTTCTGGCTCTTTTCCTTCTTCGACCCCTCGATCACGTCGCCCGCGTCGACCAGGTAGGACGGGATCGAGACCTTCTTGCCGTTCACCCGGATGTGCCCGTGCAGGATGATCTGGCGCGCCTGGGCGCGGGAGGCGCCCATCCGCAGCCGGTAGACCACGTTGTCCAGGCGGCGCTCCAGCATCTGGATCAGCACGTCGCCCGTGTTGCCGGGCATCCGCATCGCCTCGTCGTAGTAGCGGCGGAACTGGCGCTGCATGATGCCGTACATCTTCTTGGCGCGCTGCACTTCGCGCAGGTGGATGCCGTACTCGGTCAGGCGGATCCGCTTCGCGCCGTGCACGCCGGGCGGCTTGTTGTCCTTCTCGATCGGGCACTTCGGGGTGTCGCAGCGCGTCCCCTTGAGGAAGAGCTTCGTGCCCAGGCGCCGGCAGATCCGGCACTTGGCTCCGTTAATGCGCGCCATGGCCTAGACTCTCCTCTTCTTCCGAGGCCGGCAGCCGTTGTGCGGCAGCGGCGTCACGTCTTCGATCACCCGGACGTCGATCCCCGACGCCTGCAGCGCCCGGATCGCGCTCTCGCGCCCCGCGCCCGGGCCCTTGATCTTCACCTCGACCTCGCGGATGCCGTACTTCTGGGCCTTCTCCGCCACGCTCTCGGCCGCCTTCTGGGCGGCGAAGGGCGTCGACTTCCTCGACCCCTTGTATCCGATCGTCCCGGACGACGCCCACGCGAGCGTGTCGCCGCCCGGATCCGTGATCGTGATGATCGTGTTGTTGAACGTCGCCTGGATGTGCGCGACGCCCTTCGGAACGAGCTTCTTCGCCTTCCGCGGACCGGCGGCCTTCTTCTCCTCCGGCTTCGCGGCGCCCTCGGCGGGCTTGGCGGCTTCTTTCTTCTCTTCGGCCACGACGTCTCCTTGAACTCTATTCGGGATCCGACGCCGCTCTCCTCAAGCGGCGTCAGCCGCTGCTCTTAGGTCGGGGACTTGGCCGCCTTCTTGCCGGCGACCGTCTTCCGGGGACCCTTCCGCGTCCGCGCGTTCGTGCGCGTGCGCTGGCCCCGCACCGGCAGCCCGCGGCGATGCCGCGACCCGCGGTACGAGCCGATATCCTTCAGGCGCTGGATGTTCTGCTGGATCTGGCGGCGCAGCGCGCCCTCGACCACGTAGTTCTTGTCCACGATCGAGTTGACGCGGGTGAGCTGGTCCTCGTTGAGGTCCTTGATCCGCGTCTGCTCGGGGACGTTCGCCTCCCGGAGGATCTTCCGCGAGAGCGTCTTGCCAAGACCGAAGACGTAGGTGAGGGACACCCACGCCGGCTTGTTCGCGGGAATTTCGATGCCGGCCACGCGCGCCATACTTAGCCCTGCCTCTGCTTATGCTTGGGATTCGCGCAGATCACCCGCAGGACTCCCCTGCGACGGATGATCTGGCATTTCTCGCAGATCCGCTTGATCGAAGGTCTGACTTTCATGATCGACGCCTTTAGTGCTCCCGGTAAATGATGCGCCCCTTCGTCAGGTCGTAAGGGCTCATCTCGATGATCACCTTGTCGCCCGGGAGGATCTTGATGAAGTTCATCCTCATCTTCCCGGACACATGCGTGAGAACGAAATGGTTCGGGTTTTTCAGGAGCGCAACGCGGAACATCGCGTTGGGCAACGACTCCTTGACGATCGCCTCGACGCGGATCGCTTCTTCCTTCGCCATATTCCCCCAAAACGGGAAGGCATACTATAGGGAGCGACCTTCCCGAAGTCAACGCGAAAACAACCCCCGGAGATTAAGAGATGGGGGGGGCCCCCGTCGAGAGGGCGCGCGGGATCTCCTGATCCGTCTCGTCTCCCCATCCCCCGGCGTTGATCCGTCCCTATCCCCTCATCCCCTAGGAGACCAGGGTCAGGATCTCGTAGCCGTCCTTGGTGACCGCCACGGTGTGCTCGAAGTGGGCCGAGAGGCTCCCGTCGCGCGTCACCACCGTCCAGTCGTCGTCGAGGCGGCGCGTCTGCTTGCCGCCCTCGTTGAGCATCGGCTCGATCGCCACGCAATGGCCCGTCTGCAGGACGAACTCGAAGCCCGGGATCACGTAGTTCGGCACCTGCGGCTCCTCGTGCAGGTCCTTCCCGATCCCGTGGCCCACGTAGTCCTCGACCACGCTGAAGCCCCGCTTCTCCGCGTAGGTCTGCACGGCGCGGCCGATGCGCGAAATCCCCCGGCCCGGGCCCACCTCGGCGATGCCCGCCATCAGGGCCTCCCGCGTCGCGTCGAGCAGCTTGCGCGCCTTCGCCGAGATCGCCCCCACGCCCACCGTCACCGCGGAGTCGCCCACGTAGCCCTTGTAGGTCGCTCCCGCGTCCAGTTTCAGGAGGTCGCCCTCCTTCAGAGCCCGCGACGCCGAAGGAATCCCGTGCACGATCTCCTCGTTGATCGAGACGCAGAGCGAGGCGGGAAAGCCGCGGTAGCCCTTGAAGGTCGGCACCGCCCCCGCGTCGCGCACGTGCTTCTCGAAGATCGCGTCCAGGTCGAGCGTCGTCATGCCGGCGCGGACCCTCGACCGCAGCAGCTGCAGCCCTTCGCCCACGATCTTCCCCGCCCGGCGCATGAGGTCGAGTTCGAAGCCGTCCTTGCGGATCGCGATGCGGTTGCTCATGACATCCCCAACGTCGCGCGGATCGCGCGCGTGACTTCGTCCGGCGCCAGCGAGCCGTCGACCCGCTTCACCAGGCCCTGGGCCTCGTAGAACGGAATGATCGCCTGCGTCTCCACCCGGTACTTCTCCAGCCGCCGCCGCACCTTGTCCTCCGTGTCGTCCGCCCGCTGCACCAGAGGGTTCTGGCAGATGTCGCAGATCCCCGCCTGCACCGGACGCCGGAACCTCAGATGATACGGCGTCCCGCAGCCGACGCAAGAGCGACGTCCCGTGATCCGCTCCACCACGCCGTCGTCGCTGATGTCCAGGACCACGACGGCCTCCAGCGGCGCCTTGATCTTGTCGAGCAGGACGTCGAGGGACTTCGCCTGCGGGAGCGTGCGGGGGAAGCCGTCGAGGATGAAGCCGTGGTCGGCGGCGCCGGCGGACGTCGAGAACTTCTCCTCGATCAGGCCGAACGTCAGGTCGTCGGGCACCAGGGAGCCCTGGTCGATGTAGACGCGCGCCTGCCGGCCCAGCGGGGTGTCGCGGCGGATGGCGTCGCGGAACATGTCGCCCGTGGAGACGTGAGGGACGCCGAACTCGGCGGCCAGGCGTTTCGCCTGGGTGCCCTTCCCCACGCCCGGGGCGCCGACGAGGAGGAGCCTCACCTGCCGATCCCTTTAGACGTCTCGGGCGGACGCCCCGGGGCCGCCGCCTACCGGCGGCCCTGGACGCGGGTGCTCCCGCCCAGGAAGGTCCCGTAGTGGTGCATGACGAGATGAGATTCGATCTTGTTGATGACGTCCAGGGCCACGCCGACGACGATGAGGATGCCGGTGCCGCCGAGGAACTGGACGAGGTAGCGCTGCAGGCCGAGGGCGTTGGAGGTCAGGTCGGGCAGCAGCGAGATGACGCAGAGGAAGGCGGCGCCGCAGAGGGTGATGCGCGAGAGGATGGAGTTGAGGTACTCGGAGGTGTTCTCGCCCGGCCGGATGCCGGGCACGAAGCTGCCGGCTTCCTTGAGCTGGAGGGAGATCTCCTGCGGCCGCATGAACAGGTAGGTCCAGAAGTACGAGAAGAAGAAGATCATGGTGACGTAGAGCAGCGTGAAGAAGAAGCCGCCGCGGTCGATGCTCTCCTTGAGCCAGCCCAGGCCGGGGATCAGGCCGAGGAGCTGGGGGACGATCATGAGGGAGGAGGCGAAGATGACGGGCATGACGCCCGCCGTGTTGACGCGGATGGGGAGGAAGTTGCGGCCGCCGGCCATCATGCGGCGCCCGCGGATGTGCTTGGCGTGCTGCAGCGGGATGCGCCGCTGGGCCTGGGTGACGAAGACGACCGCGACGATCGCCGCCACGTAGAGCGCCAGGATGAAGAGCACCGTCTCCATGCTGTGGAGGCCGTCGCGCGCCCCCTTGAACATGTCGCCGATGATCGCGGGCATGCGCGCCACGATGCCGGCCATGATGAGCATGCTGGCGCCGTTGCCCACGCCGCGGTCGGTGATCTGCTCGCCGAGCCACATGATGAAAAGCGAGCCGGCGGTGAGGCCGAGCATGATGAACAGCATGTTGCCGAAGCTGTGGGAGAGCAGCAGCTGCATGCGGTTCTGCTCCAGCTGGGCGGCGCTGAAGACGGCCAGCTGCTTGGCCGCGAAGAAGCCCTGCACGAGGCAGACGGGGACGGCCGCGTAGCGGGTGTAGGCCTGGATCTTGCGCTGCCCGCTCGGCCCTTCCTTGGCGATGGCCTCGAGGTTGGGGCTGACCTTCGTCATCAGCTGCATGATGATCGAGGCCGTGATGTAGGGCATGATCCCCAGCGAGAAGATCGCCAGGTTGCCGATCGAGCCGCCCGAGAAGACCTGCACCAGGTGGAAGATGCTCTCGCCCGCCCGGTCCATCTCCTCGCGCCAGGCCGCGATCGCGTCGGGATTGACGCCGGGGAGCGGGACGTGCGAGCCGAGGCGGAAGACGATGAGGAGGCCGAACGTCCAGAGGAGCCGGTTGCGGAGCTCGGGAATCTTGAAGATGTTCTGGAACGACTGGATGATCTGCATGGCTCCGCGTCCCTCGCTCGCGCGCTACTTCTTCGGCTTCGGAGGCTGCTGGGCCTTGGCCGGAGCCTTGGCCGCGGGCGCCGCCGCGGCGGTCCGCACCTTCTTCGGCTTCCGGGCCGGCGCCTCCTTGTAGAGACGCTCGACCGTGCCGCCCGCTTTCACGATTTTCGCTTCCGCCGACGGCGTCACCGAGTGCGCCTTCACCGTCAGCTTCTTGGTCAGGGCGCCTTCGCCCAGGATCTTGACGCCGTCGCAGACCTTCCGCACCAGGCCCTTGACCCGGAGCGTCGCGTCGTCCACCAGCTCGCCCGCGGCGAACAGCGTCTCGAGCTGCCCGACGTTCACGACCTCGAAGACCGTCTTGAATTCCTTGTTGTTGAAGCCGAACTTCGGCAGACGCCGGATCATCGGCATCTGGCCGCCTTCGAAGTAGGCGCGGAAGCGCTCGCCCTGGCGCGCGTACTGGCCCTTCCGGCCGCGGCCGCAGGTCTTGCCCACGCCGCTCGAATGCCCGCGCCCCTTGATGAACTTGTACTTGCGCGGGATCTTCGCCGTCTTGACGTTCGTCAGGTTCACGTCTTCACCTCCGCCAGCGGCGGCGCCGCGGGGGGCGTCGCTTCCTTCTGCTCGCGCAGCCGCACGCCGCGCGTCGCCTCCACCGCCTCGATGGTGCGCAGGTTGGAGAGCGCGTCGAACGTCGCCTTCACCACGTTGATCGGATTCGTGCTGCCGAAGACCTTCGTCAGGATGTTGTGCACCCCGCAGAGCTCCAGCACCGCCCGGGCGGCCGCGCCGGCCTTGATGCCCGTGCCTTCGCAGGCGGGCCGCAGGATCACCACCGTGGCACCGTGCTTCTGCCGGATCTCGTGGGGAATCGTCGTGCGGATGATCGGGACCCGGACCAGCGACTTCTTGCCTTCCTGGATCCCCTTGTTCACCGCGAAGGGCACTTCGTTCGCCTGGCCGTAGCCCCAGCCCACCCGGCCCTTGCGGTCGCCCACGACCACCAGCGCCTTGAAGCTGAAGCGCTTGCCGCCCTTCACGACCTTCGCGCAGCGCTTGACCTTGACGACGATCTCCTCGAGATCCTCGCCCGCCCGGCTCTGCCCGCGGCCGCCGCCCCCACGCATATCCGCCATGCTTTCACGCCACCTTATCTAAATCTACTTGGAGTCTTTCTTGGGCGCCGCTTCCGCGGAAGGCGGCTTGCCGGCCCCCTCGGGCTTCCCCGCCCCCTCGGGCCGGGCCTTCTTGACCTTCTCGGCCTTCACCGGCGCGGCCTTCGCCTTGGGCGCCTTCGGCGCCTTCGGCCCCTTCTCCTCGTTCACGAGGAACTTCAGGCCCCCCGCCGCCGCCGCCTCCGCGAACGCGCGCACGCGCCCGTGGAACCGGTAGAAGTTGCGGTCGAACACCACCGCCGTGATGCCCTTCGCCTTGGCCGCCTCGGCCAGCTTCGCGCCGACGGCCTTCGCCGCCTTCACGTCGCCGCCGTTCTTGATCTGCGCCTTCAGGTCCTTCGACAGCGTCGACGCCGCCGCCAGCGTGCGGCCGGCCGCGTCGTCGATCAGCTGCGAATGGAAGTGCTTGTTGCTCCGGTACACCGAAAGGCGCGGCCTCTCCGGCGTCCCGAAAATCTTGTTGCCGACGTGGTTGGACCGCCGCTCGCGGCGCTCCCACTTCCGGCGCTCCTTGGACCTCGCTACGTTCACGGCGTTCTCCGCTTTCCTCAGCCGGGAGCTTTAGGTCGCCCCGGTGACGAAGGTCTTGCCGGCCTTGCGGCGCACGACCTCGTCCTTGTACTTGACGCCCTTCAGGTTGTACGGCTCGGCCTTCCTCTTCGCCCGGATCTGCGCGGAGAACTCGCCCACCAGCTGCTTGTCCACGCCCTTCACCGTCACCGACGTGATGGTCGGGCACGCCACCTGCAGCCCCTTGGGCACCTGCATCTCCACCGGGTGCGAAAACCCGAGGATCATCGTCAGCTTGTCGCCCTGGATCTTCGCGTTGTAGCCGACGCCCGTGATCTCCAGGGCCTTCTCGTAGCCCTTCGCGACCCCTTCCAGCAGGTTCGCGACGTGGCTCCTCCAGGTCCCCCAGAGCATTTTGTGGGTCGTCGACGTCCCCTTGGCCGTCACCACCACCCGCTTGTCCTCGACCTTCGCGTTGATGAGGGCGTGCAGCGTAACGGCGGCCTTCCCCGCGGGGCCTTCCGCCGACACCGTCTGGCCCGACACGGTGACTTTCACCTTCTCGGGGATGTCGATCGGCTTTCGTCCAAGGCGCGACATATGCTTATCCTATTCAGCCCGCGTTACCACACCCGGCAGATGACTTCCCCGCCCACGCGGGACTTCTTGGCCTGGCGGTCGCTCATGATCCCCTTCGACGAGGAGAGGACCGAGATGCCCAGGCCGTCGAGCACCTTGCCCAGGTCGTCTACCCCGCGGAAGATGCGGCAGCCGGGACGCGACACGCGCTTGAGGCCCGTGATCACGGGCTTGCCCCACTCGTCGTACTTCACCCACAGGTGCAGCGTCTTGATCTGCGCCCGCTTCTCTTCCGCGGTCACCTTGAAGTCCGTGAGATAGCCCTCGGCCTTCAGGACGCCCGCGACGCCTTCCTTCATGCGGGAATGCGGCAGCGACAGCCGCCGGTGCTTCCGATGCTGGGCGTTGCGGATCATGCAGAGCATGTCGCCCACCGGATCCGAGCTCGTGGCCATGTCCCCTTCGTCCCTTCCGGCTACCAGGAGGCCTTTCGAACGCCCGGGATCTCCGCGGCGCTCGCGAGCTTCCGGAAGCACAACCGGCAACACTTAAACCGCCGAAGATACGCGCGACGGCGCCCGCAGATCTGGCACCGGTTGTACGCGCGCGTCGAGAACTTCGGCGTTTTCTTCTGCTTGACCTTCCAACGGATGCTGGCCATCTACGCTCCCTGCCCCTGCTGACCCTGGTCCGGCTGCCGGAAGGGCATGCCCAGCCGCTTCAGGAGCTCCAGAGACTCCCCGGGCCTCCGCGCCTTGATCCCGATCGTGATGTTCATGCCCTGGGTGAACTCCAGCTTGTCGATGGGGATCTCGGGGAACACGATCTGCTCCGCGATCCCCAGGTTGTAGTTCCCGGCCTGGTCGAAGGCCTTCGGCGAGACGCCCCGGAAGTCGCGGATGCGGGGCATCACGATCGTGATCAGCCGGTCCAGGAACTCGTACATCCGCGTGCCGCGCAGCGTCACCTTCGCGCCGATCGCCACGCCCTTGCGGAGCTTGAAGTTCGCCACCGACTTCCGCGCGCGGCAGAGCATCGGCTTCTGGCCCGTGATCGTCGCCAGATCCTTCGCCGCGGCGTCCAGCGCGTTCTTGTTCTCGAGCGCCTTCCCGACGCCCATGGACACCACGATCTTGTCGAGCCGCGGCAGCGCGTGGATGTTGTCCGTCTTCAGCGCCGTCTTCAGCTCGGGCACGATCTCGGATTTGTATTTGTCGAGCAGCCTGGCCATTTATTCCTCGGGCGTTACCGCCTGCTTGCACTTCTTGCACAGTCGCGTCCGGCCGCCGTCCTCCAGACGCTTGATCGCCACCCGCGCCGGCTTCTGGCACGACTGGCAGATCACCTGGACGTTCGACGCCTCCAGCGGCGCTTCCTTCTGGATGCGCGCCCCGTGCGGGTGCTGCTGCGACCGGCGCAGGTGCTTCCAGATGAAGTTGACGCCTTCGACGAGGATCCGGCCGGCGTCGTGGTCCACCGAGAGGACCTTCCCGGTCTTCCCCTTCTGCTCGCCGGTCACGATCTTGACGACGTCGTTCTTGCGAATCTTCATACGACTTCCGCCGCCAACGAAATGATCTTCATGTACTTGTTCCGGAGCTCGCGCGGCACCGCGCCGAAGATGCGCGTCCCTTTCGGGTTGCCGTCGGTGTCGAGCACCACCATCGCGTTGCGGTCGAAACGGACGTAGGAGCCGTCCTCGCGCCGGATCGCCGCCTTCGTGCGCACGATCACGCCCCGCACCACGTCGCCCTGCTTGATCGCCGCGCCGGGATCGGCGCGCTTCACGTTCGCCACCACCAGGTCGCCGACCCGGCCGTAACGGCGGCGGGAGTCGCCCAGCATCTGGATGCACGAGGCGAGCTTCGCGCCCGTGTTGTCGGCGACGTCCATGATGGTCTTCAGCTGGATCATGCGTCGCCTCTCAGGCCTTCGGCGCCTTGTCCGCCGGCTTCGCCGCCGGACGGCTCGCCGCGCGCGCGTCTTCCGCGCCGCCGGCCGCCTTCTGCAGCACCGTCAGCAGGCGCCAGGTCTTCAGCTTGGAGAGCGGCCGCGTCTCCATCAGCTCCACCTTGTCGCCCGTGCGGGCTTCACGCTTCTCGTCGTGCGCGTACACCACGTAGGACTTCTTCAGCGTCTTCTCGAACATCGGATGCTGAACGAAGCGGTCCACGCGGACCTTGATGGTCTTGTCCATCTTGTCGCCCGCCACCACGCCGGTCACCCTGCGGCGACGGCTGCGGTCGAGGTCGACAGTTTCTTTGCTCGCGGTTTTAGGGGGCACGTTATCTCCAAAATTCCCGCCGGAGAGAGTGAAATCTTAGCTTTACGCTCGGCGAAGTCAAGAAGAAACCCCCTGGAAGCCCCCCTAATTTCCCTCCACAGCCGCCCGCCCCGCCGCTAGAATTCCCGCCATGCTCGACCCCAAGTTCATCGCCGAAAACCTCGACGCCGTCAAGCGCAACGCCGCCGCCAAGAACGAGCGAAAGGCCGACCTCGACGGCATCGTCGCGCGCTACGAGCGCCGCAAGAAGCTCCAGCAGGAGGTCGACGCCGCCCGGACCAAGATCAACATCCTCTCCGAGAAGATCGGCGCCGCCAAGAAGGCCGATCCCAAGGCGGATGTCGCCGCCGTCCAGGCCGAGTCCAAGGCCGTCAAAGACGGCATCAAGGCCGCCGAAGAAGCGATGAAGGCCGTCGACCAGGAGCTCTATGATCTCCTGCAGTGGGTTCCCAACATGGCCCACGAGAGCGTCCCCGTCGGCGAGGACGTGAAGTCCAACAAGACCGAGAAGACCTGGGGCAAGCCCCCGACCTTCACTTTCAAGCCCAAGCCGCACTGGGAGATCGGCACGGCGCTCGGCATCCTCGACGAGGAGCGCGCCGCCAAGCTCTCCGGCTCCAACTTCCTGCTCCTCATGGGCGCCGGCGCCGCCCTCGAGCGCGCCCTCATCAGCTTCATGATCGACCTGCACGTGCGGAAGCACGGCTACCGCGAGGTCTGGCCGCCCGTCCTCGTCAACCGCGCCTCCATGAAGGGCACCGGCCAGATCCCCAAGCTCGAAGACGACATGTACAAGTGCGAGCGCGACGACCTCTTCCTCAGCCCCACCGCCGAGGTCCCCGTCACCAACCTCCACCGCGACGAGATCCTCACCGCCGCCCAGCTGCCCCTCCTCTACACCGCCTACACCGCCTGCTTCCGCCGCGAGGCCGGCGCCTATTCCAAGGACACCCGCGGCATGCAGCGCATCCACCAGTTCGACAAGGTCGAGATGGTCCAGTTCACCCACCCCGACAAGTCCTGGGACGCCCTCGAAGCCCTCACCCGCAATGCCGAGGAGATCCTCGAGGCCCTCGGCCTCGCCTACCGCCGCGTCCTGCTCTCCACCGGCGACATGAGCTTCGCCAGCGCCAAGACCTACGACCTCGAGGCCTGGGCCCCGGGCGTCGACAAGTGGCTCGAAGTCTCCAGCTGCTCCAACTTCACCGACTTCCAGGCCCGCCGCCTCGAATGCCGCTTCCGCGACACCGACGGCAAGGTCAGGGGATTCGTCCACACCCTCAACGGCTCCGGCCTCGCCCTCCCCCGCACCGTCATCGCCATCCTGGAGAATTACCAGCAGGCTGACGGCAGCGTGGTGATCCCGGAGGTGCTCCGGAGCTACATGGGCGGGCTCGACGTCCTGAAGAAGGGCTAACGCGTCGCGGCGATCCCCGCGCGGATCTCCGGCAGCATCGCGTTCAGGGCGGCGACGTCGTACGGCAAGGCCCGGATCTTGAGCTCGGCCGTCTCGAACTCCTTCCGCGCGCTCGCGTGCATCTTCGCGCCGAGGTAGCGGCGGCCGTCGACGACGTGCTTCGTGATCTCGATCTGGGCCTGCTCCGTCCGCACGAGGGCGACCCGGACGTCGTGCTCGGCGGGCGTCGGGATCGGGCCCGCGTCGCCGACGATCGAATGGATGTCGCCCAGCAGCTTCCGCGCGGACAGGTTTTCGGGGTTCACCTGGACCGCCCGGCGCGCCGCCTCCTTGGCCTTGTCGAAGTCGCCCTTGTTGAACCACCCCAGCGCGAGCTCGTACCAGCGCTCGGACTCCGCGCTCCGCGCCTGTTCCTCGACGCTCCGGCCGCGGGAGGGCGCGTCGACGGCGACGGCCTCCGTCGCCGGCGCCGGCGGGGCGGGCGCTTCGGAAGCGGCACAGCCCGCGAGCAGGAGGAACGCGAACGATCTCATGTTCTTAGGACGCGCCATCAGGCCACCGGCCAGGCGAAAAGCAGAAGCGCGTCCCAGACGAGGTGGGCGGCGAGCGGGACCGTCAGGTCGTCGAACGCCTCCGCGAGCCAGCTCCAGAAGCCGCCCGCGACGAGCGCGGCCGCCACGAGGAGCGGATTGCCCGCGACCACGTGCGCCGCCGCGAAGAGGAGCGCGCCGCCCGCGATGCCCGCCCAGCGCCCCGCGCGCTCCGCCACGAAGCGCGTCACGACTCCGCGCCAGAGCAGCTCCTCCGAGAGGACGATCAGCGGGAGGGTCGACAGCAGATACCAGAGCGGATGCGGCCCCTTCCAGAGGTAGAGCGCGCCGGCCATCGACGTCCATCCGGGCCACGCCGCCGCGATCCCGGCCACCGCGACTTTCGTCACGGCGAACTGGACGAGGCCGATCGCGACGCCCGCCGCGACCCGGAAGGGCGTCAGGCGGAAACGCCGCGCCGCCGGAAACGCGAGGCTGCCCGCGCCGAGGAGCAGGCCCGCCACGAAGAGCGACGTCCACACGTCGCCGCCGCGCGCGAAGCCCGCGCCGAGGAGGACGAACGCGGCCCCGAGCAGCGCCAGGAACGGGAGCGCGGGCGTCTTCGCCGGCGGCGCGGGCAGGAAGCCGCGGATCCGCTCCGGCGTGAACGCCGCGGGCTCCACGCCGAGCTCGCGCCGCGCGGGCTCCGGGTCGCCGACGAGGCCCTCGACCAGCATGTTCAGCTGCGCGCGCGTCGACAGCGGCGTCCGGAACAGCTTCTCCATGGCGAGCACCGGAAGCCGCATCAGCGCCACCGGCGTCGGGACGATCCAGGCCCGACGTCCCACCGCCTCCGCGACGCGCCCCACCACCTCGCGCAGCGTCAGCCGCTCGGGACCCACGACGTCGAAGCTCTTCCCCGGCGCGGCCTCGAGCGCGGCGGCGGCGGCGGTCGCGACGTCCTTCACGTCCACCGGCATCATCGGCGCCGTCCCCGCGCCGGCGATCGGGAAGATCGACGAGAAGCGGAGCATGAGCGCCAGGTGCGACAAGAGGTCGTCGCCCGCGCCGTAGATCACGCCCGGCCGCAGGACCGTCCACTCCAGCCCGCTCCCGCGGACCGCCCGCTCCCCGAGCCATTTCGTGTGGTGGTACGGCCACTCCGGCTTTTCCTTCGCCGCGACCACGCTCACGTGGACCAGGCGGCGGACGTCGACGGCCTTCATCGCCGTCACGAGGCGCTCGACCGCCTCCACGTGCACCGCGTGAAAGGTCTGGGCGCCCTCCTCGCGCTTGATGCCCGCGAGGTTCACGACGGCCGCGCAGCCGCGGAGCGCCTCGGCGTCGGGGCGCAGGATGTCGAACCCGGTCCTCCGCGACAGCGCCCGCACTTCCCAGCCGCGGGCGCGGAGGGCGTCGACGACCGCCCGGCCCACGAACCCCGTGCCGCCCACCACCGCCGCCGTCCTCATGCCTCCAGTCTACTACATAAATGAACATGTTCATATAATGTTACGAAGCATCCAGGATGCTTCGTAACAAGGCTTACTTGAGAACGGCGAGCTTGGAGAAGGTCTGGAGGGGGCCCCACCAGACGCCGAGGCCGACGGTGAGCAGGGCGAGGAGCCAGAGCAGGGCGCTGTAGACGGCGGTGCCGCCGGAGGGCAGCGGCTCCTCGGCGCCCTCGCGCGGCTTCGACAGCCACATCGCCGCCGCGATCCGCATGTAGTAGAAAAGCGAGACGACCGAGAAGAGGAGGGCGACGACCACCAGGGCGATGCCCAGCTGATCGCGGCCGGTCAGGCCGTGCTCGATGACCGTCGAGAACACGAGCAGCTTCCCGACGAAGCCGGCCGTGGGCGGAAGGCCCGTGAGCGAGAAGAGGAAGACGGTCGTGAGCACGCCGATCTGCGGATTCTTCCACCCCAGGCCGCGGCAGCCGTCGACCGTCTCGATCCCGTAGCGCTCCTCGAGGAACAGCACGACGAGGAACGCGCCGAGGTTCATCACCACGTAGACCACGAGATAGAACAGCATCGCCTGCCGCGACGCCTCGGTGAACGCCGCGAACGCGACCAGCAGGTAGCCCGCGTGGGCGATGGACGAGTACGCGAGCAGGCGCTTGAGGTTCTGCTGCCGCAGCGCCCCGAAGTTCCCCACCGCCATCGTGAGGACGGCGATCAGCGCCAGCACCAGCTTCCACTCGAAGGGGCCGCCGGCCGTCGCCGGAAACACCCCGTCGATGTAGCGCGCCAGCATCGCGAAGCCGGCCGCCTTCGGGCCCACGCTGAAGAAGGCCGTCACCGGCGTCGGCGCGCCTTCATAGACGTCGGGGCACCACATGTGGAACGGCGCCGCCGCGATCTTGTAGCCGAAGCCCGCCAGGATCAGCACGCTCGTCACGAGCGTCAGCGTCGGCGGCACGTTCGGCTGCAGCTCCGCCAGCCGCTGCCCCAGCGCGCGGACGTCGAGCGTCCCCGTCAGGCCGTAGAGGAACGACATCCCGTAGATCATCATCCCCGACGCCCCCGCGCCGTAGATGATGTACTTCAGCGACGCCTCGGCGCTCTTGCGGTTCTTCCGCAGGAGCCCCGCCATGATGTAGCTCGTGATCGAGACGAACTCCAGCGAGAGGTACATGAGCAGGAGGTCGTTCGCCCCCGCCATGATCATCATGCCGAACACGCACGACGCCAGCAGCGCGAAGTATTCCGCGCGGCCCGACGTCCAGGCGCGGATCGCCGGCCCGGAGAACAGCGCCGTCAGCAGGCCCGCCCCCAGGAACATCAGCTTGAAGGCCGAGGCGAAGCCGTCGACGGCGTACGCGTTCTGGAACGCGATCGCGCCGGCCTCCCCCTGGTTCTGGATGAGCGCCGCCGCGGCCGCGAACCCGACGACCGTCAGGCCGCAGGCCAGCGCGCGCCAGCGGACGATGTCGGCGAGAATCACCGCCACGATCGTCGCGACGACGACGACCTCCGGCCAGACCCAGCTCAGACTCGCGCGAGGATCCATGTTAGCGAGCGACTCCCTGCAGCCACGGGAACGAGCCGGCCATGTGCTGCGAGAGGGCGTTGATCGAGGGGTTCACGACGTCGAGGTAGAGCTTCGGATAAACGCCCAGCAGCACGGTGATGATCGCGAGCGGCCAGAGGGTGACTTTCTCGAGGAAGTTCACGTCCTCGAGGCCCGCGTACTTGGGATTGATCGGGCCCTGGAAGACCTTCTGGTAGCTCCAGAGGAAGTAGCCGGCGCCGAGCACGACGCCGATGACCGAGAAGCTGGTGAGGACCTTGAAGTAGACCGAGCTGCTGATCGACAGGCTCCAGAGCGTGAAGTTGTAGTCCGGGGTGCCGCCCTGGAACGCGCCGGCGAAGCAGAGGATCTCGCCGACGAAGCCGGCGAGGCCCGGCAGGCCCATCGAGGCCATGAAGGCGAGCACGGTGAGCGCGCCGTAGTGCGGCATCACGCTCCAGAGGCCGCCGAAGCCGTCGATGTTGCGGTGATGCGCGCGGTCGTAAACCACGCCCACGAGAAGGAACAGCATGCTGGTGATCGTCCCGTGGTTCCACATCTGCATCAGGCAGCCGCTGAGGCCGGCGGGCGTCGAGCTCGCCAGCCCGATCAGGCAGAAGCCCATGTGGGCGACCGACGAGTAGGCGATCATCTTCTTGAGGTCGCGCTCGACGAAGCGCTCCCCCGTCTGCCCGTTCACCCGCGGCACGCCCTTGATCTGCGCCATGGCGCACATCGAACCGTAGACGATGGCGAACGCGCCGAAGAACATCATGTAGGGCGCGAACTGCAGCGCCTGGTCCGGCAGGATCGGATAGCTGATCCGCATCAGGCCGTACGTGCCCATCTTCAGCAGCACGCCGGCCAGGATGACCGAGATCGGCGTGGGCGCCTCGACGTGCGCGTCCGGCAGCCAGGTGTGGAACGGCCAGGCCGGCACCTTGATCGCGAAGCCGATGTAGAGGCCGACGAACGCCGCGAACCACCACCCGCCCTTGAAGAGCTTCGGCCCCTCCTTCGTCAGGGTCTCGAAGCTGAACGTGCCCTGGAAGCCCGCCATCGCCGCGTTCTGGTCGGGCACCGTGAAGTACATCGCCAGCATCACCACCAGCATCAGCACCGAGCCGGCCAGCGTGTAGAGGAAGAACTTGATCGCCGCGTACTCGCGCCGCGGACCGCCCCAGATGCCGATGAGGAAGTACATCGGCAGGAGCATCATCTCCCAGAACACGTAGAACAGGAAGAAGTCGAGCGACACGAACACGCCCATCATCCCCGCTTCCAGCAGCAGGAAGAGCGCGAAGTAGCCCTTGATCCCCTTGTTGTTCGTCCAGTGCTCGATGTGCCACGACGCCAGGATGCAGAGGAACGACAGGATCCCCGTCAGCAGCACCATCGTGATCGAGATGCCGTCCACCCCCAGGTGGTAGTTCACGTTGAAGGCCGGGATCCAGGCGAACTTTTCCTGCATCTGGAACTCGGCGTTCGGCACGTACTTCACCGCGATCAGGATCGACACGATCATGGTGACGAACGACACCGCCGCGGACAGCATCTTCACGAGCTTGTCCGAGCCCTTCGGGAGAAAGGCGATGACCAGCGCCCCCGCGAGGGGCAGCCCGATCGCCGCGGTCAGGAGTCCGAATTTGTCCATGTCAAGGCCTCAAGCGGAGCCACAGGCAGAAAACCGCGATCACGAAGAGCGCCCCCACCAGGGCGATCGTGAGATAGTCCCGGATGTTGCCGGTCTGGATGCGGCGGACCCGACGTCCCACGTCCTGCGTCGCCGTCGCCGCGAAATTCACCGCGCCGTCGACGACCTCGTTGTCGAACACGCCGATGCCGCCCGACGCCCTCTTCCCCACCGTCGCCACGCCGACCACCGTTCCGTCGATGACGTTCGTGTCGAAGACCGCCGCCGTCTCGTTGAGCGACAGCGTGGGCTGAATGACCGACGCCTCGTAGAGCTCGTCGACACGGTACTTGTCCAGCACGAGATGGTAGAGGTCGGGATGCTCGGCCGCGAACTTCTCCGCCGACGCCCCGCGCCCGGAGAGGTAGACCTTCCAGGCGGCCGCGATGCCGAGGATGGCGACGAGCATCGAGAAGCCCATCAGCCCCCACTCCAGCGCGGCCGAGCCGTGATGCGCGCCTTCCCCGTGCGCCGCCTCGTGGCCCGCGACCGCGTGCGCCGCGTGCTTCGCGAGGATGGCCTCGCCGTCCGCGAAGACCGGATGCAGCCAACGCTCGAACAGGTTCGGGCCCATCACGTGCGGCAGGCCCAGGAAGCCCACGAAGATCGCGCAGACCGCCAGCACCACCAGCGCGGCGCGCATGCTCCAGGGGCACTCGTGCGGCTCGCCGTGCCCGTGGCCGTGCCCGCCGGCGTGGCCGTGCGCGGTGTCCGGGGCGTCGTGGCCGTGCCCGCCGCCCGCGTGAGCGTCGTGCCCGTGCGCGTCGTGGGCCGCGTGCGCATCATGCGACGCCGCGGCAGCGTGCGGCTTGGAGCCCATGTCCAGGAGCGACGCGTCGTCCGGCAGCGAGACGTTGATCGACGGCTCTTCCAGGCTCGACGGCGGAGGCGGCGCCGCGTGCTTCTTGCCGACCGTGCCCAGGTCCAGCAGCGAGGCGTCGTCGGGGAGGGACGCGACGTCCTCCGGCTTCGGCGGAGGCGGGCTCTTCTTGCCCACGTGGCCCATATCCAGCAGCGAGGTGTCGTCTTCCGACTTCGGCGCGGGCTTTTTCTTCTTCCCGATCGCCCCCAGGTCGAGCAGCGAGGCGTCGTCGGGGAGCGGCATCGGCTCCTCGTCGTCCTCGCCCTTGCCGCCGCCGGCGTGCGCGCCGGCCGCCGCCCACTGGGGCTGCCCGAGGAAGGTCTTGATGACCAGCCGGGTCATGTAGAACGCGGTGCAGAGCGCCGCCAGCACGCCCATCCCGTAGAGGGCGAAGCGCATCCACTCCAGGCCGTGCGGGAACGCCTGCGTGTTGAACGTCTTCCAGAGGATCTCGTCCTTCGAGAAGAAGCCGGCGAACGGGAAGATCCCCGCGATCGCCAGCGTCGAGATCAGGAAGGTCATCCAGGTCCACGGCATCTTCGACTTCAGGCCGCCCATCTTGCGGATGTCCTGCTCCCCGCCCATCCCGTGGATGACCGAGCCGGACCCGAGGAAGAGGCAGGCCTTGAAGAACGCGTGCGTGAACAGGTGGAACACGCCGGCCGCGAAGGCCCCGACGCCCACCGCCAGGAACATGAAGCCCAGCTGCGACACCGTCGAGTAGGCCAGCACTTTCTTGATGTCGTTCTGGGTGATGCCGATCGTCCCCGCGAAGAGGGCCGTCAGCGCGCCCACGGTCGCCACGACGGCCAGCGCGCCCGGCGCGAGCGCGTAGAGGAAGTTCATGCGGGCGATCATGTAGACGCCCGCCGTCACCATCGTGGCCGCGTGGATGAGGGCCGAGACGGGCGTCGGACCCGCCATGGCGTCCGGCAGCCAGACGAAGAGCGGGATCTGCGCGCTCTTGCCCGTCGCGCCGATGAACAGCATGATCCCGACGAAGGTCGCCAGGGCTGTCGGGATCTCCGCCTGCCGCTCGACGATGACCTGCCGCAGGCCGTCGAAGTCGAGCGTCCACACGTTGAAGTTCCGGCCCAGCCAGACGAAGAGCGTGAGCACGCCGATCGTGAAGGCGAAGTCGCCGATCCGGTTCACGACGAAGGCCTTCATGCCGGCCGCGGCGTTTTCCTTCTTCTCGAACCAGAAGCCGATCAGCAGGTAGGAGCAGAGGCCGACGCCCTCCCAGCCGACGAACATGAGCAGGAGGTTCGAGCCCATCACCAGGATGAGCATGAAGCCCGTGAAGAGGTTGAGGTACGCGAAGTAGCGCGCGAAGCGCTTCTCCTCCGCCATGTAGCCCGTCGAGTACAGGTGGATGAAGAAGGCGATGTTCGTGACGACCAGGATCATGACGGACGTCAGCGGATCCACCACCAGCTTGTGATTCACCAGGACCCGCAGCCACCCGTCCTTGAGGCCGGGGACGTCGATCCACGCCCCCAGGTCCGCCACGATGACCCGGTGGTGCTCGTCCATCCCCATCAGGAGGCTGAACAGGTACCACGAGATCCCCGCCGCCGCCGCGATCACGCCGCAGGAAATGAGCCCGACGACCGGCTTCGGCGCCCTCCAGCCGATGAAGACCTGGAAGAGGAAGCCCGCGACCGGCAGGAGCGGAATCAGCCACACGATCCAGGGGTTGACGCCCCCCTCGGCCGCGGCGTTCAGGACGAACGGTTCAACGCCCATCTAGTCCTTCATCTGGTCCGCGCGGTCGACGTCCACGCGGCCGAAGTTCTGGTACATGCCGATGACGATGGCGAGCGCGACGGCCGCCTCGGCCGCCGCCAGCAGGATGACGAACATGCTGAAGATGTTGCCGTGGTAGCCGCCGTGGCGCGTGTACTGCGAGAAGGCGACGAAGTTGATGTTCGCCGCGTTCAGCACCAGCTCCACGCCCATCAGGATCGACACGGCGTTCCGCCGCGTCAGCATCGTGTAGAGCCCGAGGCAGAACAGCGCCGCCGCCAGGACCAGCATGTGCTCCAGGGGCCTCTGGGAGAAGATCATGCCTCCTTCACCTCCTTGCGGGCGAGGAAGGCGGCTCCCACCAGGGCCGCGAGCAGCAGCACCGAGACCACTTCGAACGCGAAGAGGTAGCGCCCCGACAGCCCCCGGGCCGCCAGCAGCGTGACTCCCTTGTGCACCTCGAATTCCAGGGGCGACGTCCAGGGCGCGAGCACTTCGCCCGACGTCCCGAGGAGCTGCGCGCTCCAGCGCGCCTTGGGCGCGGCCCCGGCCGTCGCCGCCTTCGGCAGATGGACGGCCTCGTAGCGCGCGACCCCGCTCACGAGCGGCACCTTCCCGCTCCCGGGCACGCCGTCGATCCGGAACTCGACGATCGACCCTTCCCGCCCGCGCGGGGCGCGGACCTCGAGGACGGCCTTCTCCTCGTGCGTGGCGCCGCCCAGGGCCAGGCCCGTGCGGCCGTCGGCCTGCCACTGGCGCAGCTCCAGCTCGCCCGCGAGGACCATCGGCGCCTCGCGCTCGAAGGGGTCCGACTTCCAGCTCGGCAGGGCGAAGAGGATCAGCACGACCGAGAACATCAGGCAGAAGCACGCGCACGCGGCGGCGAGCCCCGGCGCGGAGTCGTTGGACACGTTCACGTCGGTGATGCGGTGGGTGAGCATGACCGCGAAGATGATGAGGACGAGGATGCCGCCGACGTAGATGAGGACCTGGGCGGCCGCGATGAAGTCCGCCTTCATGATGGCGTACATGGCGGCGACCGCGACGAGCACGGCCAGCAGCGCGAAGGCCGAGCGGACGATGTTGCGGCTCAGCGCCACGGCCGCGGCGCCGCCCAGGGCGCCCGCCGCGAACAGGTAGAAGAAGACGTTCAGCGCGATCTCAGAAGCGGCCATATCAGCTCTTGACCCACTTCACGATGGCGGGAAGCTGAACCATCACGCCGAAGACCAGGAGGTTGATGAACGCGAGCGGCGTCAGCTTCTTCCAGCAGAGGTCCATCAGCTGGTCGACCCGGTAGCGCGGCAGCGTCCAGCGCAGCCACATCATCAGGAAGATCAGGCTCAGGCTCTTCGCCATGAACCAGAACACGCCGACCAGGAACTGGAAGCCCGCGCCGCTGAAGGCCGTCAGGGCCGTCGCCGGCGTCTGCACCAGCGCGACCAGGGCGCCGACACCCGAGCCGACCATCGCGCCGATCAGGCCCTCGAAGATGGAGCGCTTGCGCATGTAGCCGGCGCCGAAGCCGACCGCCGTGCCGACGCCGAAGGGGATCATGCCGCTTTCGCTGGCGACCGGCGGCAGCCAGCCGCCGAGGAAGAAGGTCGTCGCGATCGCCGAGACCACGAACATGTTCGCGTACTCGGCCAGGAAGAAGAAGCTGAAGCGCATGCCCGAGTACTCGGTGTGGTAGCCGGAGACCAGCTCGGACTCGGCTTCGGGGATGTCGAAGGGCGTCCGGTTCGTCTCCGCCAGCGCCCCGATGTAGTAGACGAGGAAGGCGATGAAGCTGAACGGGAAGTAGCGGTTGACGCCCCAGGACCAGAGGCCGCCGTAGGTGCCTTCGAACGTCCCCCAGGGCAGCCCCTGCGCCTGGGCCCGCACGATCTCGTGCATGTCGAGCGAGCCGTAGATGAGCAGCATGCCCAGCAGCGTCAGGCCGACGGGGACCTCGTAGCTCACGATCTGGGCGGCCGCCCGCATCGCGCCGAAGAGCGCCCACTTGTTGCCGCTCGCCCAGCCGGCCATCAGGATCCCGATCACGCCCGAGCTCGCCAGCGCGAGCAGATAGAGGATGCCGATGTTGAAGCCGGCCGGCGACCAGCCGGGGCCGTACGGGATCGCCACCCAGCAGGCGAACGCGCCGCACATCACCACGTACGGGGCCATGCGGAAGAGCAGCTTGTCGACGTTCGTCGGGGTGATGTCTTCCTTGATCATGAGCTTGAGCGCGTCCGCCGCCCACTGCAGCATCCCGTGCGGGCCCACGCGCCAGGGGCCCACCCGGACCTGCATCCAGGCCGCGATCTTGCGCTCGACCAGCGTGGAGAGGCCCGCATAGACGGCCACCACGTTGATCAGCGCCGCGCAGACGATGAAGATGCTCAGGAAGCCGTTGAGGAAGTCGCTGCCCGTGAAGGCCCACGGCCAGTGCGACAGGAAGGCGAGAATCTTGTCCATGGCCTATTTCAGGGGGATTCCCTGGTATTCGTCGGGGAACTCGTAGTCCTTCCGCAGCGGATAGCCCGGCCAGTCCTCCGGCAGGAGGATGCGCCGGAGGTCGGGATGGCCCTCGAAGCGGATGCCGTACATGTCGTAGGCCTCGCGCTCGTGCCAGTCGGCCGCCTTCCAGACGGACACCACGCTCGGCACGACCGGATCCTCGCGCGGCCCCGCCTTCACCTTGACCACCACCCGCTGGTTCTTCGGCACCGAATAGAGGTGGTAGACGACCCAGAAATCCTTCGTGTCGTCCGTCCCGGAGATCGACGAGCAGAGGTCGAAGCGCGTCTCCGGGTCGTCCCGCAGCCAGCGGCAGACGTCGACGATCGCGTCGGCCGCCACCACCACGTAGGGGTCCCCGGGGCAGTCCACGATCTCCGGCGCGGCCTTCGGGAACTTGTCCCGCACCTTCTCGCAGGCCTGCTTCAGCGTCAGCGCCATCAGGCCTTCCCGTCCTGGTCGGACTTGACCTCGCCCAGGCTCCGGAGCCATTCCAGGTCGCCCTTCACCCACACGTAGGCGAAGCCGACGACCAGGATGCCCACGAACACGAAGATTTCGACCAGCCCCAGCAGCCCGACCTCCTTGAAAATCAGCGCCCAGGGGAACAGGACCGCGATTTCGACGTCGAAGATAAGGAAGATCAGCGCGACGATGTAGAAGCGGACGTTGAACTGGATCCAGGCGGACCCGATCGTGTCTTCGCCGCACTCATAGGTCGTCAGCTTCTCGGCCGTCGGCTTGTTCGGCCGAAGGATCCGCCCGAGCGTCAGCGACCCCGTGATGAACGCGCAGGCGACGAGAAGGTAGACGAGAACGTTGGCCCAGTCGAAGTACATGGAGATAGGTCGGGAATATAGCAAAGCGGGTTGGGACGCGCAACAAAACCAGTAGCCCAACGGTAGACCGTAGACAGTAGACGGTAGACCGTACGGGACGTCGCGACCCCGCTCCGTCTCCGCGCCCCCGCTTCCCGCTACCGTCTACCGTCTACTGGCTACTGGCTACTGGCTACTGGCTCCGGTTAGAGTTGACATTTTCAAAGCGCGGCCCTAACTTATCCGCTCGTTCCCAAAAACAAATCGGAGCCGCACATGAGGTTTCTGGCCCTACTCCTTCCGCTCGCCCTCGCCGCCTGCGAGAATCCGCCCAAAGTCATGAACCCCGACTCCCCCTCGACCGTCGGGGCGCTGCACGCCGATCTCCCCGCGCCGAACGGCTTCGTCTACGTCAAGAACGTCGGCGACACCAATCCGACCGGCGCGTTCCGCGTGCTCACCCAGGTCCTCGAGGGCAAGCAGCAGCGCGTCGAGGCCGCCGTCAAGTTCTACAAGGAGGCCTTCCCCGCCCACGGCTGGGCCCTCGAGGGCGAAGAAGGCAGCGCGAAGGACGCGATCCGCCTCAGCTTCCTCAAGAAGGAGGAGCGCTGCCGCGTCGAGATCAAGGACACCACGCGCGAGCTGGTCACGTCCACCGTCAAAGTCACCCGGAAGGACTAGGATGCCCGTCCAGGAAAGAGATTTCATGAAGCCCGGCGCCGACCCCGCGGCCCCCGGCGGACCCGGCTGGCTCTCCCGCCTCAACGAGATCGGCGAGCGCCACGCCACCGCCATCATCGCCGTGTCCACGCTGCTGATCATCCTCACCGTCCTGCTCTTCGCGAAGGGCGCCTACGACCGCTCCCAGCTCGAGCGCGCCGAACAGGACCTCGCCAAGGCCTCCACCGTCGAATCCCTCGAGGCCCTCAAGGCCAAGTTCGGCGGCACCCCCGTCGCCTCCCGCATCGTCTACAAGCTCGCCAACAAGTACGCCGACGAAGGCAAGCTCGACGCCGCCATCGCCGAGTACAAGGACTTCCTCAACCGCTGGCCCCTCGACCCCTTCAAGCCCCAGGTCGACACCGCCCTGGTGGCCGTCGAGCGCAACCGCGCCTTCAACGACGAGCGCAAGCCCGTCCGCCTCAAGGAGCACACCCTCCAGAGCCATCCGCGCCAGTTCCCCGCCCTCAAGGACCCCCGCCTCGCCTTCGGCCCCGAGCGCCCCGCCAACCCCCTCGCCGAGCTCCAGGCGCCCTCGGGCGTCGTGAAGATCGAGCTCTTCGAGGACGACGCCCCCAACGCCGTCGCCTCGTTCGTCAAGCTCGTCGAGGCGAAGGGCTTCGACGGCCTCAAGTGGGAAGGGACCGACGGCGACCGCCGCCTGCGGACGTCGAAGAAACCCGACGCCCCCGACGCCCTGATCGCCTACGAGGACACGCCGTCCCGCTCCGGCGAGGCCGGCTCGCTCGTCCTGATCCGCGACGGCGACGGCAACGTCGCCGGGCGCTTCGAAGTCCTCCTGCGCTCCGAGCCGGGCCTCCGCAACGTCACGGTCCTGGGGATCGTGAAGGACGGGCTCGCGCACCTCAAGAAAGACGAGACGATCACCTCGCTCAAGGTGTCGAGCAAGCGCGACCACGTCTACGAGCCCGTCCCGCTGGAGAAGAAGAAGTAGCGGCGGGCCCGTATGGATCCGACGCGCGCGGAGTTCGAGCGCCGGGTCCTCCCCCTCGAACGCGACCTCTACTTCGGCGCCCGCGCGCTCACCGGCCGCGAAGCCGAGGCCCTCGACCTCACCCAGGACACGCTGCTGCGCGCCTGGCGCGGCTTCGCCACCTACGCGCGCGACGAAAACCTGAAAGCCTGGCTCTTCACGATCCTGCGCCACGCCTGGACCGACCGCTGCCGCCGCCAGAAAATCGAGCCCGCCGCGCTGGATCCGGAGATCGAGGTCCCGTCGCCGCCCGCGACCGACGACAGCCTGCCCGACGAGCTCCTGCGCGCGCTGCGCTCGCTGTCGCCCGCCCACCAGATGCTGGTGCTGCTTCGCGACATCGAAGGCCTCTCGTACAAGGAGGTCGCCGCGGCGATGGACATCCCCATGGGCAGCGTGATGTCGGGCCTGCACAACGCGAGGAAGAAGCTGCGGGAGGCGCTGGAGGCTCAGTAAAGTGCCCCACGGCGCGGATAGGGAGGGTGTGGCCTGGCGGCCACGGTGGGCGCGCCGTGGGGCGAAACTTCTTTACCGCTCCCGATAACCCTCTACTTCTTGCAACGCGAGCGCGCGACGGACCATTCCGATGCTCGTCCCGATGCCGATGAAATCCCCGCCGAACTTCCCGTCCTCGAGCCCCGCCGTCACGATCAGCATGACGGGCCAGCCTTCCGGGCCCCATTCGATGCCCACGCCGGCCGGCACGTCGTCGTCCTTCCACTTCGAGAAGCGCTCGATCGATAGCTGCATCCGCGTCCCCAGGAACGACATCTTGCGGTCGATCCCGTGGTACATCGCGTAGCCCGCCAGCAGCGGCGGCACGATGAGCAGGTCGATGCCCCGCCAGCCCTGGATGTCGAAGGCGTCCTCCTGCAGCGTCTCCGAGGCCCGCAGCCGGTAGCGCGCCTGGTAGGTGCGGCGGAGGACGTCCCAGATCAGCTTGCGCTGGTCCTCGATCAGCTCGTCCGGATCCTCCGAGTCGATGACGGTCGTCTCTTCGAGTTTGGCGAAATAGCTCTGCTCTTTCGCGATCAGGCGCGTGAAGAAGTCGTTGAAGGTCGACGCGCGGCCGTTCTCGACGCCCACGCTCATCAGGCGGTCGACGATCCCGCCGTCGCCCGGGCGGATGCTGTCGAGCGCCGCCGCCACCGCGCCGACCAGGTGGTCGGGCAGCGCCAGCACGCTTTCGAGGACGGGGGAGGGCGGGCTCCAGGCCCGGACCTCCTCCGCGAGGATCGGCCAGGCCGTCGGGAACTCCACGCCGCGGAGCCGCTCCGGCAGCGCCTCGAGCGGAGGCGGCAGGACGATGAGCTCCTCGCCCACCTCGAGCGGGACGACGACCGCGACGGGGTCCTGCAGCGCGGCGCCCTGCCAGCGCCCCTTCAGGATGTTCTCGATCATCCGCCGGCGCTTTTCCTGGCGGCGCTTGCGCCGCTCGCTCGAGCCGTCCTCCTCGCCGGAGGACGTCTCGGCCGAGAGGATCTCCGGCCGGAAAAGTTGAATGAAGAGACTCAGCGCCACGGCGCAGGCGACCACGCACGCCCCGAGCCGCGGGGAGGGAACCCAGAACCGGGACTTTCCGGGGGCTACAAGCCCCATAACCACATCCACATCAGAGTCGCTCCTTATGAGCGTCCCTATTAGGATTATTGCCCTTCAGGATCCGTTACGCAAGGCTGAATAAGAGCGGCCTTTCGCTCGTTGGAGTCTCGCCATGCCCGACGCCTGCGCGCCCTTCCGGCCCCTCCTCGACGGCCTCGCCGACGGCGAGATCGATCCCTCCCGCGTCGAGCCCCACCTCGCCGCCTGCGCCCCGTGCCGCGCGGAGCTCGACGCCGTCCGCGCCTTGAAAGCCCGTCTCGCGAGGGTCCGGCTGCCCGACGTCCCCCGCCGCCGCCTCCCCGCCCGCCGCGCGGCCCTCGCCGCCGCGGCCGCCCTCTTCGCCGCCGTCTTCTTCGGCGCCTGGCTCGCCGCCCCCGCCCCCCTCTACGCGCTCACGGCGAGGTTCCACGACGACATCCTCTCGGGCCGCGTCACCCTCAGCAACCTCGGGATCCCGCCGACGGCGAAGAAGGCCGACTACGCGGGCGGCTGCCCCTGCCCGCCCGGCCTGGGCGCCGCCGCGCCGTTCATCGTCTACCGCCATGAAGGCGCCGCCGTCTCCCTGCTCGCCTTCGAATCGGCCGGGCCCTGGCCGGACGTCGCGCGCCGCGTGGGCGACGACACCGTGATCCAGGAGTCGCGGAACGGATTCGCCCTGATCTGGATCTCCCGTCTGGACGAGGCGTCCCTGCGCCGCGCGGCCGAGCGCTGGCGCCCCGCGCCCGGGACGTCGCTCCGCGCCTTCGCCTGCGGCGCCTGCTGCGCGCTGCTGGAGGCGCGCGAGGCCGGCGAGGGCCCCGTCTCCATCGAGCTGGTCACCGGGCCCGGGGGACGTCGCGTCGACGCGAGCGTCCGCGCCCTGCTTCCTCTCCCGCGATAGAGTCACGACCCCCGCGTCCGCCCTGATTGTTTGGCGCACCAAACAATTCACTACATTTTTTATTCAGAAAATGGAAACTCAAGTTTGGCCGTAAACCGTACGATAGGTGGAGTAGGGAAAGAGCGCCCTCCGGCGCGCGGGAGCGGGACGAAGAGTTTGGAGTCCGACGTCCGGAGAGGAACCATGAAGAACGCCGCCGCTTCCCTGGCGCTCGCCCTCCTGGGCGCCTGCGCCGCCCCCAAGACGCCCGAGGCCGTCGCCCCGTCGCTGCCCCCGGCCGCCTGGCATCAGGTCACCGTCCTCGACGAGGGCCGCGGCGTCGCCGAGTTCCCCCACAACCCCAACCCCGGCTGCTGCCGCGCGGATCACCCGACGTCCCCCTGCGTCATCGACGTCCAGGCCGCGCTCAAGTCCACGCCCGAGGCCCGCGAGTTCCGCGCCCGCGGCTTCTCCCAGGACAGCGCCGAGTACCACCTCCTGCTCCACCGCGCCAACGAGCGCCTCCGCCAGGCCATCCGCCGCGTCTCCGCCCGGCACGGCTACGACCTGGTCATGGAGCGCGGCAGCGTCGTCCTCCGCCCCGAGGCCAGCGACGTGGCCGTCGCGGACATCACGGAGGAAGTCGCCCACGACGCCCTCCGCTGACAGGGGGGTGGATTCTCCGCCCCGAATCCGCTATCCTGGGGCCTGAGAGAGGGTCCCAGGTATCATTTCAGGAACACGCATGACCACCCCCGCCGGCCACACCAATGGCACCGCCTCGTCCATCGCCGTCTTCATCGACTTCGAGAACTTCGCCCTCGGCATGGAGCACTCCCGCAAGAAGTTCGAAATCCAGAAGGTCCTCGAGCGCCTCCTCGAGAAGGGCAAGATCCTCGTGAAGCGCGCCTACGCCGACTGGACCCGCTACCGCGACTACAAGACCTCGCTCCACGAGGCCGCCATCGAGCTCATCGAGGTCCCCAAGCGCTCCTCCGCCGGCAAGAACTCGGCCGACATCCGCATGTGCGTCGACGCCATCGACATGGCCCATTCCAAGAACCACATCGACACCTTCGCCCTGCTCACCGGCGACAGCGACTTCTCCCCCCTCGTCTCCAAGCTCAAGGAAAACGGGAAGCGCGTCATCGGCCTCGGCATGAAGGACTCGACGTCCCTCCTGCTCGTCGACAATTGCGACGAGTTCGTCTACTACGAGGACCTCGAGCGCGCCGTCGCCGCCGCGCCGGCGATCTCGGCCGACGTCCCCAAGCTCAAGCAGGACGCCTTCCAGATGGTGGTCGACACCATCCTCGCCCTCAAGCGCGAGAACCGCGACAC
>DASVNH010000003.1:0-28897 GCA_036383955.1 Planctomycetota bacterium | reverse complement strand
GCGCGCGTCCTCCGGAAGGGTGGGGAGGGCGGCGAGGGTTTCCGGGGAGGGACAATCAGGGGACGTCATGGGAACTCCTCTTGGCGAGCTCGCGGAGGCGGTCGCGAGCGCGGCTGATGATGGAACCGAGGGTCTGGACGGGGACGCCGAGGGCGGCGGCGATGACGCGGTAGGGGAGGCCGTCGAAGTAGAACATCTTGAGGGCGGCGCGGGAGACGGGGGGAAGGTCGTCGAGGAGGCGGGCGAGGCGGGCGGATTCGTCGCGGCGGTCGGAGGCGTCGTCTTCGGGGGGTGCTTCGAGGGGGAGGTCGTCGAAGGAGGGGGACTTCCAGCGGCCGCGGAGGGCTTCGGAGCGGAGGTGGTTGAGGGTATGGCGGACGGCGAGGG
Organism: Planctomycetota bacterium; assembly: GCA_036383955.1. Taxonomy (GTDB): domain Bacteria; phylum Planctomycetota; class MHYJ01; order MHYJ01; family JACPRB01; genus JACQFK01. The sequence goes on along the minus strand of DASVNH010000003.1, from coordinate 28,510 downwards.
AGCGGAGCCAGAGCCGGAGGGGGCAGCGGGACTGGAAGGAGCGGAGGCGGCGGAAGTCGTCCTCGTAGAGGCGGAGGTAGAGGTCCTGGAGGACGTTTTCGACGTCGGGCTCGGGGATGAAGGAGAGGGTGCGCAGGAAGGTGAGGCGGATGACGCCTTCGAGGGAGGGGTTGAAGCGGCGGACGAAGTGGTCCCAGCCGCCCGGATCCGCCGTCAGGCAGCGCCGGAGGAGGGGGACGTCGTCGTCATCGCCGCTGACCACTCTCAATTGTAGCACGGCACGCATGGGATGTCTGAGAGCAGGACAGACGGTGAGATGGGCTTCTTGCGTGGATTCGCGGACGTCCGCCCGGATCAGGGGCGGGAAGGGCGGACGTCGAAGTGAGAATAAAAAAAGAGACGGCGAAGAGGGGCCGGAATTTCGATAGTTGTATACCTAGTTCCGGCCAACGGACATCGGGGGGCCCTCACTCTACTTACTTCTCGTAGAGCCTGGGTGGAAATCTCCTTCTCTGTCGATCCTTCTTCCACCTTGCGGCGAAGAAAGTCCTTAGAAAGGAGGTGATCCAGCCGCAGATTCCCCTACGGCTACCTTGTTACGACTTAGCCCTCCTCACACGTTTTACCCTGGGGCACGCCCTCCTTGCGGTTGGACAATGCACTTTAGGTACCCCGTGCTTGGGTGGCTTGACGGGCGGTGTGTACAAGGCTCGGGAACATATTCACCGCGGCGTGGCTGATCCGCGATTACTAGCGATTCCGGCTTCACGGAGGCGAATTGCAGCCTCCGATCTGAACTGGGGTCGGCTTTTTGAGATTGGCTCCCCCTCGCGGGTTGGCAACCCTTTGTACCGACCATTGTAGCAAGTGTGTAGCCCCGGACATAAGGGCCATGATGACTTGACGTCATCCCCACCTTCCTCCCATTCGACACGGGCAGTCTGACTAGAGTGCCCCTTTCGGGTCGCAACTAGTCACAAGGGTTTCGCTCGTTACGGGACTTAACCCAACATCTCACGACACGAGCTGACGACAGCCATGCAACACCTGATGAAGGCTCCCCTTGCGGGGTCGTTACCGTTTCCGGTTCCTACCACCTCCACTTCAAGCCCGGGTAAGGTTCTTCGCGTTGCATCGAATTGAACCACATGCTCCACCGCTTGTGCGAGCCCCCGTCAATTCCTTTGAGTTTTAACCTTGCGGCCGTACTCCCCAGGCGGGACACTTAACGCGTTAGCTGCAGCAAAGAGGGGCAAGCCCCCCTTCACTCAGTGTCCATCGTTTACGGCTAGGACTACCAGGGTATCTAATCCTGTTTGCTCCCCTAGCTTTCGCACCTCAGCGTCAGGAACGCGCCAGTCACTCGCTTTCGCCTCCGGCGTTCCTCCCGATATCTACGCATTTCACCGCTTCACCGGGAGTTCCAGTGACCCCTCACGCCCTCAAGTTCAGTATTTTCAGCCGCCGTTCCGACGGTAAGCGTCGGGATTCCACGACTGATTTGCTGAGCCGCCTACGTGCCCTTTACGCCCAGTGAATCCGAACAACGTTCGCACTCTCCGTATTACCGCAGCTGCTGGCACGGAGTTAGCCGGTGCTTCTTCCTGAGGTTAGGTCAGTGTTCTTCCCTCATGAAAGGGGTTTACAAGCCGAAGCCCTTCATCCCCCACGCGGTGTCGCTGCGTCAGGCTTTCGCCCATTGCGCAAGATTCCCTACTGCTGCCATCCGTAGATGTCTGGGCCGTGTCTCAGTCCCAGTGTGGCCGTTCAACCTCTCAGTCCGGCTACCCGTCATCGCCTTGGTGGGCCGTTACCCCGCCAACTAGCTGATAGGCCATGGACCGCTCCTCTAGCGCATTGCTGCGTTAAGCGCAAGATGATGCCACCTCGCGCCATTATGCGGTATTAGCCCACCTTTCGGTGGGTTATCCCCCACTAGAGGGTACGTTATCCATGTATTACGCACCCTTCCGCCGCTGTACTCGCCGAGTTGCCCCGGCTTTCTCGCGCGACTTGCATGTATTAGGCACACCGCCAACGTTCGTTCTGAGCCAGGATCAAACTCTTCAATCAACTTTCTGATCGAAGGAGATTTGATCTGGTTTCGCCTTGAAGAAGCTCCATTGGTTATTCGGAGCCTGGTTAAAACCCAGTTTTCGAAAACCTTTCGGTTTCGATCGGGCCCCCGATCTCCTCCCAGCCTCCGCGTCGCTTTCGCTCCGCTTCGACTGGTCTTCCTCTTGCCGTCTCGTTACATCCAACGGAAAAGTGAGATGGGTCAGTTGGCTCTGACCCGCTTGTCAAAGATCGCTACTTCCGGGGACAGCGTCACCCTCCGTTACGCTCAGGGCTTTTTGGTTCCCCAGCCGACCGGAAGGAAGAGCTACTTCACCCGAAAGATCTTACGTCGATAGGCGGGATTATAGTTTCGCGCGCGGGATAGTCAAGAGTTAATCGAGGGGAAAAATCCGAAATCATGGACGCAGGAAAAGCTGCGTCACCACGCGCCCTTCCTCGCCCACCGCCACGCCCACGCCCGCGTGCGTCCACTCCTCGCGCTCGAGGTTCTCGCGATGCGCCGGCGACAGCAGCCACGCCTCGTACACGCTCCGCGGACTCGTCCCGCCTTCCGCGAGATTCTCGCCCACGCTCGTCCACGTCACGCCCGCCTCCCGCAGCCGGCCCCCCGCCGTCAATCCCGTCGGCGACACGTGCGCGAAATATTTCCCCGCGATCATGTCCACCGAATGGTCCCGCGCCACGCTCGTCAGCTCCGCGGATTCCACCAGCGCGTTCAGGCCCCTCGACACCCGATGCGCGTTCACCAGGCCCAGCAGCTCCGCCTCGAACTCCGGCGCGTCTTCCGCCGCCTTCGCCGACAGCGGCTCGGGAAGGGGCGTCGACGTCCGGCTGTCCGAGCCCGGACCGCAGCCGATCGCGGACGCGCAGATCGCGCACGCCAGCGCCAAGCCCTGCCAGCTCCCTACCATTCGGCGTCAGTATACCGCCCGTCGGCGGCCCTTTCGTTCATTTCTTCCGGAGCCGGATCGTCACGGCCGGCGTCGCTTGCCCCGCCGCCACCGTCACCTGCGGCTGTTCGCTCGCCTCGTAGCCGTCGCTTTCGACGTCCACCCAGTAGGTCCCGGCGGCGAGATCCTCCACGTGGAACGCGCCCTGCGGCGGGAAGGACATGGACTTCTGGTGGAAACGGATCGGGCGTCCGAGCTCCGGGTCGTACTTCGACAGGGCGACGGTGAAATGCTGGGGGAGCGGCTCGACGATCAGGCGCCCGACGAGCATGCCGGCTTTCGCGAGGCGGAACTCGAGGTCCAGCGTGTTCGGCGGCACGCCGCGGCGATAGACCGTCCCGTAGCCCTTCAGGGTGGCGGAGCCGTTCACGTAGCCGTCGGACAGGCCGTACACGGTGAAGCGTCCCTCCCCGTCCGTCTTCGAGAGCCCGCCGCTCGCCTCGTTGCCGAAGAGGACCTGCGCGCCGGCGAGCGGCGCGCCGCCTTCGTCCAGCACGCGGCCCGCGACGCGGGCGCCGAGCTCCAGCGCGGCGTCGATCTGCGTTTCCTCCGCGCCGGTCCGGATTTGGATGCCCATCCGGTCCTGGTAACGGAACTGCTCGTGCTTGAAGCGGACGCCGTAATTGCCGGGGGCGACGGGCGGCAGCTCGTAGCGGCCCTGGACGTCGGTCCGGACGACCAGGTTCGAGGCGACGCCGAAGCGGGTCTCGCCGTCGACGAGCAAGACCTGCGTGTCGGGTAGCGCGCCGCCGGCGCGGTCGGTCACCCGGCCGTAGATCCGCGCGCCCGTCTTGAGATCGACGTCCGCCGTGGACTTCCCGCCGGCCTCGACGGAGAGGTGGAGGTCGCCGGGGAGGAAGCGGGGATGGGTGACGGCCGCCACGTACGGCCCCGCGGGGATCTGGAGGATGAGGCGCGTGCCGTCGGGTCCCGTCTGGAAGCGCATGCGCGCGTCCTGGCCTTCGCGCATCAGGACGACCTCGGCGCCCGGCACGGGGCTGCCTCGCCCGCGGACCCGCACCGTGAGGGAGCCGGTGGGCGTGAGCGCCGGCGGGAGCGTGACGCCGTCCGCGGGCTTCGCCGGCTCCGCGTGTTCATGCGCGTGGGCCGTCGGGGCCGGAAGCTTCGGGGGAGGGGCCGAGGGCGTCGCGCCGGGCTTCTTCAGCCAGAGCAGGAGCAGCAGCCCGAGGAGGGCCGCCGCGAGGGGCAGGGCGAGCAGCGGTCGCTTCATGGCCTAAAAAGAAGAGGGGCTCAGGAGGTCGACCCTCCGGAGCCCCTCCCCGTAATCGTGCTTCCTAGTTGACCGGGTTAACCCCGTTGGCGGCGATAAAGCTCCAGTAGAACTGCTGGTCGCCCTGGGGCCAGTGGCCGATGCCGATGTAGGTATAGGCGGTCGTCGTCAGGATCAGCGCGTTGACCGAGACGAGGTAGTCGAACGTGAGCTGCGCCGTGCTGTACGCGGGGCCAGACAGGTTGCCCTGGGCCACGCTGGTCACCTGGATGAGGCCTTTGCGGAGCCGCCCCTGCGGCGTCACGCCGCCGGAGTTGATGTCGTCGCCTTCCGCGTTGACCGCGGGCAGGGCGCCCGGGTGGTTGTTGCTGAGCTTCCCGTGATGCTTGCAGTGGGCGCGGGCGTTCTTGCGCAGCTTGCCGCTCGGGGGGATGGCCGTGACGATGATGCCCCCGATCGGGACGCCGATGTTGCCGCCGGCGCCGCCGCCGGCGCCACCGACCGCCGCCGCGCCCAGCGTCTGGAGTCTGTAGTTGTTGATGCGCGTCAGAAGCTGGTCTTCCGGGTTCACGACCGCCGCGGCCGCGCTGTTGACCATGAGCTGGTGGTTGTTGCCCGCGATGTAGGGCGGGATCTTCGGGAACGAGTAGGTGATCTCGTCGATGCTGGGAATGATCGCCCCCGCGCCCGTCGCCGTGACGGTCGTCGAGTCGATGTAGAGGTCCGACAGGGGAGTGTCCCCCGTGTTGCCGCCGGACGCCGTGCTCTGGTCCTGCCAGAGGATGGGCGTCGCCGCGCCGAGGCCGGTCTGGCTGGTGCTGGAGCCGCTGTCGTCCTTCAGGCAGGCGCTCAGCGGGACCAGGCACAACGCCACGGCCGCGCGGGCCGTCCAACCCAAAATCCCCGTCCGTCTCATCGTCGTCGCTCCTCTAACCGAAGTCCGCATCATAATCCGTCCGGATGTATACACCAACAACTTTCACGTTCCCCTACTTGGAGACGTGATCGAAATCCTCTTTCGTGAGCCAGGCCGCTTCCAGGTCGTCGATCCGCGTCTCGGCCTTCTCCTTGAGCTCGGCCTTCGCGCAGGTCCCCGTGGAGATCCGCGCCGCCTTCGTCTTGAGGGGGTTCGCCTCCACCGCCATCGTCAGGCCGTTGCGGCGGAGGGCGATCCGGTCCTTCGTGATCCAGAGCTCCAGGGACTCCCAGTCCTTCGCGCAGGCCAGCTCCTTCTTCCAGAGCGGCTCCGCGGCGCCGTCGATCCGCAGCTCCAGGACGTCGCCCCTCCGCTCCACCGACAGGCCCTGCCCGGGCGTCCCGCGGTTCAGGCCGAGCCAGAAGAGCCGGTCGGCGTCCGTCCCCGAGTGCCACGCGTTCAGGCGCACCCGCAGGGGCGCCTCGTTGGAGAAGGCGAACGTGCTCTTGCTCTCGAGGGCCACCGCGCGCGGCCAGTCCTTCTTCGAGGCCAGCGACGAGATCCGCGCCACCTGGTCGAGGGTCTTCTTCAGCGGCCCCGGATCGTTCGGCAGCGTGCTCGGGGAGACGTCCGCCCCCGCCGTCCGCTCCACGCTGTAGACCAGCGCGTCGCCCTGCACGGCCGCCTTGACGCCCTGCCCGGGCTCGCTCTGCGCCGTCCAGATCGGGCTCCAGCGGCCCCGCTCGAAGTCCTCGCGCAGCGCCACCTTGGGCCCGGGGATGGCGCGGGAGACGGGCGACGTCCCCTTGGCCGCGACCGCGAAGTGGTCGGCCGCGACGTCCACCGCCGCGCCGTCGTCCTTGCGGACCAGCTTCGCCTTGCCTTCCTTCACGTCGAGCCGCGTCGAGGCGGGTCCGACGAGCAGGATGAAGCGCGCGCCCGCGACGCGCGCGTCGGCGTGGGGCGTCGAGAACGTCAGCGTATCCTCGCCCGTCCGGCGGGCCACCTGGGCGGCCACGACGCCCTGCAGGATCTCGATCCGCTTTCCTTCGGTCTCGCGCCGGAGGATCCGGCCCACGCTCGTGTCGGCGCCGAGCACCAGCCGCGTGCCGTCTTCGTAGGCGAGGACCGCCTGGCTGCCCTTGCCGATCGTGGCGAGCGCGTCGGCGTCCGTCAGGCGGAACGAGGCGCTCACGGGAACCGTCTCGCCGTTGATGGTCGCGACGACCTGCCCTTCCGCGCGGTCGACCGTGGCGGCCGTCGGCAGCGTCTCGCGGCCGGGGGCGGCGGGCTTCGGAGCGACGGGCGGGACGGGGGAAGGCTCGGCGTTTTCGGCTTTGGCCGTCGCTTCGGTCTTCTTTTCAGGCGCCTTCGGCGGCGCGGGCTCCGGCACGGGATGGACGACCACCGTTTCCGGCTTGTTCTCGGGCGGGGCCGGCTTGACGTCCTCCGGCGGCGCCGGAACGCGGACCAGTTCCTTCTTCTCGGGGGGCGCGGACTCCGCTTGCGCGCGCGCCGGGGCGGGTTCGACGACCGGGGCCGGCCGCTCGGCGACGGGGGCGGCGGGGGCCGGCCGGAACAGGAGGAGGCCGGCCGCGGCCAGAACGACGGCGGCGGCGACGCCCGCGGCCCAGAAGGGGATCGGGCGGCGCCGGGTCAGGGTCAGGGGGTCGACGGGGCGGGCCGCGCGCGCCTCGGGGAGCCGGCCCATGAGCGCCCAGACTTTCCGGGCGCGGGCGAAGGCGTCGGAGCAGGCCGGGCAGGCGGCGGCGTGGGCGCGGAGGGCGGCGTCGTCGGCGGGCGACGCGTTGCCGCTCACCGCCCGGGCCGTCAGGTCTTTCGCCTTCGCGCAATCCATGTGTCGCTCTTCTCACCGGCCGCGCGGCCGGACCCCTAGGGAAAAAGTGGAATCAGAGAAAATCTTTCAGGGTCTCCTGGAGCGCCTGGAGGGCGCGGCTGAGGCGGGCCTCGACGGTTTTGACCGACACCCCGAGCGTCTCGGCGATCTCCGCGTATTTCAGCTCGTGGAAGCGGCTGAGGATGAAGACCTCGCGGACGGGGGGCTCGAGGGCGGCGAGGCCCCGCTCCAGCGCCTCCTCGATCTCCTTCTGTTCGAGGCGGGGGTCGAGGCGCCCGCTTCGCCCGGGCGGGGGGGCGAGGTCCTCGACGAGGGGGGAGGTCTTCCGGTACTCCTCGCGCTTGGCGGCGTTGAGCCAGGCGTTGCGGGCCATGGTGAGGAGCAGCGGGGGGAGGGGCTTGTCGAGGTCGTAGTCGCCGCGGTGGGTCCAGAAGTTCATGAAGACGTGCTGGGCGACGTCCTCCGCCAGGACGAGGCTGCCGGAAAGCCGGTGGACGAAATTGAGGATGGAGGGGTGGTGGACGCGGTAGATCTCGGCGAACGCGTCGGCGTCGCCGTTCTTGAGGCGGAGCATCCTCCGGCGGTCATCTTCGGGCGGCGCCGGGCTGGGCATAAAGTTGATTACACTAAGAGACGCGGCCCGCCCGTCGGAATCCTTCGACGCCCTACGCTTTAGGCGCTCCCGCGGCGGGGGCGGGCGCTGGCGGCTCGGCCGAGCGGCTCCGCTTGAGGAAGAACCAGACGGCGGCGCCGGCCAGCGCGACCAGGCTGACGACCTGGGAGTAGCTCAGCGAGGCGACCCAGACGGGCCGGTCGTCGCCGCGCACGAACTCGATCATGAATCTCCAGCCGGCGTAGAGCATGACCATGACGAGGAAGACCTCGCCTTCGGCCTTGCGCTTGCGGCGGTAGAGCCAGGAGAGCAGGAAGAAGAAGCCCACGGCGGCGGCCACCTCGTAAAGCTGGGTCGGGTGGGCCGGGTTGTTGCCCTCGCGGGCGGCGGGGCTCGCGTCGGGGAAGCGGACGCAGGGGAAGCCTTCGCCCTTCTTGCCGTAGCAGCAGCCGTTGAGGAAGCAGCCGAAGCGGCCGAACGCGAGGGCGAGCATGATGGGGCCCGCGCAGAGGTCGGCGATCTTGGCGATCGACTGGCCGCGCATCTTGATGTAGAGCGCGGCGGCGGGGATGCCGGCGATGAGGCCGCCGTAGAGGACGAAGCCGCTCTGCCAGTTCCGGAAGACCTTCCAGGAGTAGTCGCCGCTGTTCATGTAGAGGAAGAGCCCGCGCGCGCCGAGGAAGGCGAACACGAGCGTGAGCAGCAGGAGGACGCCGCTCTGCCAGCTGAACAGCACCACCTTCTCGCCCGACTTCTTCATGCGCCAGAACCAGAAGCCGAAGGGGATCCAGCCGAGCAGGAGCACGCCCAGGGGATGGAGGCCCGAGTCGGCCCAGAGCGGCATCCCCGTGTCGCCGGCGAACTCCTTGTGGTACTGGAGCAGGTAGTTCACCTTCGCGCCCAGGATGCCGAAGATCATGCCGATGATGCCGACGTCGAGGATGAAGTCGCTGTTCAGGCCCAGGGGCTTGCCGCGGCGGACCGCGATCCAGCTGGCGAGCAGGAAGCCCACCATGATCGAGAAGCCGTAGGAGTTGATGGGCCAGTCGAGGCCGGGAATCCGGAACAGTTCAGGAAACATGTCGTTCTGGGGCCCTTCTCAGCGGTCGGACGGCAATTCGAAACCGAACAGGGTGTCGTCGGCGCTCAGGGACTCGCCCTCTTTCTGGGGGGCGAGCGCGGCGCCGCAGGCCTTGCACTTGTAGCGGCGCTCTTCTTCCACGCCGACCACGTTGTAGCGCTTCCCGCACTGGACGCAGAGAAGCAGCGCCTTCTGCTGCTGCTTGAGGACGGCCGCGATGGTTTTCCGGTCGATGAACCCGTGCTCGAGGAGCAGCTCGCCCAGCCGGGGCAGGGGACGCTGCCCCTTTTCCGCCATCTTCTGCTGGATCTCGAGGCACTTGTTGACCTGCAGCTGCGTCGCGTGGCTCTGCCGCACGAGAATCTGCCCGAACAGGTACTCGACCTTCTGCATCTCCTGGAAGTCGTCGAGCGCCTGAACCCGGCGCTCCTGCTCTTCCAGGAGGCTCTGGAGGTCGACCTCCTTCAAGCTCCCCCGGCGCACCAGGATCTCGCCGAGGGTATGGGGGGTCCGCTCCTGCTCCTGCAGGGACGCTTCCAGCTGCGCCTGGGAGATCAGGCCTTTCTCGACGGCCATCCTCCCGAGGAGGGCGTCCCGCTTGGAAATCACCGGCCCAGTATACGGCTTTTGTTTCTCGGGTGTCAAAGACACACCACTCCGGAACCCGACGACCGGAACCCGGAACCCGAAGTGCGAAGACCGACATCCGGAGCCCGGAAGCCGGAGCCCGAATCCCGGGTTCCGGGTTCCGGAGGCCGGGTTCCTGTCATTGGTTGAGCCATTTGACCGCCTGCGGCTGGAAGCCGCTGATGGCGATGGAGCCGCCGGCCATGTCGCGGGCGGAGAAGGCGGGCTGCCAGCGGGCGCCGACGTTGAGCACGACGCCCGCCGCGAGGGCGCAGGTCAGGAGCGACGAGCCGCCGTAGGAGACAAAGGGCAGGGTGAGTCCGGTGATCGGGGCCACCCCGAGCGTCATGCCGAGGTTGATGAAGGTCTGGGCGGCGAAACAGACGGTCAGCCCGGTCACGACGAGGCGGGCGAACGGCTCGCGGGACTGGTGGGCGACGCGGAGGCATTGCGCGAAGAAGGCCGCGTAGAGGAGCAGCACGAAGGTGGACCCGAAGAAGCCGAGCTCCTCCGCCAGGATCGAGTAGACGAAGTCGGTGGACCGGTCCGGCACGTAGTAGGGCAGCTGGGCTCCGTTCTCGCTGAGGGCCCGGCCGAAGGCCCGGCCCGACGCGCAGGCCTTGACCGCCTGGTCCGCCTGGTAGTTGTCCTTCCCGGTCCAGAACGCCGTGAGGCGCGCCTGCTGGTACGGCTTCATGACCTTGAAGAAGACGACGGGGGCGGCGACGAGCAGGACCGACGCCATGATCGCCAGGTGCCGCTTGCGCGCCCCGGCGACGTAGAGCATCGCGAACAGCGTCGGCACGAAGAGCAGCGTCGTGCCGAGGTCCGGCTGCAGCAGGACCAGGACCGCCGGGACCGCCGTGGCCGCGACCGGCAGCGCCAGCCCCGACCAGGTCTGCACCGCCCGGCCGTACATGAGGATCCGCCCCAGCGTGAAGACCAGCGCGATCTTGAAGAACTCCGCCGGCTGCACGTTGACCGGGCCGAGCGAGAACCAGCCCGCCGCGCCGCGCGTCCTGTTGCCCTTCAGGAGCAGCACGACCAGCGCCACCAGGCCGGCCGCGTAGAAGACCCAGGCCAGCTGCCGGAAGAGGTTGTAGTGGGGAAGCGCCGCCAGCCCCATCAGCGCCAGCGCCGCGCCCAGGAAGACGATCTGCCGGAGCGCGCTCGACTTCACCAGCGACGCGCGGGAAAAGTCCGCCGGCGGCGCGTGCATCCACAGCGCGAGCACGCCCAGCCCCGCCAGCAGCAGGATCGTCGCGACCAGCGTCTTGTCCACCCGCGGCATCACGGCGCCACCAGCGCCTTCTCGAGGATCTTCGCCGCCGCCGGCGCGGCGAACTCGCCGCCGTGGCCCGCGAACGCCCCGAAGACCGCCACCGCCACTCTCGGCGCGTCGAACGGCGCGTAGCCGGCGAACCAGGAGTGCGGCTTCCCTTCGCGCCCGTTCTGCGCCGACCCCGTCTTGCCCGCCGCCTTGAACTCGCGCAGCCGCGTGTTCTTCGCCGTGCCGCGGGCGCCGAACACGACGTCCGCCAGGCCGTGCCGGACCTCCTCGATCGTCTCGGCGGAAATCGGCAGCGGAATCGGCGCGGGCGCCGCGTCGCGCCGGACGTGCGGCACGACGCGCTTTCCCCCGTTCGCGATCACCGCGACCATCACCGCCGCCTGCAGCGGCGAGGCCATCATGTCGCCCTGGCCGATGGAGAGGTGCAGGGGGTCGTTGACCGACACCCGCCGCGTCGGCAGCCGGCCCGCGACCTCGCCGGGGAGGTCGAGCCCCGTCGGCGCGCCGAAGCCGAAGGCCTTCGCCCAGCGGATCAGCGGTTCCAGGTCCAGGCGCTTGGCCGTCTCATAGAAGTAGCAGTTGCAGGACTGCTCGAGGGCCTGGCACAGGTTGAGCTCGCCGTGCACCCCGCGATGCTCGTTCCAGATCCAGCAGCCCAGCCCGCGCGCGTTCTCGTCGAAGCGCCCCCGGCACGGCAGCAGCTCCGCGGGCCGCACTTTCTTCTCCTCGAGGGCGGCGACGGCCGACACGATCTTGAAGACCGAGCCGAGCTGGAAGTGCTGCGCGTACGCCCGCGACTGCAGCGGCCGCTGCTCCTCGTCCGCCATCAGGCGGCGGATCTCGGCCGGCCGTCCGGGCGGGACGAACAGGTTCGGGTCGTACGTCGAGTTCGACGCCAGCGCCAGCACCGCGCCCGTGCGGACGTCGATCACCGCCGCCCCCGCGAGGTGCGGGCCGGCGATCGCCTCCTCGACGGCCTGCTGCAGGAGGATGTCGAAGGTGAGCTCGACGTCGCGTCCGGCCTCGGCGGGCTTGAGCTCGGTGACGCTCTGGTGGGACGTGCCGGCCTCGCGCTCGATCTGGAGGAGTCCGAGGCGGCCGCGGAGGTCGTCGTCGAACGACTTCTCGACCCCGGCGCGGCCGACGCGCTCGTCGTGGAAGGCGCCGCGCTGGTAGAGCTGGCCGATCCCGTCCTGGCCGATGAGCTCCTCGAAGCCCTCGTAGAGGACGCCGCTCTGGAGGAGGTCGCGGAACTCCGCCTCGTTCGCGGTGATCTTGCCTTCGTAGCCGGTGAAGTGGCCGGCGGCGGCGCCGAAGGGATAGTGGCGGCGGAGGGATTCGCGGATGAGCGCGCCGGGGTGGACGGCGGGGGCGGTCTCGATGGCGAGGGCGGCGTCGAACGGGACGTTGCGCGCGAGCAGGTAGGGCGTGCGGCGCTCGCGCAGGTAGAGGCGGCGCCGCTCGGCGGCGGGGCGCTTGTTGACCTGCTTCTCGATCTTGCCGTAGATCTTCTCGATCTCCTCCTGGATCTCCTCGGCGGGCCGGTTGAGGAGGGCGGCGACGGGCCAGGGCGCCTTCTCGTATTCCTCGAGCACGAGGTAGCAGTCGAAGGCGCGGAGGTCCTCGGCGAGCACGCGGCCGCGGCTGTCGAGGATCCTCCCGCGGCGGGCGCGGTCGACCTGGAGGCTGACGCGGCGGCCGGCGACGTCGCCGCGCGACTCGGGGCTGCCGAAGATCTGGAGCTGGAGCAGGCGGGCTTCGAGGCCGCCGAGCGGGAGGAGGAGGCCGCCCAGGAGGAAGAGCACGCGGCCGCGGTCCATCAGCGCACCATCCAACGGACGTTGACGAGGACGACGAGAAGGAACGGCGTGAGCGCGGCGGTGAGCAGGGCGGAGATCAGAGTCCGGGAGAGGACGAGGCCGAGCGGGATGCCGCCGGCGGAGAGGGCGACGACCGCCGCCGCCGCCGCGTTGACCCAGCAGGCCGCGATGAAGGCGACGGCGAGCTGGGTGAGCGGGCTTTCGGGGAAGAGCACCTGGCGGACCTGGAGGACGACCCAGCCGGCGCCGACGAAGAGGAGGGCGTGGAGGCCGAACGGGCCGGCGCTGGCGACGTCCTTCATCAGGCCGATGATCCAGCAGGCGAGGAGGCCCTGGTTGGGTTCCTTGGCGAAGAGGGCGGCGAAGCAGGCGAGGGCGAGGAGGGCTTCGGGGCGGGCGCCCTGGACGCTCCAGCGCTCGAGGAGGGTGAGCTCGGCGGCGAGGAGCACCGCGGCCCAGCAGGCCAGCTTCGTCGTGCTGAACTTCACGGCGCCTCCGGCGTCGGGACCAGGAGCATGACCTGCTCCAGGCCCCGGAAGTTGACGATGGGCTCCACCTCGACGCGGGGGAAGGCGCCGCGGCCGGACGAGAGCTTGGAGACGCGGCCGAGGATCAGCCCGCGGGGGATGCCGTTAAGCGGGTCCTCGGTGGTGAGGACGAGGGCGTCGGTCTCCACGGGGGTGTCGCCGCTGAGCCACTTGAGCTGGCCGTTGTCGCCGGACGTGCCTTCGTAGACGCCGACGTGGCGCTTCTCGAAGGAGACGCCCTGGGTGTACTGGCGGGGGACGGCGACGGCCCCGACGCGGAACCCGGGGTCGACGCAGAGCTGCACGCGGCTGGTCAGCGGCCCGGCCTCCAGGACGCGTCCCACGAGCTGGCTGTTGTAGAGGACCAGCATTCCCTTTCGTACTCCGCTGCCCGCGCCGAGGGCGATCGTCATCGACTTCCTCCACGGCGACCCGTCGGTGGGGAGGAGGACGTCGGCCGTCAACAGCTTCGGGTTCATGTCCTTGAGGGTCTGCTTCACGCCGGTGGCCGCTTCGAGCTTCTGCTGGGTGAGGGCGAGCTCGTTGTGGAGGCGCTGGACCTGGTCCTGGTAGTAGTTCTTCTGGATTTCGAGCTCCTGCTTCGTGCCGGGGACCATGGCCTTGAAGGGCCGGAAGACGCCGGAGGCGAAGAGCCGGACTTTCTGGGAGAGGCCGAAAGGAAGTAGAAGGAGAGCCAGGGAGAGGCCGATCCAGGGAAACAGAGAAAATCGCCGGCGCCGGCCGGTCATGGTCCCCCCTCCGAGTCTAGGGGAGTATAGCCCTCATTCCATAAACTACAAGTTATAAACTACGAAACAAAGCCGCCGGTCCCGTTGATCCCGCGGGCGAGGGTGGTACAATTCGGCCGCATGGTCGGAACCCCCGCGCGGCGCGTGCTCATCGTCGACGACGAGCAGTCCATCTGCGACGTCCTCTCCATCTCCCTCCGCAAGGAGGGGTACGAGGTCGCGTCCGAGGTCAACCCCCGCCGGGCGCTCGACCGCTTCCGCCAGCAGAACTTCGACCTGGTTCTGCAGGATCTGAAAATGCCGGAGATGGACGGGCTCGACCTCCTGCGCGAGGTCAAGCAGCTCCGGCCGCAGACGGTCGTCATCATCATGACCGCCTACTCCACCTGGGACCGGGCGGTGGAGGCGATGCGGCTGGGGGCCTACGCCTACATCAAGAAGCCCTTCGACACCCAGGTCGACATCAAGAGCACGATCTCCCGCGCCTTGACGGGCCGCACCGACCAGGCCGACTACGTCAAGAACTTCGACGAGATGCTCCAGGCGATCGGCTTCGTCGTGGGCTACTCCAAGCCGATGCGGGCGGTGCGCGACCTCCTCCTGCGCGCCGCCCCCACGGATTCCACGGTCCTCATCCAGGGCGAGAGCGGCGTGGGCAAGGAGCTCATCGCCCAGTCCCTGCACCAGGGCTCGCCGCGGGCGACCAAGCCCTTCATCGCCGTGAACTGCGGCGCCCTGACCGAGACGCTGCTCGAGAGCGAGCTCTTCGGCCACGCCAAGGGCTCCTTCACGGGCGCCGTCAGCGACAAGACCGGCCTCGTCGAGGTGGCCGACAAGGGCACCCTCTTTCTCGACGAGATCAGCGAGATGTCCCCCCAGCTGCAGGTGAAGATCCTCCGCCTGCTGGAGGAGAAGGAGTTCAAGCCCGTCGGCAGCGTGCAGACGCGGCGCGTCGACGTCCGCTTCGTCACCGCGACGAACAAGGACCTCGAGGAGGCCATCCGGAAGAGCGAGTTCCGCAAGGACCTCTTCTACCGCCTCAACGTCATCCCCGTGCACGTGCCGCCCCTGCGCGAGCGCCGCGACGACATCCCCCTGCTCGCCGAGCATTTCCTCCTCCGCTACTGCAAGGACATGAAGCGCGCCGGCAAGCGCTTCGAGCCCGCGGTGAAGGACGCCATGATGCGGCACCCCTGGCCGGGCAACATCCGCGAGCTCGAGAACGCGGTCCAGCGCGCCATCGCCCTGTCCGACGGCGACGTCATCACCGTCAAGGACCTCCTGGAGACCGCCGGGCCGCCCGCCGACCTCCTCGCCGCCGTCCCCGCCACGCCGCGCGCCCTCGACGAGGACGGCATGGACCTCGACCAGACCATGGCCGACATCGAGATCGGCTTCCTCAAGAAGGCCCTCGACATGACCGGCGGCAACTACACCAAGGCCGCCCAACTCCTCAAGATGTCCCTCCGCTCCTTCCGCTACAAGCTCCAGAAGTTCGGCATCGACCGCGAAGGATAGATTCCGGATTCCCGGGACCCCGCTGCTGACAAAGTCCTCGGGCACATCTAGAATCAACGCGTGCTCACGGTCGAAGAAGCCCGCCGGATCATCCTGTCGGACGTGCCGCCGCCGAAGGCCGTCGACGTCGATCTCCGCGACGCCATGGGCGCCGTCCTCGCGGAGGACGTCGCCAGCGACCTCGACATGCCTCCGTTCGACAAGGCGATGATGGACGGCTATGCCGCGCGCGCCGGAGATCCCGGGCCCTTGCGGGTGGTCGAGGAGATCCCCGCGGGCCGCCCGCCCGCCGTCCGCGTGGAGGCGGGCTGCTGCTCCAAGATCATGACGGGCGCGCCGATGCCGGCGGGCGCGGACGCGGTCCAGCAAGTGGAGAAGACGCGGCGCGACGGCGATCGCGTGACCTTCCTCGAGCCGACGAGGCCGGGCCAGAACGTGGCGCCCCGCGGGCAGGACGTGAAGGACGGCGACGTCGTGCTGCGCGCGGGACGTCGGATCGGCCCCGCCGAGATCGGCGCGCTGGCGGCGGTGGGAAGGACGCGGGTCCGGACCTGGGCGCGGCCGCGGGTGGCGGTGCTGGCGACGGGCGACGAGCTCGTGCCTCCGGACGCGAAGCCCGGGCCCGGCCAAATCCGGAACTCGAACACGGCGATGGTCGGCGCGCAGGTCCGCGCGATGGGGCTCGAGTGCGACGACCTGGGCGTGGTGGGCGACGACCGGGACGCGATCCGCGCGCGGATCCGCGAAGGGCTGAAGCGCGACCTCCTGCTGCTGTCGGGCGGCGTCTCGGCGGGGGACTGGGACCTGGTGATTCCGGCGCTCGAGGCGGAAGGCGTGACGATCCGCACGCACCAGGTACGGATCAAGCCGGGGCGGCCGTTTTGCTTCGCGCCGCGCGTGTTCGGGCTGCCGGGGAATCCGGTCTCGGCATTCGTGATCTTCGAGGTCTTCGTCCGGCCGTACCTGGGGCGGCTGATGGGGGCGTCGAGCGACCGCCCCCGCGTGCGCGCGCGGCTGGAGACGCCGATCGCGAAGAAGATCGACCGCGAACATTACCTGCCCGCGACCGTCCGATATGAGAACGGGGCGTACGTCGTCGAGACGCTGCCCTGGCACGGCTCGGCGGATCTCTTCGCGGCGGCGCGCGCGGACGCGTTCGTCGTCGTGCCGATCCAGACCTCCTACGAGAAGGGCGCTCAGGTCGAATGCCTGCTGTTGGGCAATGGGCAATAGGCAGTAGGCAATAGGCGGTCCCCCCTCGCCCCCCCCCGGGGGGGAAGGGGGGATGTCCCATTGCCTATTGCCTAATGCCTAAGGCCTACTTTCTGCCGTTCGCGTGGGCGCTCCTGTTCTGGGCGTCGTTCCATCCGCTGGCGCTGGGCCCGCTCGCGTGGGCCTCGCTGGTGCCGCTGCTCCTCTACGCGAAGCTGACGTCCGGCCGGAAGGCGTTCTTCGTGGCGTGGCTGGGCGGAGCGCTCGGCTACGGGGCCAGCATGTTCTGGGTGCGCTTCACGGTGCCCGCCGGGCCCTACGGAATGGGCGTGTACTGCGGGCTTTACGTCGCCGTGTTTGTGCTGCTGGTTCGACGTCTGGGGCCGCTCTGGTCGCCGGCGATCTGGGTGGCGCTGGAGTACGTCCGGAGCCACCTCTTCGGCGGCTTCGCCTGGTTCCTGCTCGGGACCACCCAGCAGGAGGCGTTCAACCTGATCCAGATCCTGGACCTCGGCGGCGTGTGGCTGGTCTCGGCGCTCATCGCGTTCGTGAACGGGGCGATCGTCGACGGCCGCCGCCTCCCGCGCGCGATCGCCGGCGCCGCCGTGCTCGCGTCGGTGGTCTACGGCCTGATCCGGATCCCGACGATCGAGATGAGCGAGGGCCCGAAGATCACGATCGTCCAGCCGAACATCCCGCAGGATCTCAAGATCGAATCGCTCTCCGATCCGAAGCTGGCGGTCGAGAACTACCAGAAGCACATGGCGCTCATGCCTCAAGCCGCGGCGGAAAAACCGGACGTGATCTTCTGGCCCGAGGCGGCGATCTACCGGGGCGTGCTGTGGGACGCGGTGAAGAAGGAATGGGTCGACACGGGCTGGCATCGCAGGATCCTGGCGGCCGCGGAAGCGGCGGGGACGCGCGTGGTGCTGGGCTCGCTGGTGGTGGACGAGCGCGGCGCCGTGGATTACGACTTCACCAACTCGGCGCTGGAGGTGGATCCGGGGAAGGGCGTGGGACGTCGCTTCGACAAAGTCCACCTGGTCCCGTTCGCGGAGTACGCGCCGTTCGGCCTTCGGAAGATCATCAACGGGATCTCGGGCCTCAAGATGGAGGACATGAAGCCGGGGACGGAGTTCCCGGTGTGGGACGTCGCGGGATTCCGCTACGGGCCGCAGATCTGCTTCGAGGCGGTCTTCCCGGAAATTTCTCGGGAAATCGCAAGGAAAGGGGCGGCCTTCACCGTCAACATATCGAACGACGGCTGGTTTCGGGACAGCGCGGAGCTGGATCAGATGCAGGTGATGTCCCGGTTCCGGGCCATTGAAAACAGGATCGGATTCGTGCGCGCGACGAACACGGGCATCTCGGCTTTCATCGCGCCGACGGGCCGCGAGGACGCGGTGCTGGAGGTGGAAGGCCGCCGCAAGGAAGTGGGCGGGACGCTGACGCGTCGGGTGTCGGTGACGTCGTCGACGAGTCTCTACCGCGGGCTGGGCGACTGGGTCGCGTGGGCGGCGGTTGGAGCGGTCATCGCCGCGTTTGGGCGGCGACTAATTGTTGACAGGCGTAGGAGAGGGGCATAAAGTTGCCCTGGGCTTCGGGGAAAACTCGATAGGGGGTCTGGCCATGAGCACCTTGTCCAAGGTCTTCGTCATCCTGGTCTTCGTCATCGCCCTCGTCAAGCTGGGCGTCGACGTGACTCTGTTCGCGCAGAAAGTCGACTGGAAGGACAAGTTCGTCAAGGAAGTCAACTACCACTACCAGACGCAGCAGATCAAGAACGCCGAAATCGCGGCGCGGGACCTCGAGATCGACAACCAGAAGTCGTTCATCGGGATCCTGAACGACCGCATCGCGGTGCTCGACACCGAGAACTCGGCGAAAGCGCAGCGCATCAACGACCTGGTCCGCGAGAGCGTCGAGAAGCAGACCCTGCTGACGAAGCTCGAGGCGGACGTGCAGGTCTTCGTGCGGCAGCTCGAGGTGCAGCTGGCGCAGATCCAGGAGCTGACGACGAAGGTCGAGGAGCACCGGATCAAGCTCGCGAAGTCGGTGGCGGAGAAGGCGACGGCCGTCGCCGAAGTGCAGTACGCCCGCCAGCAGTCGGAGCGGCTCTCGCAGGACCTGGCGTCGCTGGAAGAGAAGCACGTCGACATGGCCAAGGAGAAGAAGCTCCTCGAAGAGAAGATCAACGCGATCAACCTGTCGGGCGGCGGCAACGTCAACGTGGCGCCGCGCAAGCCGCTCGAGGGCAAGGTCACGGCGGTGGCGAACGAGATCGGCCTGGTGGTGATCTCGATCGGCAAGGACGCGGGCGTGCTCGAGGGCGACGAGTTCACGATCTTCCGGGGCGGCGACTTCGTGGCGAAGATCGTCATCGACCGCGCGGACCGCAGCTGGGCGGCGGGCAAGGTCGTGCTGAAGAAGACCGATCCTCGCGTCGCGGACGACGCGTCGAACCATATCTTCGTGGCGGCGCCCCGGCAGGGCGGCGGCCGGTAAAGGAGAGAGCCATGGCGAGACGCGGCAGAGACGAGTCCGAGGAAGAAGTCACCGAAGACATGGCGGCCACCGAAGAGGAGGCCTCTCCCGCCGGGGCGGAGTTCGTCCCCGAGGCGACGCACAAGCCCAAGAGCGACGTCTACTCGGCGATGCTGATCCTCACGTTCCTCGTGTTCCTCGCGGGCGCGATCGTCGCGGGCCGCGAGGCGTGGGAGCATTACGACGTCCAGTTCTACATGTTCACCAAGGAAGGCAAGGCCGCGCAGGGCGGCGGCACCACCGAGGTGAACACCACGCCGGCGCCGCCCCCCGAACCGGCGCCCAAGTAATCCGGATCCGAATCTTCCAACCCCCGGAGGGAAACCTCCGGGGGATTTTTTTTGGCCCGAGGGATGTCGCGTGGCGATACACCGCTTCCTGCTCCGCGGCGGCGAGGAGTTCCGCGTGTCGCCGCGGGGCGTCGAAGTCGGCCTGATCAGCCATCCGCTGGCGACGCTGCGGGGCGCGACGGCCCGGGTGCTGTCGCGAAGGATGTCGCTCGACATCCCCGGCGGCCCGCTGCGCCTCGAGTTCACGGACCGCAAGACCCGGGAGGCGGCGATGGAGGCGCTGGCGAAGCTGCTGGGGGGAAGGGTGACGCGGACGGGGAAGACGCCCTGGTCGAAAATCGAGGTGGGGCAGAAAACCTAAACTATAAATTATAATTTGTTTGCTTTACGGACAGTGACGGGCTACACTGAGACGGGACTCAAGGGAAGAGAGAGAGGGGAGCACGTCATGTGGGGGATCGTTAAGCGCTGCTTCGGGTTCTTCTCCAAGGATATGGGGATCGACCTGGGCACCTGCAACACGCTGGTCTACGTCCGGGGCGAGGGCATCGTGCTCTCGGAGCCTTCGGTCGTGGCCGTCAAGAAGGGGACGCACAAGGTCCTGCTGGACGGCAAGGCGGTCGGCGCGACCGCCAAGGAAATGATCGGCAAGTGCCCCGGCAACATCACCGCGGTGCGGCCGATGCGGAACGGGGTCATCGCCGACTTCGACGTCACGGAAGCCCTGATCAGCTACTTCATCCAGAAGGTCCACAACCGCAAATTCGGGATCATGCCCCGCGTGGTGATCGCGGTGCCGTCGGGCATCACCGGCGTGGAGAAGCGCGCGGTCATCAACTCGGCCGAGCGCGCCGGGGCCCGCCAGGTCTTCATCGTCGAGGAGCCCATGGCCGCCGGCATCGGCGCCGGCCTGCCCATGCTCGACCCGATCGGCAACATGATCGTCGACATCGGCGGCGGCACCGCCGAGATCGCGGTCCTCTCCCTCGGCGGCATCGTCGCCTCGCGCTCCGTGCGCGTCGCCGGCGACAAGTTCGACGAAGCCATCATCCAGCACCTCCGGCGCGCCTACAACCTCCACATCGGCGAGCAGACCGCCGAAAGGATCAAGATCGAGGTCGGCTCCCTGTATCCCCTCGAACAGGAGCTCACCCTGGAAGTCTCCGGCCGCGACGTCATGGCCATGATGCCGCGCCGGGTCACCGTCACCAGCGAGGAGATCCGCGAGGCCATGAAGGAGCCGTTCGACTCCGTCATCGGCGCCATCAAGGAGACCCTCGAGGAGACTCCGCCCGAGCTCGCCGCCGACCTCACCGACCGCGGCATCACGCTCGCCGGCGGCGGCTCCCTCATCCGCGGCATCGATCGCGCGATCCGCAAGGAGATCGACGTCCCCGTGCGCGTCGCCGAGGACCCGCTCACCTGCGTCGCGCGCGGCACCGGCCTGGTCATCGAGAACCTCGACAAGTTCAAAGAGGCGCTCGAGAGCGACGAGGACCTCGCCTGACAGGTCCAGGAACCGGCGACGCGGAACGACCGACGTGTATCGAGGCTTGGGGATAAGCGCTAGTAAGAGAGGGGGGTAGAGGCATGGGCAGGCTCGTCATGTACTTCCGCAAGGCGCACAAGACGCTGGTCACCGGCAAGGCGGCGTCCCGGCTCGCGCAGGTCGTCAAGGCGATGTGGAACGTCGACGGCTCCCTCCGGCTCGGCATCACCGGATCGGACATGTCGGCGCTGCTGCCGAAGCACGTCGACGTCACGCTCGAGGAGCTCCGCCGCGTCCTGCGCCTCCGGCGCGGCATCGTGGCCTGAGCCGCCTAGTTTCGGCGGGACGGACCGTCTATAGTAGCGGCGTGTTCGTCCTCCTTCTCGCGCTCGCGTCGGCCCAAGACGATCGGCCCCTCAAGGCCGACGACCGCCTCGCGTTCGCCGTGTGGCGGCCGGACGTCGACGTCCTCCGCGACCTCCGCGAGATGCGGCGCGCGGGAGTGGACGTCGCCCTCGCCGCCGCGCCGCCCGCGGACCTGGCCGCGTCGCTCGAGAAGGCGGGGGACGACCGTCCGCTGCTGGCGCCTTACCTCGACGGCGAAGCGCCGGTCGACGCCCTTCGCCACTTCCTCGAGCGGGTCCCGCCGCGGTTCCGCGCCCAGCTCGACGGCCGCCTCGTCGCGTTCCTCGGCCCGGCGCCGGAGTCGGGCCGCGGAGTGCCCCTCGACGGCCTGAAGGCCGCGGGCGTGCCGCTCCACCTCGTCGTCGAGTCCACCTGGACCGACGCGCCCGGCGCGGCGCGATGGACGTCGGGCCGCCCCGAGGACGGCGCGGCCGTCTGGGTGGGCGGCGCGGACTACGACAAGGCCTGGTACGCGGCGCTGAAGCTCGAGGCGCGCTGGGCGGTGATCGAGAGCTGGGACCGGACGCGGGCGGAGTCGACGGCGAAGCACGTGCGGAAGCTGCGGGTGCAGGAGAAGACGGCCCTGCCCAAGGGAAAGTGGACGGGGGCGGGGAAGGCGCTGTTCAGCGCCAAGTACACGCCGCACGAACAGGGGCTGCGGCCGCTGTCGACGGACGAAGGCGCCTGCGAGCTCGTCCAGTTGCGCGGGGTGGCGATGCTCGCCTCGAAGGAGGCGAAGAAGAGCCCGCGGCGCGCGCTGACGTTCGACGTCGACGACTCCTTCTGCTACTTCGAGAAGCGCTCGTTCACGCTGACGCTGGAGTTCCTGGACCTGGGGCAGGGAGCCTTCCGGGTCGAGTACGACGCGGCCGACCGCCGCCTGCCGCCCGCCGAGCGCCACGTGCGGAGCGCCGGGGAGACGCCGTTCACGGGGACGGGGGAGTGGCGGGAGGTCTCCATCGACCTCCCGGACGCGCTGTTCGGGAACGGGCAGCCGGGCGGGGGCGATTTCCGCCTGGTCCTCGAGGGCCGCGGCATCGCGGTCCGCCGGGTCGCCCTCCAGCCGCGTTAGGGGTTCGACTCCCACGGAATCCAAGTGGACTCACCCCAGGGCACCCATAACTCATCATTATTCTTGACGACCCCCGGTGGGCCCCCTAGAATTCCCCCCTAATACCCAGGGGAGAATTGAGAAGAGTGGCGCGTTCATGGGGACGCGCCTTTGTTTTGTCAGACGTCAGGGAGGTTTTCGGATGCCTACGGGAACGGTCAAGTGGTTCAACGATCAAAAGGGGTATGGGTTCATCAAGCAGGAGGGGGTGAACGAGGACATCTTCGTGCACCACACGGCCATCAAGATGGACGGTTTCCGGACGCTGACGCCCGGAGAGGCCGTCGACTTCGAAATCAAGAAGGACGAAAAGGGCCTCAAGGCCGTCAACGTGACGCGCGCCGCCGGCGCGCCCGCGCCTGAGCAGGTCTAAGCCCGACTAAGGTTTGCAAGCCCCCCGGCCCGCGAGGGCCGGGGGGTTTTTCTTTATCCGGAACCCGGAACCCGACGACCGGAACCCGGGGCCGGCAGACGGGATTCCAGCGGACATCCTTCGCAGCGCGGCGACGGCCCGCAGTGCCGCTTGCCCACTTCCACGATCTGCGCGTGGAACTCGTTGTAGAGCCCGACGTCCGCCGGCAGCGCGCTTTCGAACAGCCGCTTCATGCCGTCGTAGTCGACATCCTCCGGCGCCAGCCCGTGCCGCGTCAGGATCCGCTTCGTGTAGGCGTCCACGACGAAGCTCGGCCGGTTCAGGGCGTAGAGGAGGATCGAGTCGGCCGTCTCCGGCCCGACGCCGTAGACCTCCAGCAGCTGGGCGCGAAGGACGTCGAGCGGCGCCTTCGGATCGTGTCCGAGCCACCACGCGACGACCGCCTTCAGGCGTTTCGCCTTGAGGTTGAAATACCCGGACGGGCGGATCACCTCGGCGAGGCGATGGATGTCGACGTCCCGCAAGCGCTCCGGATCGAGGAGCTTCTCGCGCTTGAGGCTGGCGATGGCCTTCTCGACGTTGGTCCAGGCGGTGTTCTGGGTGAGGACGGCGCCGACGACGACCTCGAAAGGGGAGTCGGCCGGCCACCACTTCCGCGGCCCGTAGCGCCGCAGGAGGAGGTCGAAGTATCGCCTCAGTCCGTGAACAGGGCCTCCACGAACTCGTCGGCGTTGAAGCGGGCGACGTCGTCGGGGGTCTCGCCGGTGCCGACGAATTTGACGGGGATGTCGAGCTTGTCCTTGATGGCGACGACGATGCCGCCCTTGGCGGTGCCGTCGAGCTTGGCGAGGAAGAGGCCGGTGACGCGGGTGACGGCCTTGAAGTGCTCGGCCTGGGAGATGGCGTTCTGGCCGGTAGTGGCGTCGAGGACGAGGAGGGTCTCGTGGGGGGCGCCGGGGAGCTTCTTCTGGCAGACCTTGAAGATCTTCTCGAGCTCGCGCATGAGGTGCTCTTTGGTCTGGAGGCGGCCGGCGGTGTCGATGATGAGGACGTCGGCTCCGCCCGCGACGGCGGCGTCGCAGGCGTCGAAGACGACGGCGGCCGGGTCGGCGCCCATCTGGTGCTTGATGATGCGGACCTTGAGGCGGTCGGCCCAGATGGTGAGCTGGTCGACGGCGGCGGCGCGGAAGGTGTCGCCGGCCGCGACGAAGACCTTCTTGCCCTCGCGGGTGAGGGCCTGGGCGAGCTTGGCGATGGACGTCGTCTTGCCGACGCCGTTGACGCCGCAGACGAGGATGACGGTGGGGGGCTGGGGGGCCCAAAGGATGTCGTTGCCCTTCTCGGTGAGCCGCTTCTTGAGGTCGGCCTTGAGCCAGGGGAGGACCTGGTCGGTGTTCTGGATGTCGCCCTTCTTGTACGAGGCGCGGAGGGCGTCCATGATCTTGGTCGTGGCGTCGACGCCGAAATCGGCGGTGATGAGGGCCTCTTCGATTTCGCCGAGCGTGGCCTCGTCGAGCTTGCGGAAGACCGAGAAGATCTTCTTGAGGGGGGCGACGAAGAAGGCCTTGGTCTTCTCGAGGCCTTTCTTGAACTTGTCGAAGAAGCTGCTGAAGAGTCCCATGAGGTGAGAGAATAGCAAACGAGGGCCGAATCAAGAATCACGAATCAAGAATCACGGGAGGACGGTCTCAATCCCCATGGCGGTTCAACGGCGATATGCGAGTCCTCGGACGCCGGAGGATCTCGTGAAGAGGGCGGAGGAGCGCGTGGACCGCGCGTCAATCTTCCTGTCCGGCCCGGGGGAACGCGACATCCTGGGGGCTCTGGGAACGGCCCGGATGAGGTTCCGCTGCCGCCCGGGATTCATCAGGAACCTCGCGGAGCCGATCCTGACGGCGCGTCTGGAGCGACGTCCCGATGGCGGCACGAACGTGTTCGTCGACATCGGCATGCGCAAAGTCGCTCTCGGATTCATGACCCTTTGGCTGGGCGCCGCCGGGCTCGCGGCTCTGGGATTCCTCGCGACAGCCAGGCCCATGGGGCTCGCGGTCGCCCTCGTCGGCGCGGCGCTCTTTACCGGATGTGTCCTCGCGGCGCGACCCGAAAGAGAACGGCTGCTTCGGCTGTCGGACGAGATCTTCGGCGGCGGCTAGGCTTCGGGATCCGGCCCGGGCGGTTCCGGTTTCGGGTCCGGTTCCGGATTCGGCGGCCGGGTTCCGGGTTCCGGTTTCCGGGGAACGGCCTTGAGGCGGATGTTGTCGAGGATGCCGTTGACGAAGGGGCCGGAGTTCTTCGTCGAGTACTTCTTCGCCATCTCGATCGCCTCGTTGATCGCGACGAGCGGGGGGATGTCGGTCCGGTAGAGCAGCTCGGTGGCGCCGAGACGCAGGATGTTGCGGTCGATCGCGGCCATGCGGCGGAGCTGCCAGTTGCGGGCGACCTCCTCGATGCGGCGGTCGATTTCCACCCGGCGCTCCAGGTAGCCGTGGATGAGCTCGCGGGCGAAGCCGCGGACCTCGGCGTCGCCGCCGCTCTGGCCGTCGAGATACTCGTCGACCTCCTTCAGGACGTCGTCGCCGCGGAGGTCGAGCTGATACAGAAGCTGGAGGGCCAGCTCGCGGCCCTGAGTGCGTTTTCTCATCGGTGATCCGGCATCATAGTTTGGTCATCAGGCTGGCCATTTCGAGGGCGGCCATCGCGGCGCTCCGTCCGGCGTTGCCCATCTTGGTGCCGGCGCGTTCGACGGCCTGCTCGAGGGTGTCGCAGGTGAGGACGCCGAAGATCGTGGGGACGCCGGTTCGACGTCCCACTTCCGCGATCCCCTTGGCGGTCTGCTGGCAGACGTGGTCGTAATGGGCGGTATTCCCGCGGATGACGCAGCCGATGCAGATGATGGCGTCGGCGAGCTTCTTGCGGGCGATTTCGCGGGCGGCGGTGGGGATCTCGAAGGAGCCGGGGACGCGGACGACGTCGATCTGTTCGGGGCGGACGCCGTGGCGGAGGAGGGTGTTCTCGCAGCCTTCGAGGAGCTTGTCGGTGATGAACTCGTTGAAGCGGGCGACGATGATGGCGAAGCGGCGGCCGGCGCCGTCGAAATCGCCCTCGATGGTCCGCCGATGGGTCTTCCTAGCGGCCTTCACGGCCCCTCCTGTCAAAGAACGACCGCGCGGATCTTACTAGACCCGGTCCCGCGCGGGAAGCTCAAAAGGGCGTCCGTCGGGAAGACTGTAGTTGTCGGGATACTGGCCGCGGATCGCGAGGAACTCCTGCTCGCGGCGGACGAAGGCCTGGACGACCTCCGGGTCGAAGTGCTTGGCGCTCTGGGCGAGGATCATCTCGCGGGCCCGCTCGTGGGGGAAGGGCATCTTGTAGGGGCGCTTCGAGGTGAGGGCGTCGTAGACGTCCGCCAGGGCGACGATGCGGGCGCAGAGCGGGATCTCCTCGCCGCGGAGGGGCCGCTTCTCGCCGTTGATGTCGACGGCGGGGTAGCCCGAGCCGTCCCATTTCTCGTGATGGAAGCGGGCGATCATCTCCCCGATCGAGAAGATGCTCTCCCGGTGGATCATCTCGCCGGCCATGCGGAGGGCGCGCGCGCCGATCTCCGCGTGGTCCTTCATCTTCTCGAACTCTTCGGGCGTGAGCTTGTCGGGCTTCTGGAGGATGTAGTCGCGGATCCCGACCTTCCCCAGGTCGTGCAGGGGGGAGAGGTCGTAGATCATCTCGCAGTATTCTTCGGTGATCGAGTCCTTGTAGCGGGAGTCGGCGCGCAGCTCCTCGGCCAGCACCTTGCAGTAGCTGCGGATGCGCTGGAGGTGGCCGCCCGTGTCGTCGTCGATCGACTCCGCCAGGTTCGCGATGGCCAGGATGGCCGCGCGCTGCGTCTCCTTGATCTCGCTGGTGCGCTCGACGACCGCCTCCTCCAGCGACTTCATGTAGTTCTTCTTGAGCTTGTCGATCACCACGCGGTCCGTGATGTCGCGGAAGGCGCCCTCGACGCCCGTCGTCGAGCCGTTGTCGCGGACCGGCGCGCAGGCGAACTCGACGGTCCGCTCTTCGCCGGTTTTCGTGACGAATTCGATCTGGACCGGCTTGGTGTCGCGGCCCTCGGAGGCCTCGCGGAGGATGGTGAAGAGGCGGTGGGCGAAGCCCTTCTTCGCGACCTTGCCGAGGTTGAGGCCCAGCAGCTCCTGGCGGAGGTAGCCGAGGTGGCTGCACATCGCCTGGTTCACCCAGGTGAGGTTGCCCTTGGCGTCGGCCATGAAAATGGGATCGGCGGCGTTCTCGACGATCGTGCGATAGCGCTCTTCCGACTTCCGGAGCTCGTCCAGCTTCCGCGCGTCGTCGGCGAAGGCGTCGACCGCGTTCTTGAGGGCGGGATCGGAGGCCGCGAGGGCCTGGAGGCGACCCAGGAGCGCGGCGCGCTCTTCGACGGCTCCCCCAGACTGGCCCGGCACGGCGGCTGACATGTATACCCTATGTGGAAGTATAGGGGGGGGGCCGGGAGATGTCAATTCGGGCCCCTGAGACTACTTCCGGGTGCTGACGCTGCGCTTGCGGCAGAGCGACATCCGCATCGTCGTCTCGCGCATGCGGTCGAGCAGCGCCTGCGGCGGGAGGTCCTTTCCGTAGCCGTCCTGGGCGGGTTCGTAGCCCTCGCGGACCGCCTTCTGGAAGAACTCGAGGGCCTTCTTGTTCTCGTCGGACCAGCCGTCGGGGTTGATGGTCGGGTCGGAGGCCTGGAGGTGGCGCATGGCCTCCGTGAAGTGGCGGTCGCCCTTGACGATCAGGTCGCGGGTCGCGGCGGGGGTCCCGTCGGGCATCGGCACTCCGTTGGGCTCGACGGAGGGGCGGGGCTCGGAGCGCTCCGTCTCCGCGGGCTCGGGCTTGGGCGTCGGGGCGGGCGTCGGCGTCGGCGCCGGAGCGGGCGTCGGCTCGGGAGTCGGGGAGGGGGAGGGCGTCGGCGCCGGCCGGGCGGGCTCGGGCCGCGGCTCGGCCTTGGCCATCGGTTTCCCGCGGCCCATCACGATCTCGGACATCTGGCGGACGTCGGAGTCGCCCGCGACGCGCTCCTTGTAGGCCAGGGTGTCGCCGTACTTGTCCTTGAGGAGCTCGAGGGTCTTCTGGGCGTCGAGGCCGGCGTTGATGCCGAGGAAGTAGAGCAGGACGTTGACGAGGCGGTCGGCCTTGACCTCATGGACGGTGGTGAGGAGATTGGCGTCGCGCTTGAGGGCTTCGTCGAAGAGGGCGACGAGCTTGTCGTTGGCGCCGTTGCGCGCGCAGAAGTCGGCGAGGTCGAAGAAGATCTGGCTGCCGGCGGCGCGGGGACGGTTGGGGCGGTCGCGGTACTGGAGGGGCTGGCCGGCGGTGTCGGCGACTTCGAGGCCGAGGTAGCCGGCCTTCTTGACGAGCTCGACCTTGATCTCGGCGGAGGCGTAGGCGGGCTTGAGCTCCTCGGTGGACTTGATGGTGGCGCGGTCGATCTTGCCGCGGATGCCGGTGATGGTTTCGAAGAAGAGGGCGGCGGGGGTCTCGGTGAGGATCTTCACGACGAGCTTGTTGTCGTTCTTGAGGATGACCGACGAGATCTTCGGCATGTCGATGAGGATGCCGCGGGTCGTCTCCTGGACGAGGGCGTAGTACTTGCCGACGCGCGCCTCGTAGTCGTTGAACTTCTCGGTCTGGTCGGGAGGCAGCATCGCCTTGGAGGTGTTCTGGATCTTCTCGCGGGCTTCGAAAAGCTTGCCGCGGCGGAGCTGGTCGTCGAGCTGCACCCAGAGCCCATTCATCTCGACGGGGGAGTAGACCTTGGCGGGCTTGGGCGGTTCG
>DASVNH010000002.1:0-10511 GCA_036383955.1 Planctomycetota bacterium | reverse complement strand
CCGCCTTCGCGAAGGCGGTCCTCCGTAGCCCACCCCCGAACGGCGAAGGAGGGCACTCCGCCTTTCGCTTCGGCGGGCAAGCCGCTTCGGCTACGCATCAATCTGCGCCTTTTGGAGCCGCCCACTATAGTCCACGTAGATCGTCTTCCATTCCGTAAACACGTCGTACACCGGCAGCCCTCCCTCCCGGTGCCCGTTCCCCGTGTCTTTCACCCCCCCGAACGGGAAATGGCACTCCGCTCCGATGGTGGGGGCGTTCACGTACACGATGCCCGCCTCGAACTCCCGCATCGCGTAGAAGGCGTCGTCCACGCTCCGGGTATAGATGGAGCTGGACAAACCGTAGGGCGTATCATTCAAACGGCGCGCGGCTTCGTCAAGGTCTTTCACCGTCAGGATCGACAGCACCGGCCCGAAGATCTCCTCGCGGGCGATCCGCGCGTCGGGCTTCACGCCGTCGAAGATCGTGGGCGCGAAAAAGCAGCCCTTCTTGAGGACGGGCTCGCCGCCGGTCAGCAGCTTCCCCTCCTTCCGGCCGATCTTCACCCACTCGCTCACCGCCTCCACCCGCGCCTTGTTGACGAGCGGGCCGACCTCGTTCTTCTCGTCCAGGCCCGGGCCGATCCTCAGCTTCTTCGTCCGCGCCAGCAGGCGGTCGACGAACGCGTCGTGGATCTTCCGGTGCAGGATCAGCCGGGACGTCGCCGTGCAGCGCTGCCCCGTCGTCCCGAAGGCGCCCCAGAGCACGCCCTCGAGAGCCAGGTCGAGGTCCGCGTCGTCCATCACCACCTGGGCGTTCTTCCCGCCGAGCTCCAGCGAGACCCGCTTCAGCGCGGCGCCGGCGTCCGCGGCGATGCGACGTCCCACCTCCGACGACCCCGTGAAGCTGATCACCCGGACGTCGGGATGCTTCACCAGCGCCGTCCCCGCCTCCCCGCCGGACCCGTGGACGAGGTTCACCACGCCCTTCGGCACCCCCGCCTCCGCCAGGATCTGGACCAGCAGCGAGGCGCAGTGGGGCGTGTCGCTCGCGGGCTTCAGCACGACCGTGTTGCCCGCCACCAGCGCGGGGAACGCCTTCCAGGTCGGGATGGCCAGGGGAAAGTTCCACGGCGTGATCAGCCCCGCCACGCCCACCGGCACGCGCAGCGTGAAGCCCGCCTTCGACGGCAGCTCGCTCGGCGCCGTGAAGCCGTGCAGCCGCCGCCCCTCGCTCCCGTGCAGCACCGCCGAGTCGATCCCTTCCTGGACGTCGCCCCGCGACTCCTTGAGCACCTTCCCCATCTCGCGCGTCATCGCGCGGGCGACGTCCTCCTTCCGCTCCCGCAGGAGCTCGCCGGCCCGCAGGATGATCTCGCCCCGCTTCGGCGCCGGCGTCCGCCGCCAGCCGTCGAAGGCGGCTTTCGCGGCGGCGACGGCGGCTCCGACGTCCTCCGGCCCGCTGGCCGGGAAGTCGCCGATGAAGTCCTCGAGGTCCGCCGGGTTCCGGTTCTCGAAGGTGTTCCCGCTCTTCGCGTGCACCCACTTGCCGTTGATGAAATTGAGGAAGCGCATCGTGGAGCTCTCCTAGGCAGGCCGGAAGGAGATTCTACAGGTTTTGGTAATTGGGTCCACCGCCGCCCTCCGGCGGGACCCAGCGGATGATGTCGTACGGGTCCATGATGTCGCAGGTCTTGCAGTGGACGCAGTTGGAGAAGTTGATTTGGAGCTTCCCGACGTCCTTCTCGTCCTTCTTCACCCACTCGTAGACCGCGGCCGGGCAGAAATGCTGGCAGGGGTTGCCGAACTCCTTCGCGCAGCGGTTCACGCAGATGTCCGGCTCCAGCACGTGGAGGTGGCAGGGCTGGTCCTCGTCGTGGATCGTGCCCGAGACGAAGACGTCGGAGAGCTTTGAGAACGTGAGCTTGTCGTCGAACTTCACGGCGGGGGGCGTCGCGCCCTTCTTCTTCGGCTGCATGCGGGTGTGGCCGGGCTCCATCGCGAGCGGCGCGAAGGGGCTCCAGCCGTTGGTGAACTCGCCGGCGGCGGCGCCCAGCGCGCCCGCGTAGAGGCCGAACTTGAAGCCCTTCTTGAAGTTCCGCGCCTTCCAGAGCTCGGCCTTGATGAAGCTCCCCTCGACGCGCTCCGCGTAGGCGGCGAGGGACGTCGGATCGTCCAGCCGTTCGAAGGCGGTCTCGGCGGCGAGCATGCCGCTCTTGAGCGCGAGGTGGACGCCCTTGAGGCGCTGGCCGTCGAGCAGGTTCGCCGAGTCGCCCACGAGCATCGCGCCGGGCATCCAGAGCTTCGGCACGGCCTCCCAGCCGCCCTCGGGGATGGTCTTCGCGCCGTACTCGACCATCTTTCCGCCCTCGAGGATCGCGCGGATCTTCGGGTGCGTCTTGAAGACCTGGAGGTTGCGGTGGGGGTCGGTGAAGGGGTCCTTGTAGTCGAGGCCGGTCACGAAGCCCAGATCGATCCGGTCCCTCGACATCGAATAGATGAACCCGCCTCCGAAGGTCGCGTTCGGCAGCGGCCAGCCCATCGTGTGGATGACCCGGCCCCGGTGGGTCCCGCCGGCGGGCAGCTCCCAGATCTCCTTCACGCCGGTGGCGTAGATGTCCGGCGACTTCCCCGCGGCCAGCCCGAAGCGGTCCTTCAGGATCCGCGTCAGCGAGCCGCGCGGACCCTCGCCGACGATCGTGATCTTGGCCTTGATGTCGACGCCCGGCTCGAACGTGCCCTTCCGCTCGCCGCGCTTGTCGATGCCCTTGTCGCCCGTGCGGACGCCGACGACCCGGCCGCCCTCGAGGAGCGGCTCGACGGCCGGGAAGCCCGTGAAGACGTTGATCCCGAGCGCCTCCGCCCGCTTGCCCAGCCAGCGCACGAGCTGGCCCAGCGAGATGATCAGGTTGCCGTGCTGGCGGAGCGAAGGCGGCAGGAAGCCCAGCGGCGCGCACTCGGTCTCCGTGAGGAACCAGACCTGGTCGTCCTCGACGCCCGACTCGATCGGGGCGCCCTCGGCCTCGAAGCCGGGGATCAGCTCGCGGAGAGCCTTCGGATCCATGACGGCGCCGGAGCAGGTGTGGGCCCCCAGCTCCTTGGCCTTGTCGATGACGGCGATCTCGACCGGCCGGCCGGCCTCCTTGGACAGCTGGGCCAGCCGGATCGCCGCGCCGAGGCCGGCGGGCCCGGCGCCCACGATCAGGACGTCGACGGGAAGCGTCTCGCGTTCGGGCATGACGCGCCCATTCTAGCTCCGGAACCCGCCAACCGGAACCCGGAACCCGCTTACGCTCGCGCGGGGTTGGGGGGCGGGATGGAGGTGGAGCTGGGCC
This sequence comes from Planctomycetota bacterium, assembly GCA_036383955.1. Lineage (GTDB taxonomy): Bacteria > Planctomycetota > MHYJ01 > MHYJ01 > JACPRB01 > JACQFK01. Next base: position 7,197 of record DASVNH010000002.1, on the reverse strand, counting down.
TGCGGGTCGGCTTGAGGGGGGGCGCGGGGAACGTCGCCGGGCGGCCGCTCATGTTTCTCTGGAGGAACGACCGCAGCTCGACGGACGGCGCCTCGAAGCGGCAGCCGACGAGGCAGGAATTCGGATAGCGCTGGGAGGCGCGCACGTGCATGACCGTCGCCCGGAAGGGATAGGCCGTATTGCGCGGGGTGTCGACGATGGACCCCCGCAGGGCGGCGTCGACCTGGAACAGACCGCCGACGATCGCCCGGAAGCCGCCCTCGGAGACGTCCAGCCACAAGCGCGCCAGATTGCCCCGCAGGAAGCCGGCGAGGCCGCCCGCCTTGACGATCAGCTTGGCGTCGCCGGGGGCCACGTAGCGGCCGTACAGGCGCCGGATCTGGACGGAGTCTTCGCTGGGGACGTCGGGCGCCGCGTCGGGCAGGCGGACGCCCGACTCGGCCTCCTGGCGGCCTTTCTGAACGGCGGTCTCCAGGCAGTCCTGGCAGTAGCGACGTCCCAGGAGCGTGACCGCGCGGCCCGCGGCGAAGTCGTCGGCGCTCAGGGTCTCGCGGCAGGTATGGCAGGAAAGGGAGCGCGCGCCGACGCACGCTTCGCAATAACCGGCTCCCGAGATCCGGGTTTCCGCGAGGGGCTTTCCGCAGTCCTTGCACAGGCCGTCGTACTTCATGACTCCAGGATACATTAATAATGCATAGAGCGGTATGGGGAAATCCCTGAGGGGAGGCGGCGGACGCTTAGCGGTCGATCTCGCCGAGGACGATGTCGATCGAGCCGAGGATGGCGATGAGGTCGGCGATGAGGTTGTTCTTGCCGATGTCGCTCATGATCGCCAGGTTCACGAAGCTCGGCGCCCGGACCTTGACGCGCGTGGGGATCTCCGAGCCGTCCGACATGATGTAGAACCCGAGCTCGCCGCGCGGGTTCTCGATGGCCGTGTAGGCCTCGCCCACCGCCGGCTTGATCTTGCGGATGTCGGCGGCGAACTTCCCCGCCGGCAGGCTGTCCATCGCCTGGCGCACGATCTTGCAGGACTCCACCATCTCCTCGATGCGGAGCCAGTAGCGGTTCCAGCAGTCGCCCAGCGCGCCCACGCCGTCGCGGCCGATCGGGACGTCGAACTGGTACTTCTCGTAGCCCGAGTACGGCATGGCCTTGCGGACGTCGTAGTTGATGCCCGACGCCCGCAGGTTCGGCCCCGTGAGGCCCCAGTCGAGCGCCTTGGCGGCGGGGATGACGCCCAGGTTCAGCGTGCGCTCGCGGAAGATCTGGTTGCCCGAGAGCAGCTCGTTGTAGTCCTTCAGGCGGTCGTCGAAGATGGCGAGGAAGTTGTTGACCATCTCGCCGAACTTCTTGTCGACGTCCCGGTAGACGCCGCCGACCTTGACGTAGTTGTAGGTCAGGCGGGCGCCGCAGACGTACTCGAACATGTTGAGGATCATCTCGCGCTCGCGGAACGCGTAGAGGAACGGCGTGAAGGCCCCGATGTCGAGGCCGTACGTGCCGAACGCGAGCAGGTGCGAGGCGATCCGGTTGAGCTCGGCCATGATGACGCGGATGGCCTGGGCGCGGGGCGGGATCTCGATCGTGAGGAGCCGCTCGACGGCCAGGCAGAAGCCCAGGTTGTCGCTCATCGACGAGAGGTAGTCCATCCGGTCGGTGTAGGGCACGTACTGCTCGTACCGGAGGCTCTCGCCGATCTTCTCGGCGCAGCGGTGCAGGTAGCCGACGACGGGGGTGACTTCGCTGACCATCTCGCCGTCGGTGCGGATCATGAGGCGGAGCACGCCGTGCGTGGAGGGGTGCTGCGGCCCCATGTTCAGGAGCATGTCCTGGGTTTCGAGCGGCTTCGTGGCGGACATGGCTCCTCTTAGACCGTGGGCTTGACCTGGGCGTACCCGCCCTTGCGGTCGGGCGTCGCCGGCTTCACCAGGTAGGCGTCCTGATCGACGACCGGATTCTTCGCCAGCGTCTGGCCGGCGATCTTCTTCTGGAGCTTGATGATGCCGTCGAGCAGCGCCTCGGGCCGGGGCGGGCAGCCGGGGACGTAGACGTCCACCGGGACGACCTTGTCGACGCCCTTCACCACCGAGTAGCCCCACTTGTAGTAGGGGCCGCCGCCGATGACGCAGACGCCCATGGCCAGGACGTACTTGGGATCGGGCATCTGCTCGTAGAGGCGCCGCAGGACGAGGGCCATCTTGGCGTTCACGGTGCCCGCCACGATCATCAGGTCGCTCTGCCGGGGCGTCGCGCGGGGGATGACGCCCAGGCGGTCCCAGTCGTAACGCGAGGCGGCCGTCGCCATCATCTCGATCGCGCAGCAGGCGATGCCGAAGAGCATCGGCCACAGGCTCGACGCCCGGGCCCAGTTGGCCACCGCGTCCACGCTCGTGATGACGATGTTCTTGCCGAACTTGCCTTCGATCATGCTCATGTCAGTCGCGACTCTATCATTCCCCGCGGTCAGGGTCAACGAACAGGTCCAGCCCACCCCTTCCCCCGGGGGGAGGAAACGGGGGCACCCCCGCTCCTTGACCTTGACCGTGACCTTGACCTGGTCCTAGACCATCACGTAGATGTCGTCGCCGATCCGGCCCACCTCGTATTTGCGGACGCTCGAGCCGCCGACCGAGAGGCAGTGGCCCGTGGTCACGTCGAACTTCCACTGGTGCCAGGGGCAGACCACCGAGAAGCCCTCGAGCTTCCCTTCCCCGAGCGGGCCGCCCTGGTGCCCGCACTCGTTCGAGATCACGTGGAGCACCCCGTCCACGTTGAACACCGCCACCTTCGGGCCGCCCAGGTCTTCCACCTTCGACGTCCCCGGCGGCAGCTCGGCGGCCGCGCCGAGCCGGAGCCAGGCCCGGTCCATCGCCCGGGCCGGCGCGGCGGGCGCCTCCGGCACGATCGGGAGGTTGACCTTCGTGTCTTCCTCGATCTCCTTGCGGACGTTCGTGTCGATGCGGACGGTGTCGGCCTGGACGACGGCCGCCGGCGGCGCGGCTTCGACGGCCGGCGCGGTCCCGGAGGGGACCTTGGGCGTCGCGCAGCCGTCGCAGCCGGCGACGGCCGGCGGAGCGCCGTCGATGTCCTCCAGCCCGACGATCACGCGCTCCCCGTCGGTGTTGTCCTTCACGATGGTCACTTCGCGCAGGACCATGTTCTGGTCGACGACGAAGCCGGTGCCCTTCTTCGTGGTGAGGCGCGCGCCGCGGGCGGGCAGCATCTGGCGCGACTCGGTGTACCAGGCGTACTCGTAGCGCAGGCAGCAGAGGAGCTTGCCGCAGCGGCCCGTGATCTTCGACGGGTCCGCCGTGTGCTTCTGCACCTTCGCCATGTCCATGGTGATGCCGCCCAGCTCCTTGAGATGGGAGCGGCAGCAGAGCTCGAGGCCGCAGTGGCCGACGTCGCCGATGAGCCGCGCCTGGTCGCGCGCGCCCACCTGCTTGAGCTCGATCCGGGTCCGGAACTCGTGCGCCAGCTGGCGGACCAGCTCGCGGAAGTCCACCCGCGTCTCGCTCGTGAAGTAGAAGATCACCCGCTCGCCGCCGAGGATGTAGTCGACGTCCGCGATCTTCATCGGCAGGGCCAGTTTCTTGACCAGCTCCTTGAAGATCCGCGTCGCCCGCGGGATGGCCTCCGTCTCCACGCGCTCCAGCTGCTGGAGATCGGCCCCCTCCGCGCGGCGCATCACGTCCCACAGGCTCTCGGGCGGCACGGCCTCGGGAATCGGCTGAAGCGCCGTCAGCACCTCGCCGACCTCCTTGCCGCGGTCGGTGCGCACGATGCAGCGGTCGCGGATCCGCAGATCCTCGCGGTCGGTCTTGAAGCGCCCGACCAGGCGCATCTTGCCGTATCGAATGCTGGTGTAATTGACCATCAACCCTCAATGTCCAAGGACCCAGGACCAAAGACCAAAGCCCCCCCGGGGGGTGGGGGGGATCGTTTGGTCATTGGTCATTGGTCTTTGGTCCTTTCGCTGGCGAGCGCGCGGATCTCCTTCTCCAATTCGTCCACCATCTCGGTTTCCTTGACCCGCCGGAGAAGAACGCCCTTCTTGAAGATCATCCCCTGCCCCCGCTCCCCCGCCACGCCGATGTCCGCCTCCGCCGCCTCGCCCGGGCCGTTCACCGCGCAGCCCAGGATCGAGATCTTCAGCGGCGCCTTCACGTCCTTGATGCGGTCCTTCACCTCGTTCACGATCTTCTTCAGGTCGATCGCGATGCGCCCGCACTCGGGACAGGCGTTGATCTCGGGGGCCGTGACGCGACGTCCCGTGGCCTTCAGGATGTCGAACCCCGCCTCCATCTCGAGCGCCTTGTCGCCCGTCAGCGAGACGCGGATCGTGTCGCCCAGGCCCTCCAGCAGGATCCGGCCGATCCCGATGGCGCTCTTCAGCGTGCCGTAGCCGGGCAGGCCGGCCTCCGTCACGCCCACGTGCAGCGGATAATCCGTCGCCTTCCCGAAGCGCAGGTAGGCGTCGATCACCGTCTCCATGTTCGTCGACTTGAGCGAGACCACCGTCTCCCGGAAACCGCAGGCCTCCAGCCACTCGCAGTGCCGCATCGCGCTTTCGACGATCGCGTCGGCCGTCGCCCAGCCGTACTTGTCCAGCAGGTCCTTCTCCACCGAGCCGGAGTTCACCCCGACCCGCATGCAGATGCCCTTGGCCTTGGCGGCCTCCGCGACGATCTTCACGCGCTCCTTGCCCAGGTCGTCGAAGCGCCCCGACAGCCCTCCCACGTTGCCCGGGTTGAGGCGGACCTTGTCGACGCCCTGCGCGACCGCCTCCAGGCCGAACTTGTGGTTGAAGTGGATGTCGGAGACCAGGGGGACGTCGCCCAGGAACTTCTTCACCGCCCCGAGCGCCTGGGCGTCGGCCATGTCGAAGACGGCCACGCGCACGATCTCGCAGCCGGCGTCGAGCATGCGGCGGATCTCGGCCTTGGTGGCGTCGACGTCCGCCGTCTTGGTGGTGGTGAGGGACTGGACCCAGATGGGGTGGTTCCCGCCGATGACGAGTTTCCCGCAGCGCACTTCGCGGGTCTTGTGACGCTTGATCATGGCGCTCCAACAGCGCCGCGAGAAAGGGCTTCTAGAGCCAGCGCCTCATGATGACGAGGTACTTCTGCCGGTGCCCCCGGACATCCTCGTCGAGATAGGGCGGGATGGTCTCCTTCTTCGGGAGATCCGTCCTCGCGTCCATCGTCTTGGGCAGGTCGTGGCTCCAGCGCTTCTTCGGCGCGGACGGCTGGTCAAGCTCCGAGGTGTTGACCATGGCGTCCTCCGGAAGGCTGGCCGGTTCGTAACCGACCACTTCCCACCCGTCGGCTTCCTTCTCGCGGACGAACTCTTTCACCTCTTCCGACGGCACCGGCCCGAACACCTTCCGCTCGAAGTCCGGACCGGCCAGATCCCATTCGTGCGGACGGGCGCCGTAGTTGCGGTAGTTGCCTTCCCGCATCAAACACCCGGCGAGGAGTCCCAGGACCCCCGCCGCCGCCAGGATCTTCATGCGCCGCATTGTATCCCCCCAGACCGAGAGAATCCAGAATACCCGAAACCGAAACCGGACCCGGAACCGGACCCGCCCCCCGGTCTACTGTCTACCGTCTACTGTCTACTGTCTACGGGACCTCATAGGTCACGCTCCTCTGGAACCCGCTTCCGTTCACCGCCCCGATGAACGTCAGGATGTAGCGGCCGGGCGGGAACTCGGAAGCCCCCTTATCAGGACGGTACAGCGTCACCGATTTCCGGTCCCCTCCCGCGATCCCCGTCTTCGCCTCCACGCCGGCCGGGCCGGCGGGGCCGCTGATCCGGATGTCGCGCAGGTACGCCGGCCGGCTGAACGCGAACTGGAACTCGATCGCCGCCCGCCCGTCTTCCATCCGGCCGCGGCGCGCGGGGCCCTTCTGAAGGTCGACGTTCACCGACGTCCCGTCGCCGGGCGCGAAGGCGGCGACGCCGTCCTTATTCTTCGGCGCCCCCTTGCGCTTGTCGATCGGCGGCAGCTCGGCATGGGCCGCCTTCGGGGCCTTGCCGTAGATCGCCAGCGCCTCGGCCATCCCCGCCTCGAGGTCCTTGATCCGGGTCTCGTGCGAGGGATGGGTCGAGAGGAATTCGGGCGTCCCCTGGCCGCCGCCCATCGACTCCATCCGCTTCCAGACCTCGACGCCGGCCCGGGGATCGTAGCCCGCCTGGGCCATGAGCTTCAGGCCCAGGGCGTCGGCTTCCGACTCGTGCTTGCGGCTGAACGGCAGGAGCACGCCGACGCCCGCCGCGACGCCGAACGCGCCCAGCACGAGCGCCTGCTTCTGGGCATCCTTGCCGCCGATCCCCGCCGCCAGCAGGCCGCCGACCGCCTCCGCCGCCATGTTCTGGCTGATCCGCTCCGCCCCGTGCCGGAGCAGCGCGTGGGAGACCTCGTGCCCCATGACGAAGGCCATGCCCGCCTCGTCCTTGAGCGCCGGGTAGATCCCCGTGTAGAACGCGATCTTTCCGCCCGGCATGCACCAGGCGTTGACCGTGAAGTCGTCGAGGATGACGTTGAATTCCCACTCGAAGTCCGGCCGGTTCGCCGCGGCCGCGATCCGCTGGCCCACCCGCCGCACGGGGGCCGTTTCCCGGGGGTCGTGCGAGAGGTTCTCGGCCGCCAGGACCTCCTGGTAGCCTTCGGAGCCGAGCTTCGCCTCCTGCTTTTCGTCCAGCAGAAGCAGCTGCTTGCGCCCCGTGTAGGGATTCGTGGCGCAGCCCGCCAGGAGCAGTCCGACGCAGCAGATTCGACGCATGCGATCCTCCCGAGCGACGAGGGGGGCTACAATAAGCGAGCGTGACACCGGACGAAGCGGAGAATCTCGAGACCGGCGGACGTTACGCGGATTACCTTCGCGCGTCCCTCACGGAGATCGCCCGGGCCTCCATCGGAGGCCGCCCCGCCGACGAGGCCCTCTGGACCGTCCACGCCGCCCGCGCCTGCCGACGCGTCGGGAAGGCCGTCGACGCCCTCGCCCACGCCGCCCGCGCCGCCGAGCTGGCCCGCGGCGCCGCCGACCCCCTCCTCCCCGCCTTCGTCCGCCACGCCCAGGCCGTCGCCCTCCGCTGCGCCCGCCGATACGACGAGAGCCTCGCCGGGCTGAAGGACGCTCTCGAGCTGCTGCCGCCGGAGCGCGACGTCCTCCGGGCCGAGGTGCTGCT
>DASVNH010000001.1:0-37046 GCA_036383955.1 Planctomycetota bacterium | reverse complement strand
CCCCCTCCGTCCTCGACCGCGCCGAGCTCGTGATGGGGGCCCCGCCGTGCGAGGCCGTGCCCCTCGACGTCCAGATCCACGCGGAGGAACGGCTCGAGGGCTACGTCCGCCGGACGATCAGCTTCGCCGTCGAGCCCGGCGACCGCGTGCCCGCCTACCTGCTCATTCCGAACGGCGCGCGGCGCGCGCCGGCGGCGGTGTGCCTTCATCAGACGACGAAGATGGGGAAGGCCGAGCCCGTCGGCCTGGGCCTGAAGAACCTGGCCTACGCGAAGGAGCTGGCCGAGCGCGGCTTCGTGGCGCTGGCGCCCGACTATCCGAACTTCGGCGACTACAAGGTCGACGTCTACGCGCGCGGCTGGGCCAGCGCGACGCGGAAGGGGATCTGGAACCACATGCGGGCGGTCGACGTCCTTCGCGCGATGCCGGAGGTGGATCCGGAGAAGATCGCGGCGATCGGCCACTCGCTGGGCGGGCACAACGCGATCTTCCTGGGCGCGTTCGATCCGCGCGTGAAGGCGGTGGTGTCGAGCTGCGGCTTCACGGCGTTTCCGAAGTACATGCGCGGGAACCTGGCGGGCTGGAGCCACAAGGGCTACATGCCCCGGATCGCGGAGCGCTACGGCAAGGACCCGGCGCGGATGCCCTTCGACTTCACGGATCTGGTCGCGTCGCTCGCGCCGCGCGCGTTCTTCGCGAACGCCCCGACGCGCGACGACAACTTCGAGGTCTCGGGCGTGCGCGACGTGTTCGACGCCGCCCGGCCGGCCTACGCGGGGATCGAGGACCGGCTCGTCGCCGAGCATCCGGACGCGGGGCACGACTTCCCGCCCGACGTCCGCGAGCGGGCCTACGCCTTCCTGAAGAAGGCGCTTTACTGATTCTCTTTCTTGATCTCGTTCGCGCGCTTGACCATCTCGTCGATCCGGGCGGCGCGCGCGGGCCGCACCGCCCAGCGGTCGCCCTTCTTCTCGAGGTAGAGGTCGGCGAAGAGGTCGAAGGCCCGCGCCTGGATCGCCTCGCGAAGCTCCTCGACGACCCGGGCCTGGTGCTCCTGCGCGATGAACGTGGCCGGAAGATCGGCGAAAGGCGCGGCCTCCGCCGGGTCGGCGCAGAGCTCCAGGAGCTGGTCGAAGGCGGTCCGCGATCCGCGGAAGACGTCGATCGTGCTCCGATACTCGGCTTCCAGCGTGTCGGGCGACTCGTTCGAGTCGCCGTCGACGAAGCGGCCCTTCTTCACGCGGAACGTGTCCCCGGCCGCCTCGAAGCCGTCCTCGACGACCTCGGCGAAGACGTTGTCGGCGACGGCCTTCCCGGCCTCGCGGAGGGCGAGCGCGGCCTCGGCCAGCAGGACGCGGTGCGCGGGGGGGCGCTTCTCCAGGAGCGGCGCGAGCTCGGCGGCGGCGGCATCGACGTCCCGGAGGAGCGGGGCCAGCTCGGCCAGGGGGACGTTGAAGGCGACTTCTTTTCCGCCGTCGTCGTTCGTCGAAACGCGGCCCAGGACGACCTCGGAGCCCTCGGCGGCCTGGCGGAGGACCCGGCCCAGCACGATGAGCACGCCGTTTTCGGAGACGAGGCGGGCGCGGACGGCGTCGTCGGGCACCTTGGCGGCCTGCTTGAAGTAGGAGCCCGTCAGGGGCGCCATCTCCTCGAGCCGCGCCTTGAGCTCCTCCTCGCCGTCGCCGATCTCGTGGAGCAGGGACGCGAGGGGGGGCTCCTGCAGCTCGGCGGCGCGCAGGTTGAAGTAGGCGGCGCGGTATTCGGGGTTCGACCAGACGGCGCGGGCGCGCTTCTCCATCTCCCCCTCGCCGGAGATCCGCGCGACGAACGCGTCGCAGCGGCGGGAGAAGGGGGCCATCCGCTCCTTGGCGTGGGAGGTCGCGGCCGCGAGCTTCTCCATCTCGGCGCGGCGCTCGGGGCGCAGGCGGAAGGCGCCGCGCTCGTCGCGCGCGAAGAACCAGTCCTCGTAGGGGCTCTGGGGGTCGCGGTCCAGCCGGGCGGTCCGCGCGGCGACGATGGAATCGATCCGCTCGCGGACGGCCTGGCGTCCGAACTCGCTTTTGAGGAGCTCGGCGAGGTCGTCCGAGGCGCCGTCGGCCGCGAGCGCGCCGGCCAGCGCGTCCAGGCGGGCGTCGAGGTCGTCCTGGAGGGGCAGGGACAGGAGCGCGGCGAGCAGGATCATGGAGGTCCTTTCTATCCGGACATTCCGTCCGTGTCCAGTCCGCTCCTCCCGTTACGTCTTGCCCCCTTTTCGAGGGCGGGGTAAAGTGAAGGACGTGGAATTCTCACCCCGGCCGGTCCGTCGCGTCCTCGTCGCCGACGACGAGCCGATGGTGCTCCGGCTGCTGCGCGACATCCTGAAATCCAACTACCAGGTGGAGGCGACCGACTCGGGCCGCGAGGCCCTGCTTCTCCACCGGGAAAGCCGCTACGACGCCCTGATCCTGGATTCGGCGATGCGCTCGCTGTCGGGCGTGGAGATCGTCACGCGGGTCCGGGACCGGGGGGACCGGGTGCCGATCATCCTGATGACGAGCGAGAGCCCCCGGGGCGGTCGCCTCGACCCCTTCGCGTTCGCCTACCGGGTGGACCTGCTGCGCAAGCCGTTCGGGGTGCGCGACCTGCAGGAAGCCCTCGACCGCGCGGTCGGCGCCTAATTCCGCGCGCTCTGGTCGCCGCGGACGTGGAAGAGGGAGTGGGCCGGGACCACTTCGCGGGGACGCGCGTCCGACTCCCAGGAAAGGCGGCATTCCGGCCGCCCCTCGCCGCGGGCGTAGGCCAGGCGCAGGGCGTGGTGTCCCGCCGCCAGCTCGGCGGCGCCGTTGACCGGGCGTCCGGCGATCTCGAGCTTCGCGGGTCCCGTCACGCTGAAGGTGTAGCGGCCGTCGGCGGGCACCCGGAGAAAGCCCGTCCATTCCACGGCCGGGTGGTCCGCGAAGGGATGGTCGCCCGGCTCGAATTCCACGCGGGCGTCCACGCGCGTGACGCCGTCGCCGTAGCGGCCGAGGAGGCCCGGCTGGAGGTCCGCGAGGGGGACGTCCGCCGCCGCGCTCGTGAGCGCCAGGGAGTACAGGACCACGCCGAAGGCGCAGAGGAGCGACGCTCCCACCACGACCGCTCCGGCGGTGAGGGCGGTCTCATAAAAGCGGGAGCGGCGGCGCTCGGCGGCCTCCAGCTCCTTGCGGCGAGTCATGGTGTGAACGCTCGAAAAGACGGCTCCCGCTCCCAGTGGTGAGTCAGCTTCGATTCGCCGGGTCGCATCCCGGCGAATCAAGCGTGTCGAACCACCGACCTACTCCTCATCATACGCCCGGCGAGGGGCCCGCGTGGCCGGTTCCTCGCGCGGAAGCACGATGAGCTCGATCCGGGCGCGGCGCCGCAGGGCGTGAAGGGTGGTTCGACGTCCCACCCTCTCCTCCGTCAGGAGGCGATGGAGGTCGTCGACTCCCGTCAGCGGCGTCTCGTCGAGGGCGGTCAGGACGTCGCCGGGCCGCACGCCGGCGTCGGCGGCGGGGCTGTCGGGCTGGACGTCGAACACGAGCACGCCTCCGGGCCCGGCCTGGGCGGCGAGGCCGAGCCAGGCGCGGCGGACCCGGCCGTCGCGGAGCAGGCGCTCCGCGACGAAAGCGGCGGTCTTGGAGGGGATCGCGAAGCAGATGCCCTGGGCGCCCATGATGACGGCGGTGTTGACGCCGACGACCTCGCCGGCGGAGGAGACGAGGGGGCCGCCGGAGTTGCCGGGGTTGAGCGCGGCGTCGGTCTGGATGATGCCCTCGATGAGGCGGCCCGCGTCCGAGCGCAGGGAGCGGCCGAGGGCGCTGACGACGCCGGCGGTGACGGTCCATTGAAAGCCCAGGGGATTGCCGAGGGCGATGACGATCTGGCCGGGGCGGAGGGCGGAGGAGTCGCCGAGCTTCACGGGCGCGGGATCGGCGCCGGGCACGCGGACGAGGGCGAGGTCGGTGGGCGGGTCGTCGCCGACCCGGACCGCTTCGAAGGTGCGGCCGTCGGGGAACGTCACCGCGATGTCCGCGGCGCCGCGCACGACGTGGCTGTTGGTCAGGATCAGGCCGCCGGGGGCGAAGACGAAGCCGGAGCCGGCGCCCCGGCGTCCCTGGCCGGTGATGATCTCGAGGGCGACGACGGAGGGGCCGACCTTGGCGGCGGCGGCGGAAACGGCTTGCGAGTAGGCGTCGAGGAGTGGGTCCATGTCCCGTCAACGCCAACGTTGTTACGAAGCATCCAGGATGATTCGTAACAGCCCGGAGAAAAGCAGCGGGCGGATTTCTCCTAGGCGGGCGATTCGAGCACGGGGCGGCCGGCGACGTCGATGCGGAGGGGGACGAGATACCGGCGGACCGTCTCCAGGTCGACGGTCACGCCGAGGCCGGGGCGGTCGGGCGCCTGGACGAAGCCCTCCAGATCGCGCACGAGGGGATCCTTGACGAGGGCGCGGGACAGGGCGGAGCCGCCCTGGACGAACTCGAGGATCTCGAAGTCCTTGGCGGTCGCGAACACGTGGATCGAGGCGGCGAGGCTGAGGTGGGACTTGAAGGTGTGGTTCACGTAGGCGACGCCGTGCTCCTCCGCGAGCTGGCGGACCCGGTAGGCCGCCGTGATCCCGCCGATCCGGCCGACGTCGATCTGGATGATCTTCACGCCGCCGTTGAGGAGCATGTCTTCCGCGTCCCGGTAGCGGCCGCTGCCTTCGCCGGCCGCGATCGGCACGGCGGGCTTCCGCGTCACGAGCTTGCGATAGGCGTCGATCGCGTCCCCGAAGAGCGGCTCCTCCAGCCAGCCCGGGCGGTAGGGGGCGAAGTCCGACGCCCGTTCGAGCGCCGTCGCCCAGTCGGTCCCCCAGGCCACGCCGGCGTCGACGAACAGCGCCGCGTCCTCTCCCAGGCCTTCGCGGGCCGCGCGGACCAGCGCGATGTCGCCCTCGCGGCTCTTGCCCATCGGGCCCCAGCCGAACTTCGCGGCCGCGAAGCCCTCGCTCCGCAGGGCCGCCGCCCGCGCCCGGGTCTCGTCCGGGGTGTCGCCGAACAGCACCGACGCGTAGGGCTTCTTCGGATGAGGCTTGCCGCCGTCGAGCAGCTCGTAGACCGGCCGGCCGAGCTTCTTGCCCACGACGTCCCACAGCGCCAGGTCCGCGGCGCTGTAGGCGTGGTGGATCTGCTGGATGTCGAGGCCGTTCCGCAGGACCTTGGCGTGGAGGCGGCGGATGTCGTCGACGCCGTTCACCGTCTCGCCCAGGAGGGAGTCGCGGATGCTGATGATGTTCCCGTGGGACATGGGGCAGCAGTAGACGGCGGCGGAGACGAGCGGGGAGGCGTCGGACTCGCCCCAGCCGTCGATGCCGTCGTCGGTGCGGACGCGCACGAGGAAGGTGTCCTGGGTGCCGTCGGCCGCGGCGCTGATCTCGGGCATGCGCAGGTAGAACGGGTCGACCGCGATGATTCTCATGGCGTGAGCGAGGCCTTGACGAGGTCGCCGGGCTTCGTGACGAGACGGGCCAGCACGGCCGCGCCCTCCTCCAGGGGATACTCGCGGACCCAGCTCGTCACGTCGACTTTGCCGGCGGTCACGAGGTCGAGCGCCTTCCGGAAGTGCGCCGCCGTGTAGCCGTAGACGCCGTGGACCGCCACCTCGCGGCCGATGACGTCCATGCAGTCGAGGGGGCTTTCCGGATCGTGGAGGCCGACGAGGCCGACCGTGCCGCCCCGGGCGCACATCCGGACCGCCTGCTGCCGGGTCGCGGAGACGCCCGCGGCGTCGACGACCGCGTCGCAGCCCTCGCCCTTCGTGGCGTCGAGGACGGCGGCGACGGCGTCCGCCGAGGCGGGGTTGATCGCGCGGGTCGCGCCGAGCCGCCGGGCGACGGCGAGGCGGGCGTCGTTGGTGTCGACGGCCACCACTTCCCGGGCGCCGGCGAGGCGGGCGAGCTGGAGGGCGAGGAGGCCCTGCGTGCCGGCCCCGAGGACGGCGACGGTCTCGACGGGCCCGCGGGCGTGGCTGTCGAAGAAGTTGAGCGGAGTGGCGAGCGGCTCGATCATGCTGGCGGCGAGGGGCTCCAGGCCGCCGACGGGATAGACGTAGGGACGGGGGGCGACGGCGTACTCCGCGAAGCCGCCCGGAAGGTTCATCCCGAGCAGCAGGCGGGACGGGCAGAGGTTGCTCCGGCCGCGGCGGCAGGGGGCGCAGAGCCCGCAGGTGAAGAGCGGCAGGATCGCGACGCGGGTGCCGGGGGCCAGGTCGCGCACGCCGGAGCCGACGGCCGCCACGTCGCCCGCCATTTCGTGGCCGAGGACGAGCGGCGGCACGCGCTTCTTGCTCTTGCCGACGAAGCCCAGGAGGTCGGAGCCGCAGACCCCGGACGCGCGGATCCGGACGACCACCTCGTCGGGCTTGGGCGTCGGATCCGGCGAGGTCCGGATTTCCGCCTGATGGGGGCCGGTCCAGACGAGGGCCTTCATGGGGGGCTATTCTACCGCCCCGTCCCTGTTTTTCCTCACCCCCGAGCGCGTAAATGAGGGCTTCACGCATGCGCGTCCCGGCTCGCATACTGCGGGCATGAAAGCTCTCCGCCCCGTCCTCCTGGTCGAAGACAACGACAACGACATCCTGCTGTTCCGCCGCGCCCTGGCGAAGATCCAATCCGACCTTCCCCTGCAGGTCATCCGCGACGGCCAGGACGCGTGGGACCAGCTGTCGAGCGGGGGAGCCGAGCGTCCCTCCCTCATCCTCCTGGACCTCAAGCTGCCCCGGCTGTCCGGCCTCGACCTCCTTCGCGCGATCAAGCGGGACCCCGAGTTGAGGACCCTCCCCGTCGTGGTCGTGACCTCCTCGCGGCGGCAGGCGGACATCGACGAGGTCTACGCGGAAGGCGCCGATTTCTACCTGTTGAAGCCGGTCGACTTCCAGCGGGTGATGGAGCAGGCCCGCGGCATTCACGCCTACTGGACCGCCATCGTCGGGCACCCCGACGATCCCCTCGCGGATCCGACCTTGTCCCAGCTCCGGAAACTCTCGGAATTGGCCAGCCCCCCCGCGTGAGCTTCCGGCGTAAGGTAAGGGGCGATCCAACAAGGAGCGGGACATGCTGATTCTGGCCGTCGTTCTCTCCCTCCAGGCCGAAGAGATCAAGCACCCCTGGCACGGCGAGTTCAAGGACGACTACAAGGACCCGAAGACCAAGGCGCTCGTCATGCACTACCGCATGCGGGTGCCCGACAAGCTTCCCGAGCAGAAGCACCTCGGCCTGATCGTCGCCTTTCACGGCATGAACGGGAACGAGGACCACATGACCGGCTTCGCCATCAACGCGGCGAAGTCCGCCGGCCTCGCCGACCAGTACCTCATCATGGGCGGCAAGTCCAAGGGCGCGGGCTGGGCGACGTCCGACGACAAGGATCTCCTCGCCTGGATCGCGTGGGCGAAGGAGACGTATCCGATCGACCCCCGCCGCGTCCACCTCATCGGGATGTCGAACGGCGGCTGGATGGTCAAGCGCTTCGGCTGGGAGCATCAGGAGCTGTTCGCGTCCGTGACGGCCTACTGCGGCGGCGGCGTGGACTTCTCGAATCCGCCCAAGAACGGCGTCCCCGCCGGCAAGCCCGGCACCCCGACGGCCCCCTCCGAGGTGAAGACCGAGTGGTACTTCGTGCACGGCGACGCGGACAAGGAAGTGCCGCACGACGCCTCGCGCCGCGCCTGCCAGCAGCTCAAGGAGAAGGGCTACCGCTACGTCTACCGCGAGATCGCGGGCGCCGACCACGGCGGCATCACCCGCTTCCCGGACGTGGCGGAGGACGTCGTCCGCTTCATGCACGCTCTGCGCCACAAGGAGATCCCGATCACGGCGGCGGAGAAGAAGGAGCTGGCCGGCCTCGTCACGAAGGTGAAGAACGAGAAGGGCGACGGGGCCGCGCCGTTCATCAAGGAGGCGCAGCGGCTCGGCGGGGCGCCGGGCGCGCGCGTGATCAACGCCGCGCTGGACGCGTCGGACGTCGACGTCAAGAAAACCGCCGCCTCCACGGCGGGGGACACCCTGTACGGCCGCGAGATCGTGATGGAGCTCATCAAGCTGCTGAAGGACAAGTCGGAGGACGTCCAGCAGGCGGCCTTCGAGGGCCTGGCGACGGCCTCCAACTGGCGCTACGAGGAGGCGCAGCAGCACCTGGCGCGGATCGCGAAGCAGAAGAGCGCGGGGGTCGAGGACCGGATCGCGGCGGTGCGGGGCCTGGGCAAGACGGTGAAGCTGCAGCTCTACGGCAATTTCGAGGACAAGCTCGTGCTCTGGACGCTGGTGCTCTGCCTGGACGACGACGAGCTCAAGGTCCGCGAGGCGGCCTTCGCGCAGCTCGAGAAGGGCGTGAAGGACACGTTCGAGTACAAGCCGGACATGGACACGGCCCAGCGCAAGGCGCCGATGCAGAAGTGGAAGTCCTGGACGCAGACGAAGGCGGGGCCGCTTGAGGGTGGGGCGAGGCCGTAGCCAGTAGACAGTAGACAGTAGACAGTAGACAGTAGACCGAGGATCCCCCTCGCCCCCGGGGGGAGACGCGGGTCAGCGTGTGTAGTCTGGGTAGCCCGAGCGCTGATCGGCGAGTTTCAGGATCAGGGCGTCGGCGCGCCGCTGATCGCCGCTCAGGAACCACATCGCGGCGTTGAACAGCGCGAACAGGCCTCCCCCCACGACGCCGGGAAGACACGCCGTCTGTCTTTGAAGCTGGAGCGCCACGGACCAGGCGTCCGTGCCGGGCAACGGGGGCATGGACGCCCAGAGGACGGCCGAATGCGCCGCCAGGGCGGCGAAGACCAGCGTTTGCGCGAGGTAAAGCGCCCGGCTGAATCCCGCGAAGCGCTGCCTCTCGCGCACCCGGTTGAGCAAGATCACGTCCGCCGCGCTCAGGTCCATCGCGAAGATCTGACGCCCGGAGGGCCCCGCCGTTTCGGGTTCCGGGTCCGCGTTTTGGGTTCCGGGTTCCGGTTTAGTGGTGGTGGGGAACCACGAGGACCAGGATGCCCAGGAGGACCAGGACGCCGCCGAGGATGAGCTTTTCGTAGCGGTCGAAGAAGGCGAACTGGAGCTTCTCGATGCCGAGCGTGGTGAGGCCGACGAGGAGCAGCATGCCGCCGACCGTGGTGACGAGGAGGATGAGGCCGACGAGGGCGATCATGAGGGGACCCTGGACCTGCGCCATGAGCAGGATCGTGGCGGCGGTGCAGGGGGAGAGGACGAGCGAGAAGAGCAGGGAAATGAACGCCGCCTTCTCCCCCACCTTGTTGTCCGACTCGTGGTGATGGCCCGCGTGCAGCGCGTGGGTGACCAGGTAGAGCCCGCCCAGGGCGATCAGCGTCCAGGCGCCGATCACCTCCATGGTATGCACGTGCTTCGACGAGCTGATCCAGGCGCCGCCCGCCGCGCCGACGGCCACCGTCGAGATGACGTGCAGGAGGCCCGCGGCGCCCGCGACGGCCAGCGTCTTCCGCGTCTTCCAGCCGTGCGCCCGCCCCACCACGACGAAGCAGAGCCAGTGGCTCGGAATCAGCGTGTGCAGCAGCGCGAAAGTGAAGATGCCGACCAGCGGGGCCATAGAAGGGGGGGATTATAGCGCGACGGGGGCGCGCCGGGCTATTTTCCGATCGTGCTGTGGGGCGACGTCCCCGACTTCTCGCAGGTCTTGATCACCTTCCTGTTCGGGCAGGTGTCGGGATGCCGGAAGTCGCGGAGGTAGGCCTTCTCCTTGCAGCCTTCGCAGAGCCAGTAGACCTTCGCCAGATCGTCTGTCCCCTTGTCGTAGAGGATGCCGCAGCAGGTCACGGGCTTCAGGCCGATCGTGGTGGGATGGCACTTGGCCACGTAGACCTGCTTGACGCAGACGTCCTGCGTCTCCACTTTTGCTTTGTCCTTGGGGCAGGCCCCGCCCTTGACGTCCGCCCGCGGCACGTACATGACGCAGGTGGGGCACCAGGTCTTCTTCTCGACCGCCTTCAGGTCGCAGGGACCCCGCAGCGCCGCCGCCGGGGCCCCGAGCAGGACGAGCGCGAGAAGCAGCCTCACTTCTTGTCCGGCGCGTGCGGCGGCGTGCCCGACTTCAGGCAGATCTTCGTGCCGCTCAGCCGGTTCTTGCACTCGGCCCCGTGCTTGATCTCGCTCTGGAGGTCGCCGCCTTCGCCGCACGCCTCGCAGAGATAGGCGATCCGGGAGCGGTCCTCCTGGGGGAAGTCGTGCACCTTGCCGCAGCAGAACACGGGCTTGTCGTCGACCTTCTTGTGCTCGCAGTCGGACTGGAAGAAGCGCTTCACGCAGAGGTCGATCTTCTTGGGCTTCTCGTCGCACTTCTTGCAGTTGCCGCCGCGGATGTCGTCCGGGCCCAGCGTGCGGTCGCACTTGACGCAGAACACGCCCTTGGCGGTCTTCTTGACCTCGCAGAGGACGTCGGGCTTCTTGATCGCCGGCCGGGGGCCGTCCGGCTTGGCCTCTTCCTTCTTGGGCTCCGGCGCGGGAGGAGGAGGCGGCGGCGGTGGAGGCGGCGGCGGCGGGGGCGGCTTGGGCATCTCGGGCTTCGGCTTGGGCATCTCCGGCTTCATTTCCGGCTTCATCGCCGGCTTGGGCGGCTCGGGCTTCATCTCGGGCTTCGGCTCCGGCTTCATCTCCGGAATCGGCGCCGGCTTGGGCGTCTCCGCCTTGGCCATCGCGGCGTCGGCCGCGGCCTTCGCGGCGCGGGCCTCCCGCGCCTTCTGCGCGTCCACCTCGGCCTGCGCCATCGCCATCAGGTTCTCGGGCTTGTTCGTGACCGTCTTGTAGTGGCTCGTGTTCCGGAACTTCGGCGCGGCCTCGCGGTACTTCTCCGCCGCCTGGGCGTACTGCTTCTCGCCCACCAGCTTGTTGCCGGCCTCGACGAGGGCCTTGTACTCCTCGTCGACCTTCGCTTCGATCGTCACGAGCAGCTTGCCCGCCGACTCCGCGTCCGAGCCGCCCCGCAGGACCTTGAGGGCGTCGATCGCGTCCCCGAACCGCTGCTCCGCGACGGCCTTGTCCACCAGCGGCTTCACCTGCTCGAGGCTCTTGCCGCTCAGGCCCGCGTTGCGGCGGGAGCGGACGTCCGCCGCCAGCTGCCGGAAGTCGGGGAAGATCTCGCCGTACTTGTCGGCCATGCGGTCGGCCTCGGCGAGGGTCTCCTCGCTCGGAGCGGGCGCGCCCGCCTTGACCTTGAACGCCTGGTAGGCCTCGTTGGCCTCGTTGAGGGTCGGGCCGGACTTCTCGACGGGCTTGGGCTTGGCGCCCGACGACGCGCCGGCCGACGGCCCCATGCGCGAGGCCGCGAAGAAGATGGCGCCGCCGATGATCAGGATCGCGACGACGGCCACCAGGCCGCCGGAGGAGGATTTCGCCATGTAGCGCGAGCGCCGCGTGATCGGGCCGCGGCGCTCGGTGGGCGCGCGCGATTCCGCGGGAGGCAGCGAGCTGGGCGCGGGCGCGGGAGGCGGCGCGACGGCCGCGACGGGCAGGGGCGCGGGCGACGCCACCGGCAGGGCGGGCGCGGCGGCCGGAGCCTTCGCGGGGGCGTCGAGGTTCAGCACGTAAAGCGTGCTGAGGCCGACGTGGATCTCGTCGCCCTTGTTCAGGCCCTGCGAGCCGGGGATGTCGCTGCCGTTGACCTTCGTGCCGTTGCCGGACCCGAGGTCGAAGACGCGGTATTCCCCGTCCACCTTCTCGATCCTGGCGTGGTGGCGCGAGGCTTTCTTGTCGTTGAGCTTGAGGACGTTCTCCGACGAGCGGCCGATGGTGACCGTCTCCCCGTTGAACTCGACCTCCCGGCTCTCCTCGGACGACTTGACCAGAAGCTTGATCATCCCTGCCTCCAACTTGGGGGCGTGCCACCCCCCTGGGTATCCCGTACGACCACCTATAATACGACGCCAGCGGGACCCTCGTGTCCCCGCCCCCTCCATTTAGACGTCGCCCGACAGCCCTAAACAGGTCCAGGAATCAGGTCCAGGTACCGGAACGGGGGGGCCCCCTGGTTTTATCCCCGGAGGAGGGAAGCCGCGTCACGAAACAGCCGGTCTGTTTCGCCGCCCCCCTGGACCCCTCTGTTTTAGACCCCGCTCCGTCGCCTATAATGCGGGGACCGATGAAACACGCGTACGCGGTGGTGATGGCCGGAGGCGGCGGAACCCGCTTCTGGCCCCTCTCCCGGAGCGCCCGGCCCAAGCAGACCCTGCCCATCCTGGGCGGCACCGTCTCCATGGTCGGCCGCACCGTCGCCCGCCTCCACCCCCTCTTCGCGCCCGCCGACATCTTCTGCGTCACCGCCCGGGAGCACGCCGAGCTCCTCCGCCCCGACGTCCCCACCCCCCTCATCATCGAACCCCAGGGCCGCGACACGGCCGCCGCCGTCGGCCTCGCCGCCACTCTCCTGCGCGCCCGCGACCCCGAGGCCGTCTTCGCCGTCCTCCCTGCGGATCACCACGTCGCCGACGCGCTCGCGTTCCAGGCCACCCTGAAGACGGCCTTCACCGCGGCCGCCACCGGCGCCCTGGTCACGATCGGGATCAAGCCCCGGCATCCTTCGACGTCCTACGGTTACCTCCAGCGCGGCCCGCGCGACGGCGAGGCCTGGAAGGTCCTTCGCTTCCGCGAGAAGCCGGACGCCGAGACGGCCGCCCGCCTGATCGCGACCGGCGACCATTACTGGAACGGGGGCATCTTCGTCTGGTCGGCCCAGGCCATCCTCTCCGAAATCGCCCGCCAGCTGCCGGACCTGGCCCGCGCGCTGTCGCGCGTCGGCGAAGCCGCCGGCGGCCCGGACTTCGAAAAGGTCCTGGAGGCCGAGTACGCGGCGCTGCCGCGGATCTCGATCGACTACGGCGTCATGGAGAAGGCCTCGCGCGTGCTCATGGTCGAGGCCGGCTTCGACTGGGACGACGTCGGGTCCTGGGCCGCCGCCGCCGCCCGCCGCCCGCGGGACGCCCAGGGCAACAGCCTCGAGGGCGCGTGCGCGGCCGTCGACACGACCGACACGCTCGTCTACTCGGCCGATCCCTCGCACGTGATCGCGACGCTCGGCCTCGAAGGCTTCGTCGTCGTCCATACCCCGGACGCCACCCTCGTCTGTCCCAAGGATCGGGCGGACGAGCTCAAGAAGGTCGTCGAGGAGCTCCGCCGCCGGAAGCTCGAGAAGCATCTGTGAAGGTTTTGGCCATCGACCTGGGCACCAAGCGCACCGGGTTCGCGATCAGCGACCCCGCCGGCTCGCTGGCGCTCGCCCTGCCGACCCTCGAGAACGCGACGGCCGTCGACGCCGCCCGCGTCGTGGAAGAGCAGGAGGCGGAGGCCGTGGTCGTGGGCCTGCCGCTGAACATGAGCGGGACGTCGGGCCCCGCCGCCCAGCGCACGGTCGATTTCGTGGACGAGCTGCGGCTCCTGGTGAACGTCCCCGTCGACACGTGGGACGAGCGGCTGTCGACGGCCGAAGGCGACCGCCGCCTGCGCGAGCACGGCCTGAACCGCAAGGAGCGGGCGAAGCGGTCGGACGTGGCCGCGGCGATCGTGATCCTCGAGAGTTATCTGAGGAGGAAGCGATGATGATGTTCGCGGCGCTTCTCCTGGCGCAGGGCTGGTCGACGGTCGAGGCGGGCGGGGAGACGGTGGACGTCTACCGCGACCGCTGGGGCATCCCGCACGTCTACGCGAAGACCTGGGCGGCGGCGTTCCGGGCCGAAGGGCGGCTCGAGGCCGAGGACCGCTGGACCCAGATGGACGCCTTCCGCCGCGCCGGCAAGGGCGAGGCCGCAGAGATCAAGGGCGCCGAGGCGCTCGCCAACGACCGCGACCGGCGCCGCCGCGGCTACACCGAGGCCGAGCTCCGCGGCATGTTCGAGGCCGGCGGCCCGCGCTTCCGCGCGATCCTCGGCGCCTACACCGCCGGCGTGAACGACTGGCTGAAGGGGCGCCCCGGCGAGCGGGCGTGGACCGAGACCGACTGCGTCGCCATCGGCATCCTCATGGCCCGCCGCTTCGGCGAGGCCGGCGACTACGAGCTCACCGTCGCCCGCGTCTACGAGCAGATCGCCAAGAAGATCGGCGAGGCCGACGCGAAGAAGGTGCTCGACGACCTCCTCCGCTCCAGCGATCCGCTCGCGCCGACGACCCTGAACGACCACCTGCGGGACGCGGCCCCGCCCGCCGAGAAGAAAGGCTCGTTCCGCGCCCCCGGCATGAGCGACGACGCCTGGGCCGCCTACCGCGCCGAGCTCGACGCCGCGCTCGCCTCCCGCGAGGCCCTCGGCGTGCCGACCTACTTCGGCTCCAACGCCTGGGTCGTCTCGCCCGGGAAGTCGGCCACCGGCAACCCCATGCTCTACGGCGGCCCCATGATGGGCTTCGGCACGCCGTCGATCTGCGACGAGGTGCACCTGGTCTCGGCCGACGGCCTGAGCGTCGCCGGGATGAGCTTCCCCGGCGTCCCCGGCGTCATGATCGGCTGGAACGCGAAGATCGCCTTCACCACCACCTCCGGCGGGGGGGACCTCGTCGACGTCTTCACGCTCGAGCTGAACCCGGAGAATCCCGAGCAGTACCGCTACAAGGGCGCGTGGAAGGACCTGGAGGTCGTCGAGCACGAGATCCGCGTCAAGGACGCCCCGGCGGAGAAGCTCAAGGTCTACCGCTCGGTCCTCGGCCCGCTGGCGGGGGAGCCGGACCGCAAGAACCTGCGGGCGCACGCGCTGCGGATGTCGTTCTGGAAGCGCGAGCAGAGCACGTTCGAGGCGGTGATGGACATGAACTTCGCCGCGACGGTCGACGACTTCAAGGCGGCCGCGGCGAAGGTCGTCACCAGCCACAATTTCTTCTGCGCGACGGCCGACGGCCACGTCGGCTTCTGGTTCTGCGGCATGTTCCCGCGCCGGGCGGTAGGCCACGATCCGCGCTTCCCCCAGAAGGGCGACGGCTCGATGGACTGGACCGGCCTGCTGGAGCCGGCGGAGTGGCCGAGCGCCGTCGACCCCCGGCACGGCTTCTTCGCGAACTGGAACAACAAGCCGGCCCGCGCCTGGGAGCCGAGCGGCTTCGGGAAGATCTTCTGGGGGAAGAAGATCATCGACGTCCTGGAAGGCTCCGAGAAGGTGACGTTCGAGCGCTTCGCCGAGATCGCGCGGCTGACCGCCTACCACGCGTTCCTCGCCGACTACTTCGTGCCCCACATCCTGGAGGCGGCGAAAGGCTCCGACGATCCCGACGTGAAGCGCGGGGCGGAGATCCTCGCCGCCTGGGACCGGCAGGAGGTCGAGGGCTCGCCCGCCCCCGTGATCCTCGAGCGCTGGATCCGCGGCGCGCTCGTGCGGATGTTCGGGAAGTACGTCGACCCGCTGATGCTGGCGAGCCGCGACATCCAGCGCTACGTGGTCGATCCGTTCCTCTACGCGCTGGAGGGCCGCGCGCTGAGCTACGACTACGCGAACGGGCGCGACCTGAAGGCGCTGGTGCGCGACGCCCTCAAGGACGCGATGAAGGGCGGCGAGGCCTCCCTGGCGTGGAAGGAGCCGACGATCGACTTCAAGGGCGAGATCGGCAAGGTGAAATCCAAGTCGGGCCGCGGCACCTACCAGGTGGCCGTCGAGATGACGCCGAAGGGCCCGCGGGCCGTCACCGTCTGCGCGCCCGGCCAGAGCGAAAGCCCCGCGTCGAAGCACCACCGGGACCAGCTGGATCTCTTCTCGGCCTGGGGCTACAAGCCGTTCGTGTGGGACCGCGCCGAAATGAAGTAGCCCGTCAGGGCGCGTGGAAATAGGCGCCCGGGGCGAGGGCGACGCGACGTCCCCCGCACTCCGCGAAGACGGCGGCGGCCTGAATGGCGTAGAGGCCCGGCTCCAGCCGCGCGGCGGCGACGCCCGCGGCGCCTTCGAACACATAGAGGCCGCCGACCTCGATCCGCAGGTAGCCTTCGCCGCCGACGAGGCCCGGCCGGAGCTTCGAGGGATCGACGTCCGCCCGCGCCGGGGCGATCGACGGGAGGCTCGCGGCGTCCAGGCGGCGGAGCGTGAGGCGGCGGATCTTGAGCTCCTCGATGCCGCGGGCGACGATCCGCAGGTCGCCGCCGGCGTCCTGCCGGTTGAAGAAGCGCGGATTGGGCAGGACGGCGGTCCACGAGATCCAGCCGTGCGTGCCGTTCAGCGCCACGACGCCCGCCGGCTTGTAGGGGTCGTCGGTCGCGTCGTAGAGCGCGCGGAGCTCGCCGGTCCCTCCGTCGAACACCTCGAGGGAGAGCTCCGCGACCTCCGTCCCCGCGGACCAGGCCTCGTCGAGATCCACGGCGAGCCGGCATTCTCCCGCCGCGTCCGGGCGCGGCGAGCTGCCCGCCGGCAGGACGCGCGCGCCCCGGGCGTCGGGAAAGGCCTCGACCGTCGCCGCCGGGGGGCGGACCAGCGCGAGGAGGCCGAGGATCGCGGCGAGGGCGGCGCCCGCGGCTCCCCAGACGACGCGGCGCGAACGACGGCTCCGCGCGGGAACGCCGTCCATCCAGCGGAGGAGGTCGTTCGCGAAGTCGGCGGCGCTGAGGACGGCTCCGCCGGTCGCGCGCCGCGCCACGCGGCGCAGCTCGGGGGCCTCCTCCAGCCCTTCCAGGATCCGGTGGAGGATCTCGCCGAGCGCGAGGATGTCGGCGCGCCGGTCGACGTCCGCGGCGCCGGTCATCCGCGCCAGCCCGAAGTCGGTCAGCCGCGCGCGGCCCTTGGCGTCGACGAGGATGTTGCGGGGGGTGAGGGCGAGGTGGGCGACGCCGCGCTCGTGGGCGTGGTGGACGGCCTCGGCCGCGAAGCGGAGGAGGTGGACGCGCGCCCGGAGGTCCTCGTGGCCGGCGAGCCAGCGTTCGAGATCGGGGCCGTCGACGATCTCGGTCGCGAGATAGCGGCGTCCCTGGGCGACGCCCGCCTCGAGGGCGCGCGCGAGACCCGGGTGCGGGGGCAGGCGGAGGGCGGCGTCGGCGGCGGCGAGGAAGGTCCGCTCGTCGCCGGAGACTTCGTCGGAGGAGACGCCGGGGGGCGTCGCGATGAGCTTGAGGGCGACGCGACGGCCGTCGAGGCTGTCGACGGCCTCATAGACGGTGCCGTGGGGGCCGCGGCCGAGCTCTCGGAAGAGGCGGTACTTGCCGAAGCGGACGGGGCTGCCTTCGAGGAGGGGGGCGCGTCCCGTCGCGGCGGCGCGGCGGGCGGGGGCCGGCTTGGCGTCGACGTCGGCGCGGAGGCGGTGGAGCTGGTCGCGGGTGAGGATGCCGCGATCGAGGAGGATGCGGCAGAGCGTGCGCGGCACGCGTCCGGGCCCGGATTCGGCGGCCTGGTCGCCGAGCGCGACTGACCATTCCTCGGGGGTGATGAGGCCCTTGATGAGGGCGAGATTGACGATGCGGAGGCCGAGCTGGACGTCCAGAAACAGCGTGGACTCGTGCACGTCTTACCCTCACCCCGCCGGTTCTAAAGTGTATCCCCGCCGGGCGCCGATTCAAGCGCTTCGTCGCTTCGGCAGGCCCAGGAGGAGGAAGAGGGCGGGGAGGAGGGTGAGGGCGGCGAACTGGCCCATGAGCATCGCCAGCGCGGTGAAGATCCCGAAGTAGACGCTCGGCACGAACTTCGAGAGCGCGAGGATCACGAAGCCCGCGACCACGATGGACGTCGCGATCCAGATCGCCCGCCCGATCGTCGCGTGCGAGCGGAGGACGGCCGCGCGGAAGTCGCCGCCCGCCGCCTCGAGCTCGATCCGGAAGCGCACCGCGTACTGGATCGCCGCGTCGATGCCGACGCCCATCGCGACCGAGCCGATCATCACGGTCACGAGGTCGAGCGGGATCTTCGCCCAGCCCATCGTCCCCAGGCAGACGAAGACCGGCAGGACCTGGGGGACGAGCACCACGAGGGAGAGCGCGAGGGAGCGGAACAGCACCACCAGCATCGCAAAGATGGCCCCGACGACCCAGAGGAAGGTCTCGCGCTGGCTGTCGAGGAGCGAGTTGAGCATGTTCGCGTAGAGGAGGAAGATGCCGGTGGGGCGGGCCTCGACGTCCTTCAGCGCCTCCTGCTTCGCGAGGTGCTCGCGGAGCCCGCGGAGGATGTTGTTCCGGTGCAGGGTGGGCGCCGTCTCCCGGAAGCGCACGAGCACGCGCGAGACCGTGAAGTCCTCGTTGCAGAACTCGCGCACCAGGTCGCGGGCGGTCGGCAGCGAGGCGACCAGCTTGATGAGCTCGGGATCCTTGGCCTTCGGCAGCGCCTTGCGTCCTTCGTCGACCAGCGTCTTGAACGAACGGACGTTGCCGGTCTCCTTCACGCCGGCGAAGTAGCTCTCGGCGGCGGCGATGGCGGCGACGCCCTCCGGCGTCTTGAAGTAGCCGGGCGTCTTGGAGCTCAGCATCACCTCGAGCGGGGTCGTGCCGCCCATGGTGTTGTCGATGAAGTCGAGCCCGCGGTAGACCTCGCTCGACGGCCAGAAGTAGTCGATGAACTTGGTCTCGGCGTTGAGCTTCGTCGCGCCCCAGACGGAGACGCCCAGGAGCGCGGCGCTGAAGAGGACGATGGCCATGGGGGCCTTGAGCACGGCGAGGGCGAGGGCGCGGACGACGCCGCGCGGCTCGGGGGAGGCCGCTTCCGCGGGGCCGGGCAGCGGGCGCAGGCGGACGTTCGCGGCGGGCAGGAAGACGAAGACGCAGGCGAGGCCGACGGCGATGCCGATCGTCATCATGAGCCCGAACGTGCGCATGGGGACGATGCCGCTGGTGACCAGCGAGGCGAAGCCGGCCATGGTGGTGGTCGCGCTGTACAGGCAGGGGGTCCAGATCTCGCGGGCGGACGTCGCGACCGTCTCGGCCTGGCTCTCCCCGGGGAAGAGGCCGCGGCGCTCGCGATAGCGCTCCACGAGGTAGACGGTGTAGGGCAGCATGAGGGTGAAGAGCAGGACCGGCAGGTTCGAGGTGATGACGGTGACTTTCTTGTCGAAGGCGGACATGGTGCCGAGGATGAGCACGACCGGCAGCAGGCAGGCGACGATGGGGCAGAGCGTCCAGCGGACCCGGCGGTAGACGACGGCGAAGGCGACGACGAAGGCGGCGAAGCTCGCGACCCCGAAGTTCGCCAGGTCCGCCTGCGTGTGCTCCACGAGGTTGACGGTGATGATGGGCAGGCCGGAGAGGCGGGGCGCCTGCGCGAGCCGGGGCGGGCCCCAGGCCGCCGTGATCTTCCGCACCGCCGCGATCATCGCGTCGCGCCGTACTTTCAAGTCGCTCAGGACGGCGGCGTAGGGCGTCGCCAGCTCCTTGAGCCGCGCCGCGTCTTTCTTGCCCTGCGCGCGCGACCATTCCGGATCGAGCTTCAGGAGCTCGGGGGGGACGTCGAGGTACGCCAGCAGGTTCAGGTCCCGCCCGTCGGCGGAGATCAAGTTGCCCAGCGCCTGGGTGTGGCCGAGCAGCTCCTCTTTCGCCTTGTCGAGCTTCACGTCCGGCTTCGTCAGCGAGGTGGGCGCGGGCAGGCCGAAGGCCGACGCCTTGTTGCGCAGCAGCGGGACCGTGAGGATCGACTGGACCTTCGACACGTGGGGGGCCGTCTTCAGCTCGGCTTCGAGGGCTTTCAGGACGTCGATCCCCTCCGCCGAGAACCACTCCTCGCGCCGGACGCAGACGATCGCGTACTCGTCGTAGGTCCAGTCGGCGCGGGTGATGTTGTAGAAGGCGAGGTCCGGATCGTCCTCGTTGAGCAGGACGTTGGTGCCCGCCTCGACGCCGAAGCGCGGCAGGAAATACCCCGCGGCTCCCGCCGCCGCCAGGAAGAACAGGACGATCGGCAGGGCCCCGCGTTCCAGAAGCTTGCGCACGCTCGACCAAGATACGCGGGAATTGTTAAGAGCGAATCAAGAATCAGGAATCAAGAATCACGGGGGCGGGGCGGCGGGCGAGACTCTCGCCGAGCAGGATCATCGCGGCGCCCGCCGCGCCCACCCAGCCGGGGAAATAGCGGATCGGGAGGCCCACACCGTTCCACTCCAGCAGCGTGAGCCAGAGGCACTGCGTCGCGAGAAGCCGGCGCGCGAAGAGGCCGAGGGAAGCGGTGGGAACTCCGACGACATACCCGAGCACGAGAAAGGCCGAGCTCCCCAGAGGAGGGGTGACGGCCAGCCAGGTCGGCACCTGAATCGGGCCGGCCACGAAGAGAGGGTCGGGCGAGGCGAGGTCCGAGGCGACGAGGCTCAGAAGCGCGCTCACCGGCAGGAAGGCGACCAGCAGGAAACGATGGAAGCGCGGCCCGACGGTCCAGACCGTCGCCGCCAGCGAGGGCGCGACCAGCGCCGCGCAGGCGGCGCCCGATAGGAAGAGTCCGGGCCAATAGACCCGGATCGAGGTCGAATAGACCACGCGGCTTGAGAACTCCGTCGTGACCGTCGCGAAGAGGCTCGCGCCCCACAAGGTGAGGAAGAGGTGGTGCAGCGGAAGCGCGGACAGAAACAGGAACGCGCCCAACCGGATCAGCCAGATCGCGCCCCCGGTCCGGGATTCCGAATTCTGAATACCGGCTCCCGTCGTCACGTCGCCCGGCCGATCTCCTCGATCGCGTCCAGGTTCTCGACGGAGGCCGTGTCGCCGAGAGGCTGGTTCAGGTAGCGCTTCTTGATCGTGCCGCGGACGATCTTCGCCGAGCGCGTCTTCGGCAGCAGCTTCACGAACTTCACCGCCTCGGGCTTCAGCGTCTTGCCGAGATGTTTCACGACCTGTTCGTGGAGGGCGTCGCGCAGCGGCTCCGACGGGACGCGGCCCGGCTTGAGCACCACGAAGCAGACGATCGTCTCGCCTTTCAGCTCGTGGGGCACGCCGATGGCGGCGGCTTCCGCGACGTCCGCGTGCTCGATGAGCGCCGACTCCACTTCGGCCGGGCCCACCCGCTTGCCCGCGACTTTGATCGTGTCGTCGGAGCGGCCGTAGAGGAACCAGTAGCCGTCGGCGTCGACCTTCGCCCAGTCGCCGTGGTACCAGACGCCGGGGAACTTCGCGAAGTAGGTGTCGAGGTAGCGCTGCGGGTCCTTGAGGAAGCCCTTCGTCATCGACGGCGCGGGCTTCTTGCAGACCAGGTGGCCGATGCCGCCGCGGATGGGCTTGCCGTCGTCGTCGAAGACGTCGACGTCCATCCCCAGCCCCGGCCCGCGCAGCGTGCAGGCCTTCAGCGGCGTGATCGGCAGCGGCATGAGATGGCAGCCCATGATCTCCGTGCCGCCCGAGATGTTGATGATCGGGCAGCGCTTGCCGCCCACGTTCTCGAAAAACCAGTGGTACGAGTCCGGGTCCCAGGCCTCGCCCGTCGAGCCGAGGATCCGCAGCGACGACACGTCGTGCCGCGTCACCCAGTCGGTCGGGCACGACTTGAGCAGCCGGATCGCCGTCGGCGAAATCCCCAGGTGCGTGACCTTGTCCTTCTCCACGATCTCCCAGAGCCGGTCCGGATTCGGATAGTTCGGCGCGCCCTCGAAGAGCACCAGCGTCGCGCCGAAGAACGTCACCCCGATCATCTCCCAGGGCCCCATCATCCAGCCGATGTCGGTCACCCAGAAGAAGACATCCTCCGCCTTCACGTCGAAGCCGTAGCCCAGCTCCTTCGCCGTCTGCGCCAGCACGCCCGCGTGCGTGTGCACCGTGCCCTTGGGCTTCCCTGTCGTGCCCGACGTGTAGATGATCAGCGCCGTCGCCTCCGCGTCGAGCGAGACCGTCGGGACCTTCTCGGGCACGCCGCGGAGGAAGTCGTTCCACGCGACGTCCTTCGGGCCCATCGGGACGTCGATGCCCAGGCGGGGGAACACCACCACCTTGCGGAGGGTAGGGCACTCGGCGACGGCCTTGTCGGCCTCGGGCTTGAGCGGCGCCTGCTTGCCTCGGCGCGAGACGCCGTCGGCGGTGAAGAGGATCTTCGCCTCGGCGTCCTGGAGGCGGACGGCGAGGGCGGGCGCGCCGAAGGCCGAGAACACGGGGACGGCGACGGCCCCGATCTTGAGGCAGGCGAAGAAGACGGCGACGATCTCCGGGATCATCGGCATGTAGATGCCGACGGTGTCGCCGGGCTTGAGGCCCTCGCGG
Source organism: Planctomycetota bacterium (assembly GCA_036383955.1). Lineage (GTDB taxonomy): Bacteria > Planctomycetota > MHYJ01 > MHYJ01 > JACPRB01 > JACQFK01. The sequence continues at coordinate 14,940 of DASVNH010000001.1, read as the reverse complement.
AGGAGGGCGCCGGCGATCCGCGCGACCTTGAGCTCGAGCTCGGCGTAGCTCCACGCGCGCGAGCGGCCGTCGTCGCCGTTCCAAAGGACCGCGGGCTTCGCGCCGCGGCCGCGCTCGATACAATTGGAGACGATGTTGAGCTTGCCGCCGACGAACCATTTCGCCCAGGGGAAGCCGCCCTCCTGGACTTTCTCGTAGGGCCGGTCCCAGATCACGCCGAGGTCCTTGAGCGCGGCGTCCCAGAACCACGACGTGTCCGCGGCACAGCGGCGGATCAGGTCGTCGTAGTCCTTCATCCCGTGCGCGCGCATGAAGCGCGTGACGTTGGCGCGCTCGACGGCCTCGGGCGAGGGGCGCCAGAGGATGTCGTCCACGGCTAGTTGTCCTCCGGCTCCGGCACGGGGATGATCGGCAGCGCGAACGGCTTGTCGACCGTCATCTCGCGCTCCAGGGTGCGGGTCCAGCAGCCGCTGCCCTGAATTTCCGTGCGCCGGAGGCGGAGCTGGTCGATGCCGCGGCGGTCCTTGCCGTCGTAGCGCTGCTTGGTGAACTCCGCGACCCGCTCGAGCTCGTCCTTCATCAGGTCGTCGTTGAAGTTCGAGTCGAGGGCGGACACGTACTCGACGCGCAGCACCAGCTGGGCGCCGATCGCCTTCACGTCGGCGCCGACCTCGGGGAACTGGAAGCGCTCCCGGATCATGTTGGAGAACTTGGCGCGGTTGGCGGCGGGGCTGCGCTGAAAGGCGGACAGGGAGAACAGCATCATGATCACCATGATGATGATGCAGATGAAGCCCAGGATCATGATGCTCCAGAGGCTCTTGCTCATCCGCCTTCCATTATAAGGGAATCGGAGACTAGTCGGAGCCCTTGAGCGCCTCCGGAGGCAGGACCGCCTTCAGCCCCGGCTTCAGCTGGCCGGCCGCGTCCGTCAGGCCCTTGCGCTTGAACCAGCCCAGGTTCATCTCCAGGACGTAGCGCGCCTCGCCCTTCGAGTCGGACGTCGGATACGGCGTGGGCGGATTCTCGGGATTCGGGTACGTCGGCGTCTCGTTGACGTTCACGATCGTCCCGTCCGTCTTGATGAAGGCGATGTCCAGCGGGATGAGCGTGTTGCCCATCCAGAAGCTCCGGCGCCCGTCGTAGGTGTAGGCGAAGAGCATGCCGTCGTCGGCCGACATCCTCGGCCGGTGCATCAGGCCGTGCTGGCGCTCGGCCTCCGTCAGCGCGAGCTCGACCCGCGCCTCGACGTCCCCGATCCGCACGAGGGGAAGCTCCTGCGGCTTCGCGGCCTTGATCTCCGGGGAGAGGTCGGCGACGTCCCCCTTCGCGGCGGCGAGCGACTTGGGCGCGACCAGGAGCACGTAGGCCGCCTCGACCGACGGCATGATCCCCCGGGGGTCGCCGGCCTCGAGGAAGCCGAGCTCCACGACCTTGCCGGAGAGGTCGAGGAAGGCGACGTCGAACGACGCGCGCGCCTCCCGGGGTTCGAGCTTCATGAAGCGCTCGCGGGGCCAGCAGAGGAGCGTGCCCTTGCCGTCGGCGGCCGCGGGCAGGGACGGGAGGGTCCGCTTGCGCTCGCGCTCCAGGGTCACCAGCTGGACGTCGAAGCGCTTCCCCTTGAGCGTGACGGCGCCCGTCGAGGGGCCTTCGGGGGAGACGGGACGCCCGGCGTCGCAGGCGGCGAGGACGAGCGGGAGCGTGAAGAGAGGAAGTCGCCGGATCATGGCAGGCCCTCCAGTTTGACCTTGAGCAGCTGGCGGACGCGCATCGACGGCTCCCCCATCTTCCCTTTCTGCTTCTCTTCCACGGAGGCGCCGACCCACTGGGCGGCGTCCGGGTTGATGGGAGACTTCGCGTTGTCGTTGAACTCGCGGCGGTCGCGGATCAGCACGCGGCAGCGGCCGGCGTCGACGCGTTCCACCCGCACCTCGACCTTGGTACGGAATCCTTCCTTCCAGTGTGAGGAGAGATGCGTGTCCCAGTCGGACTCGAGGCCCAGGGCGCCGGGCGTCTCGGGCAGCAGGCGGTAGCCCTGGCGGGAGAGGATCTCGCGGGCGTGGCGGACGACCTCTTCCGGCGGCTTGGCGACGTTGGGGATGTCGACCCAGTCGCTCGCCGCGGTGGCGATCCCGTACGCCTGCACGAAGCAGCCGGCCGTCGCCAGGAGCGGGAGGAGAATCGCGCGTTTCATGGGCGGGTCAGGATAGCACGGCGGGGGGGAATCCAGAATCCAGAATCCGGAAGCCGGGGGACCCCCCCCTTCCGGCTTCGCCCCCCGGGGGGGCGGCCGGGGGGAATCCGGGCGGGAGTTCAGGTTGTAGCAACAGGGGAATCGAGAGGGCAGGACTTCGGGATTCTGGATTCCGGATTCCGGCTTCCGGGTCGTTACTCGATGCCGTGCCCGACGAGCTCCAGCCCGAAGCGCTTGAACTCGGCGTCCAGGAACTCCAGCTTCACCAGGCCCACGCCGGGCGCGTAGGTGCTCCGGGACGTGAGCGTGATGGGCGTGCCGTCGCGGTCCAGCGCGCTCGTGAAGTCCACGATCAGGCAGTCGGTCCAGTTCTTCTCCGTGGGGCCGTCGCCCGTGCGCACCGTCTCGCCGAGCGACTTCACCACGCGGCGGAACTCGCGGCCGCGCGACGTCCAGGACCACGCGTCGCCGGGCCGGACCGGGAAGCGCAGCAGCGGCTCGCGCTCGCCGCCCGTCGGCAGCATGACCGCGTCGCGCTCCACCTCCACCGCGTAGGTCTTCTCGTCCTTGTGGTCGCGGTAGATCTGCTGGAGCAGGCAGTAGACCTTGAGGACGTCGCCTTCCCGCGCCACCGATTCCGTCCGGATCCGCTCCTGGGTCTCGCCGTCCGCGCGGCGGTAGAGCACCCAGCGGCCGGGCCGCACGGGGAAGTACTTCCGCATCTGGGCGGCGACGTCCGGCGCCCGGATCTCGCCGGGGGCGGCCCCGGCCCGCGTCCGCAGCGACTCCGTCGCCCAGGCCCGGTGCTCGGCCCGCGCGGTGCGGGCGATGAACTCCTTGAGCAGGCGCGCGGCTTCCATGCCGTAGTCGACGTCCAGCTCCTGCTTCAGCTTGGCGAAGTCGGCGTCCTCGACGAGGCGGCGCGCCTCGACGCTCTTGGCGTCGAGGGCGAGGACTTCCTGGGCGGCGGCGAGGGCGCCGGCGGCGTCGCCCGTCTTGAGGCGGCGGTTGCCGAGCGCGAGCGTGGCGGCGGCGGACGGCGCCTTGAGGGCCTCCTTGCGCTTGGGGTCGACCTTCGCGGCGCCCTGGTAGAGCGTGACGGCCTGGCTCCACTCCTCGCGCTGGACGGCGGATTCGGCGAGGCGGAGGAAGACGTCGGCGAGCGGCGCGCGGGCGTCCGCGTGGATGGCGCCCTCGTCGGCGAGCTTGGCGAGGACCTCGGCGAAGGACGTCGTGAAGCCCTCCTCGGGGGAGGACTTGTGGAGGTCGGAGAAGCGGCCGGCGAGCTGGGTGAGGAGGGCCTGGCGGGCCTCGGGCGTGAGGCCGGGGACGAGGCGGCGGAGGTGGTCGCCGAGGCCGGCGGCGTCGCGGCGCTCGAGGGAGCGCTCGATGAGGGCCTGGCCGGCCTTGCGGGAGAGCTCGCTGAGGGCGGCGCGCTCGTTCTCGATCGCGTGGAGCGCCTGGGCGGAATACCGGAGGACGGTGTCGAAGTCGCCGCGCTCGAAGGCGAGGCGGGCCTGGAGGGCGGGGGAGGGGTCGGCGCGGCGGTCGGCGCGCTCGAGGAGGACGATGTCCTTCACCGAGCGCTCCTCGACCTCGCGGACCGAGCCGTCGGCGAGCCGGATCTTGTAGCGGCCGTTCTCGAAGGATTCGAGTTCGCCCTCGAACGCGCGGCCGTCGGAGAGCGTGACGCGCACGCTCTGGGCGACGGCCGGCAGCGCGAGCAGCGCGGCGGCGGCGATGGAAAGAAGGAATCGGCGCATAGGCTTCCCCTGACCCACAATCGGGACCGTCAACTCTATTATCGGCGCCCGGAGAGGGCGGACTGCAGCTCGTCGTAAATCTCGAGGAGGGCCTGGGGGATGACCTTGACGTTGCCGACCGTCGTCATGAAGTTCGTGTCGCCGTTCCAGCGCGGCACGACGTGGAGATGCACGTGGCCCGGCACGCCGGCGCCGGCCGGACGTCCCAGGTTGATCCCCAGGTTGAAGCCGTGGGGCTTGAGCACCTTCTTGAGCGCGGATTCCATGTGGATGGCGACGTCCATCAGCTCCGCCCGCTCCGCGGGGGAGAGGAGCTCGAGGTCGCCCTTGTGGGCGTAGGGGGCGACCATGAGATGGCCCCCCGTGTAGGGGTAGCGGTTGAGGACGGCGAACACGTGCGTCCCGCGGTGGAGCACCAGGTTCTTCCGGTCCTTGCGGGGAGCGCCCGCGTAGTCGCAGAAGAAGCAGTCGGTCGGCGCCTCGGTCTTGGCCGCCACCCGGATGTAGGGCATGCGCCAGGGGGCCCAGAGCCACTCCATCGCGGGGGGCTTCTTTTTCTTCACAAGTACCGTCTCAGGGCCTTGCCGACGAAGAGCGGCGCCCGGACCTCCTTACCCGAGCGCGAGACGTAGTGGACCCACTTCACGAAGACGCCCGACATCTCGACCGTGTCCTCGCGCAGCGTCAGGACGTCGGGCTTCTGCACCACGTGGAAGAGCACGGGGCGCCGGTCCGGGTCGAAGAACACCCCGGCGTGCACCAGCTCGAAGGGCGACTTGGGATCCTTGACGGGCTCGGCGTGGAGCTCGGCGATCAGGCCGCGGACGCGCCAGAAGCGGCCGCGGAACTTCGAGGGATCCTCCTCGCAGCCCGCGCGGTCCCATTCGCCCTTCGCGAGGGCGTCGGGCTCCCGCGCCGGCAGCGCGTGCAGCTTGCGCGCGATGTGGAGGTAGATGAACTCGGGCACGCGGGCCGACGAGTCGTCGAGATACTGGTCGAAGCGGTCCGGGCCCTCGAAGATCCACAGCGGCGCCTCCGCCGGGATCTTCCGCTCGGTGTCGACGATCTCGGCGCGCAGCGCGGCGATGTCGCCGTCGAGCCCGTAGGTGCACGACGCGCCGAGCGCCATGGCCAGGAAGAGGAGGAGCCGCATGAGTGGGGTCATTATATAGGGGACGGCGCGGAAGCGGCAAAGTCGGATTGGCGGAGGAATCTCGGGCTTGATTCGTACGGTCGGCCGCCGTACACTAATGTCCGTACGAATGCCGTACAGGAGAAGAGCATGGCCACCCGCACGGCCCGCCTGGAAATGCGCCTGAAACCCGAGGACAAGCTCCTTCTTGAGCGGGCGGCGGTCCTGAGCGGTCAGCCGCTGACCTCCTTCGCGCTCGCGTCGCTGCTCGACCGAGCGCGCGCCCTCGTCGCCGAAAGCGCGACGATCTCTCTCTCGCCCCGGGACCTGAAGAGGTTCTTCGAGATCCTCGAGGCCGACGAGGAGCCCGCGCCGGCCCTCAAGGCCGCAGTCCGCCGTTACCGGCGGGGCCGTGGCTAGCGCGTTCCCGTGGGTCGTCGAACCTCTCGGTCCGCGCCACGAGCGGGAGGCGTTCGAGTGCGGCGTGGCTTCGCTCGACGACTTCCTCCGCCGTTATGCCCGGCAGAATGAGGACCTGGGGGTCAGCCGCACGTTCGTCGCCCGCCGATCCGACGACCTCCGCGTGCTCGGCTACTACTCGCTGTCCGCCGGGCAGGTCGACGGCGCCGATCTTCCTCCCGAAGACGCGAAGCGCTTGCCGCGCTATCCGGTTCCCGTCGTCCTGCTGGGCCGTCTCGCCGTGGACCGGAGCGTTCAGGGCCAGGGGTTGGGACAAGGCCTTCTCGTCCGAGCTCTCGAAAAGGCGCTGCACGTCTCCGCGGAGATCGGCGTCCTCGCGGTGGCCGTCGTCGCCGTGAACGAGGCCGCGCGCGCGTTCTACCTCAAGAACGGGTTCAAGGAGCTGAAGGACGATCGCGCCCATCTCTTCCTGAGCGTGAAGGCGCTGCGTAAGCTCTTCTAGGCCTTCTTCAGCTCCGCGAAGACCGCGTACTCGGGCTCGCCCGACTCGGGGTCGAGGCGGCGGGGAATCAGGACGTTCGCCTCCGGCCAGTACAGCTGCACCGTGCCGCGGCGGACCGGCACCAGCGCGGCGACGCCCGTCAGGCGGCCGGTTTCGGAGACGACCTCCACCGCGTCGCCGTTCTTTAGCCCGAGGCCGCTCGCGTCCTCCGGGTTCATGAGCACCGCGTCGCGGCCGAGGCCCGTGAGCGGATCGCGCTCCCCCTGCGTCATCGAGTTGAACTGCTTGCCCCGGCGCGTCGTGACGTGGAACTTGCCCGGCGGAACCACGATCGACGGCGGATCCTTCGGCATCAGCCGGCAGCGCCCGCCCGGCATCTTGTCGAACACGCCGCCCTCGAAGAGCCGCTCGCCGCCCCACTGCACGGACTGGCCCTCCTCCTTCAGGTCCGCGATGCCCTTGTAGAGCGGCACCACCTTCTCGATCTCGCGGCGGATGTCGGCCGTGTCCTTCCACGGGAACGCCCGCTGCCGCGCCAGGTCCGCCTGCATGGCGATCAGGACCGGGATCTGCCACTCGGGCTTCGCCTCCAGGATCCGCGGCCCGGGAATCTCCGGGCTGAAGCGGATCCGGCGCTCGGTGGACGTCGACGTCCCCCCGCCCGGCAGCTCGTAGCGCGTCATCGAGGGCAGCAGCATGACCATCTCGCCCGCGGGCAGCAGCATCGACGAGTTGAGGACGATGTCCTGGTGGACGCGGACCGGGATCCGCTTGAGAGCCTCCTCGGCGAAGGCGCGGTCGGGCAGCGTCTCGAGGAAGTTGCCGCCCATGGAGTAGAGGACGTCGATCCCCCCGCGCCGCGCCGACTCGATCATCTGCACGGCCGCCATGCCCTTCTCGGCGGGGACCTTGGCGCCCCAGAGCGCGGAAAGCTTCGCCGCGTTCTCCTCGTTCACCGGCAGGCCGCCGGGGAACTTGTCGGGGGCGACGCCGACCTCCGACCCGCCCTGCACGCCGCTGTGGCCGCGGATCGGCATGACGCCGCACTTCTCGCGGCCGACCATGCCGCGGACGGCCGCCAGCGTCGCGATCGAGCGGACGTTGTCGACGCCGTAGGTCCGCTGGGTCAGGCCCATCGAGTACACGAAGACGGCGGTCCGCGCCTTGGCGTAGATGTCGGCGAAGCGCTCCATCTCGGCGCGCGGCAGGCCGCTCGCCTGTTCGAGGGCCGTCCAGTTCCACGAGGTGACCTTGGCGACGAGATCGTCGACGCCCGTCGCGTGCTTGTCGAGCCAGCCCTTGTCGAAGCCGCCGCGCGCGTGGAGGGCCTTGAGGACGCCGTTCATGAACGCGATGTCGCCGCCGACCCGCACGGGGTAGAAGTCGTCCATGAGGCGCGTGCCGAACATCGCGCTGCCGGGGACCGAGGGCACCCAGTAGCGCTCGAGGCCCGGCTCGCGGTACGGATTGACCACCGCGATCCGCGTGCCCTCCTTCTTCGCGTAGTGCAGGTACTTCGTCGCCACCGGCTGGTTGTTCGCGAGGTTCGTCCCCCAGAGCACCAGCAGGTCCGTGCCGATCAGGTCCTTGAGCGAGCAGGTCGGCGCGCCCACCCCGAAGACGTCCCCCAGGCCGATCGACGACGGCGCGTGGCAGAGCCGCGCGCAGTAGTCGACGTGCGGGCTGCCCAGCAGCCGCGCGGCTTTCTGGAAGGCGTAGTAGCCTTCGTTCGTGATCCCGCGGGACGTCGCGAACCACGCCGTGCGCTTCGGATCCGACTTCTTGAGGCGCTCGGCGAGGATGTCGATGGCCTCCTCCCACTCGATCCGGCTGAAGCCGTTCATGCCGGGGTAGCGGACGAGGGGCACGGGGATCCGGCCGAGGGCCTGGAGGGCCTCGCCGCTCATGCCCTTGAGGTCGTCGACGTTTCCCAGCAGCCCGAAATCCATCGGCCCGGCCGTGTTGAGCTTGAGCAGCCGCAGGCGGGTGGTGCAGAGGTGGGTGCCCTTGATGACGTCGTCCTGGAGCCCGCGCGGGCCCAGCGAGCAGCCGTCGCAGACGCCGTGCTTGAGGATGCTCCAGGCGTAGCCCGGGGCGCGGCGGTTGTCCCAGAGCGTCTTCCACATCTCCAGGAAGTGCCGCGGCTTGTTCCGCACGCCGAGGCCGAAGGGGATCGCCTGGAGGAATTTCTCCATGGCGGTCCGCGGGGGGCGCTGGGGTTCCGGTCCGATGCGGGGAGCCATGCCGGGATTCTACACCACGATCATGCGGAGCCGTTTCGGACTAATAGACCCGGTCGCCCTTCCGCGCTATAGTCGGGGGGCCTACGGGAGAACGCGCATGAAGCTGGCCATCTGCAACGAGACGTTCGTGGACTGGGAGTGGGAGAAGACCCTCGAGCACGTCGCCGCCCGCGGCTACGACGGCCTCGAAGTGGCGCCCTTCACCCTCGCGCCCGACTGCCGCGAGATCGACGCGCAGAAGCGGCGCGACTTGCGCCATGCCGCCGAGCGGGCGGGCGTCGAGATCGTCGGCCTCCACTGGCTCCTCGTGAAGCCGCCCGGGCTCTACGTGACGACGCCGGACGACGCCCTCCGCCTGCGCACGGCGGACTACTTCGTCGAGCTCGCCCGGCTCTGCGCCGACCTCGGCGGCAAGGTCATGGTCATCGGCTCGCCCAAGCAGCGGAACCTCCTGCCCGGCGTGACGCGGGCGAAGGCGATGGACTATTGCGTCGACGTCTTCTCGCGCGTGCTGCCCGAGGCGGCGCGCCAGGGCGTGACGCTCGCGATCGAGCCGCTGTCGCCGTCGGACACAGACTTCCTCCGCACCGCCGAGGACGGGATCGAGCTGATCGAGCGCCTGAAGCACCCGAATTTCCGCCTGCATCTCGACGTGAAGGCGATGAGCGGCTCCGAGACGCGGCCGATCCCCGAGGTGATCAAGACGTCGGCGCCGTACCTGGCGCACTTCCACGCGAACGACCCGAACCTGCTCGGCCCCGGCATGGGCGAGGTGGACCATCGCCCGATCATCAAGGCCTTGAAGGACATCAACTACAATGGCTACCTCTCGGTCGAGGTCTTCGACTACAGACCGGGCGCCGAGAACATCGCGCGCCAGAGCATCACGTACCTGAAGCAGGTCCTCGCGGCCTAGCGCCCCTGGATCCGCACCACCTCGGCCGGCGGCAGGGCTCCCGCGAAGATCCGGACCTCGTCGATCAGGCCGCGGAAGCCGCGACCGGCCCCGCGCTGAGGCACGTTTCCGATCGACAGGGTCGCGGCGACGCGGCTTCCGACTTTGCCCCTCGTCGATTCCCGGATCACGACCGGCGCCGCGTCCCGGTCCCGCGCGCCCACGTAGATCCGGATCTCCTTCGCGTCGGACGTCAGCGCGAAAAAGCGCCAGCCGTCGAAGACGGCGTTGGGGACGCGTTCGTCGATCGCCCCGACCAGGCCCGGGGGCGTCCGGACGTCCGACGCCTCGGCCCGCTGGTTGATGCCGGCCTGGAGGCTCCCGTCGGCGCGCCGGACGATCTCCACCCCGTCGCGATCGAGCCACGAGAGGATGGCGCCCTCGGCCGCGCCGCGGCAGCAGACCCATCCGGTCACGCTGAACGCCGGCAGGTCGCGGAGATGCTCGGCGACGCCGGCGACGTCCACCGCGCCCGGCTCCTGCCCCCAGTCGAGCGACCCGGCGCCGCCCGACGGCGGCACGTCGCCGGACCAGGCGGGGCGGTTCCTCGTGAGGACGCCCGACGGGACCCAGGCCGACGCCACGCCCGTGTTCGCCGCGGTCGTGCCCGCGCGCTCGTTGAATCCGAACTCCAAAATGAGCGCCGGCGGAGGCTCCGCGGGAAGGCTGTCCGGCGACTTGTCCCGGTCGCGCAGGCGGGCCCGGGCGATCCAGGTCGTCGCGTGCTTCGACCACCAGCGGCTCATCTCGGTCATCGTCGGATACTTTTCGCCGGACATCCCCTGGACCTGTTTCAGAATCTCGGCCTCCAGCCGGTTGAAGCCGTTCTTCACGTCGTCGCCGACTTTCGGGCGCCGGCTTTCCATCCATTCCCAGGCGCGGATGAGCGCGTCCAGGCTGAGGTCGGCGGGCAGGTCCGGCAGGGTCGCGACGGTGAAGAGCGCCAGGTCCAGGTCGGGGCCCCGGAGGATCGCGTCCAGCGCCGCCGTCGAGGACGCGTGCCCCACCCGGGCCAGCGCCGCGACGAGCTTCCGCTGGACGCAGGGGACCTTCGCGTAGACGGGCAGCGCGCGCTCCAGGGCCCGCGACGCCTCCTTGCTCCCGCGCAGCCGTCCGAGGATCGCGGCGGAGGTCGTCGGGAGGACGAAGCGGAGGTCGCCCGGGGCCGGATTCAGGAAGCGCGACAGCTCCGCGACCGCCGCGGCGTCGGGGGTCGCCGCCGCCCCGAACGCCAGCAGGAGACGCGCCTTGTCTTCGGCGGATTTCGCCTCGCGCACGGCGGCCTTGAAGGCGTCGAGCGGCGTCCGGGGCTCGTCGAGAGCCGCCAGGAGCAGAAGCAGGACGGCCGGCACGTCAGCGCCTCGCCTTCTCGATCGCGGTGAGGCCCCTGACCAGGAAGCTCTTCATCTCCCGGGGCGTCTTGCGCTCCGCGCTGCGCTCCACGGAGGACTTGGGGCCGAACTCCTTCGCGTGATCCAGGAGGATCAGGGTGGGGACGCAGGAGACGTTCCAGGCCTTCACTTCCGGCGCGTCCTTGCGGCAGTCGATCCTGACGAAGGCGCAGCGCTCGTGGAATTTCGCCACGCGGCGGTCCTCCAGCGTCCGCGCGGCGAGCTCCGCCGCTTCGGAGCCGTCGGAGAAGAGGACGACGGTCATGGGCTTGCTGTCCGCCGGGGGCGCGCCGACGCTCCACTGGATGGGCTTGTCGGAGTAGCGGGCCATCGCCGCCTTCATGGCGGCGGCGAGCTGCGGCACGCTCGTGGCGACCGCGCGGAGCAGCTCGTCGCCGTCGGGGTCGAAGATGATGAGCTCGCACTTGGACGTCGCCTTGACCGCCTTGATGGTGTTCATGTCCGCGCACTTGACGAAGTGGAAGTCGTCCTTCTGGACGCGGACGATCTCGCTCTGGAAGGCCTGGTCCAGGCCCTTGGTCGGAGGTCCGTCGACGAGCAGCGCCGAAATGGACCAGACCAGGACCGGCTTGCCGCTGACGGCGGAGCGGGCCCGGGCTTCGTCCAGCTTGATCCACTTCACCTGCTCGTCGCCGGGACCCGCCAGCATCAGGAGGAGAATCGCGCGCATGCCTCACCTCGAGCCGCCGGACAGCCCGGCGCGCCCTCCTGTTGCCCGCGGGGCGGCGGATCTTTTAAAGAATTTCGGGACGCCGAATCCGGCGCGCGCGGCGCCCGTCCGGGCACGTGCTATATACTTTCAACCGTGAAGAGAAGGCCGTCGCAGGACACCAGTCTGGGAGGCGACGGCGACCGGTTTCCCGAGACCGGAGGGGACCTGGCCTCGCTGCTGAAGGCCGAGCCGTCGCGGATGGAGGCGCTCTGCCGCAGGTACTGGAAGCCGGTGTACGCCTACGTGCGGATCGCCTGGTCCAAGGGCAACGAGGACGCGAAGGACCTGACGCAGGCGTTCTTCCTGTGGCTGATGGAAGGCGAATCCCTGGCGCGCTACGACGCGGGGAAAGGCGGCTTCCGCGCCTATCTGAAAGTCCTGCTGAAACGCTTCGTCGGCCACGAGGAGCGCGCGCTCCATCGGCTCAAGCGCGGCGGCGACGCGCGGATCGTCTCGCTCGACGGTGACGTCCCCCGGGAGATCGCCGCCGACCCCGACGCGGCCTTCGAGAAGGCCTGGCTCGACGAGCTGCTGAGCGGCGCGATCGAACGGGTCCGCGCGCGCGCGGCGGCGGAGGGGAAGGAGCTCCGCTTCCAGGTCTATCTCGCCCGGACGACGCCGCCCAAGGCCGAGCGGCCGTCCTACAAGGAGCTGGCGGCGCGCTTCGGCCTCAAGGACACCGACGTCGAGAACTATCTCTTCGCCGTCCGCGAAGCCATCCGGGAGGAAACGCGGGCCGCGCTGCTCCAGGCGACGTCCGGCCCGCGGGAATTCGAAGATGAGTGGAAACGCCTCTTCGGCGGATGACGAGCTCGCCGGACGGGTGTTCGACGACCTCCACGAGCACGAGCGTTCGCGCGAGTCCACGGAGGTCGCCGGCGACGACGTCCTCCTCGGCCAGATCGCGCTGGAGTGGAAGCTCGTCGACCGCCCGACGCTCGACGGCCTGCGGGCCGCGGGCGGCCGCCTCGAGGAGCTTCTCGTCGCGCGCGGGATCCTGAAGCGGGAGGACGTCGACGCCCTCCTGAAGGAGAAGAAGCTCCGGGTCGAAGGCCGTCCCGAGATCCCGCGCTACGAGATCCGGGAGCGGATCGGCGAGGGCGCCACGGCGGTGGTCTACGCCGCCTGGGACCGGCAGCTGCGGCGCGACGTGGCGCTCAAGGTGCTGCGGGAGCGCGCGCTCCTCGGCGAGACGGCCGAGCTCCGGTTCCGGAGGGAAGCCCGGGCCGCCGCGGCCCTGACCCACCCGAACCTCGTCGCGGTCTACGACGCCGGGGAGGCGGGCGGCCGTCTCTACATCGTCATGGAGCTCGTGGCGGGGCGCTCGCTCAAGGGCCTGATCCGGGACCCCGGCGCGCCCCGGATCCTCGAGAAGGCCGCCCGGGGAGTCGCCGCCGCCCACGAGAAGGGGATCGTCCACCGCGATCTCAAGCCCGCCAACATCCTCGTCGGCGCCGGGGGGGAGCCCAAGGTCGGCGACTTCGGCCTGGCCCATCTCCTCGATTCGGAGAGCGAGGTCACCGCGACGGGAGTCGCCCTCGGCACGCCGCTCTACATGTCCCCCGAGCAGGTCCGGGGGGATTCGGCGCGGATCTCGCCGCGCACCGACGTCTACGCGCTCGGCGCCATCCTCTACGAAGCGCTCAGCGGCGCGCCGCCGCATCCGGGCGACGCCGTCCCGGAGATCTACCGGAAGATCCTGGAGGAGGCTCCCGCCGACGTCCCGGGCCCCCTCGGCACCATCGCCCTCAAGGCGCTGGAGAAGGATCCCGCGCGCCGCTATCCGGGGGCGGCGGCGTTCGCCGACGACCTCCGCCGCGCGCTCGACGGCGAGCCGATCCTCGCCCGGCGCCCGGGGCGGGTCGACCGCCTGCTCCGGCGCGCGCGCCGGAACGCCGCGGCGCTGGCCGTCTGGACGGCGGTCGCCCTCGGCCTGCTGGGCGTCTGGATCGCGAGCGCGCGGCTGCGCGCGGAGCGCGACGCGTCCGTGGCGATGCTGCGCGAGACCGCCCGGCTCTCGCTGGAGGCGGCGCTGCAGCGCCGGGAGAAGGGCGAAAACGCGGAGATGCGGCGCTATCTCCCCGCGCTCGAACAGGCCTACGAGGGCGCCCGCGCCCGGGGCGCGCGATCCGCCGAGATCGAGTACCTGATGGGCCGGATGCACCGCGCGCTGATGGACAACGAGAAGGCGCTCGCCTTCCAGGCGGAGGCGCTGCGGGCGGACCCCGGCTACGGGCCCGCCCTCTACGAGCGCGCCGTGCTGCGCCTCCGGACCGGCGCGCCGGACGCGGAGATCCTCGACGACCTGCGCCGCTTCCTGGCCCTCCCGCGCGACTGGCCGGCGAAGGACGTCCGTCTATCGGTGGCCCGGGGACTGCTCGCGCACCTCGAGGGCCGGCCGGAAGAGGCCCGCGAGCTGCTGGAGTCCGCGGCGCGCCAGGATCCTCTGCTCGACGAGGCCTGGGACGCGCTGGCGCGGGTCGCGGCGACGGCCCGGGGCGACCGCGAGAAGGACTGGCTGGAGCGGGAGAAGGCCCTCACGGAGGCCATCCGGGCGGACCGCGGCTATCTGCCCCATCTCCTCGGCCGCGGCGATCTCAAGCGCAACCGGGGGAACGAGCGGGCCAACCGCGGCGAGAATCCGCTTCCCGACTACCAGGCGGCCGAGGAGGACTACGGCGAGGCGCTGCGGCTGAACGCCGAGTCCCAGGAAGGCTGGCTGCGGCGCGCGACCGTGCGGACCCTGCGGGCGAACCACCGGGCGATCCGCGACCAGGATCCGCTGCCCGATTACGCCGCCGCGGAAACGGATCTCGACGCCCTGGCGAAGCTGGCCCCCGCGTTCGAAAGCCCGCCGATCTGGAGATCCGTCGTCCGCGTCTGCCGGGGCTCGTTCCTCGCGAGCCGCGGCCGGGATCCGCTCCCGGAGTTCACGCGGGCCGTCGAGGACGCCTCCGCGGCCATCGCGCTCCATCCCCCGACGAAGGAGGCGCACAAGCGCCGCGGCATCGCCTACGTCGAGCGCGCGACCCACCTTCTGGCTCTGGGACGGGACGCGTCCGAGGACCTGAAGCGGGCCGCGGCCGATCTCCGGGAAGCCGCCCTCCGGCTGCCCGAATCTTCCGAGGTCCGCCTCTGGCTCGGCATCCTCGCCTTCCGCTCGAACGACCCCGCGGCGGCGGCCGAGGTCGCGAAGGCCGTCGAGATGACGCCCTCCTACGCCAGGGCCTGGATGTGGCGCGGCTTGCTCAAGTCGGACGTCGCCGATCTCGACCGGGCCCTGGAGCTCAACCGCGGGCTGCCGGAAGCCTGGCTGTGGCGCGGCGTCCTGAACGCGCGCCGCGGGGCCCCGGCCGAAGCCGAAGCGGATCTCTCCCAGGCGCTGAAGCTGGATCCGGGCTACGCCGACGCGCGGGTGGAACGCGGGCTGCTCCGCCTGCGGCGCCGGGATTTCCAGGCGGCCGCGGACGACCTCGAGGCCGCGCTGCGGATCAATCCCGCGCTGCGGGAGCGCGTGGGGCCGAAGCTGGACGAGGCGAAGCGGCGCTAGGCTCTGTCTGAAAACCCCCGTGGCCGCGGTGGCGGCGCCGCGGGCCCGGATCCCAGG